>JBDTWO010000191.1:0-9322 GCA_040006635.1 Chloroflexota bacterium
CTGAGGACGACCGCAAACGCAAGGAATTGATCGAAGCGCGGAATAATGCCGATAATACGGCTTATGCGGCTGAAAAGGCTTTGAGAGAGTTCGGGGATAAAGTCCCGGCTGAGACCAAGTCTGAAGTTGAGACTAAGGTAGCTGAAGTCAAGAAGGCTGCCGAAGGTGATGATGTCGCGGCGATCAAGGCTGCGACGGAGTCTTTGGGAGAGTCGATTCAAAAGATTGGTGCCAGCGTCTATGAGCAGAATCCAGCCGCGGGTGGGAGCGAAGCGGGTTCTAATCCAAATCCCGATGCAGGACCTGATGTAGTGGATGGAGAAGTCAAAGAATAGAAAGAGAGTAGAGAGTGGAGACTAGTCTCTGCTCTCTAGTTATCTATTCTCTGAAATTATGAGCAACGATTATTACGAGACCCTGGGCGTTGGACGGAGCGCGAGCGATGATGAGATCAAAAGCGCGTTCCGTAAACTTGCGCGTCAGTATCATCCGGATGTGAGCAAGGAGCCGAACGCCGAGGAAAAGTTCAAGGAAGTGAACGAAGCTTACGGCGTACTTTCGGATGCCGAGAAGCGCGCCCGCTATGACCGCTTTGGCAAAGAGGGGCTGGGCAACATGGGCGGCGGTTTCCATGATTACAGCTCAGACTTTGGCGATATCTTCGAAGACCTGTTGAGCGGCTTCGGCTTTTCAAGCGGACGGCGTTCGCGCAAGTCCCCGCGCCGTGGACGCGACTTGCAGATGCAAGTCACGTTGACGTTTGAAGAAGCGGTCTTTGGCGTGGATAAAGAGATCGAGTTCCCGCGCGAAGAGACTTGTTCGCGCTGTAATGGGAACGGCGCCGAGCCCGGAACCTCGCCCACGAAATGCACCACGTGTAATGGACAGGGTGAAGTGCGGCAGATCCGTCAGACCTTTTTGGGTCAGATGGTGCAGACCGGCACATGCCCAACCTGTAATGGTCGCGGTGAGATCATTGCATCGCCGTGTAAGACTTGTCGCGGCGGCGGGTTGGAACGCAAGAATATCAAGAAGAAAGTACAGATCCCCGCGGGTGTGGATGTGGGTACACAGATCCGCTTGAACGGTGAGGGTGGACCCGGCGTGTTTGGCGGTCCAAGCGGCAGTCTGTTTTTGGTATTGGACGTTGCACCGCATAAATTCTTCAAGCGCCGTGAGAATGACATTTTGTTGAATCTAGACATCAACATTGCACAGGCTGTGCTGGGTGCTGATGTGCATGTGCCGACGCTCGATGGCGATGAGAAATTGAAGATTCCCTCGGGAACTCAACCTGGTAAAGTCTTTCACATTCGGGGCAAAGGGGTGCCGCATTTACGCAGAACCTCGCGTGGAGACCAGTTGGTATTGATCAATGTCGAAATCCCCACCAAGTTGTCGAAGGAACAGAAAGAGCTCTTCGAGAAACTGGCTGAGAGTTTGGGCACAACAGTCAAGCCGCAGGAAAAAGGATTTTTGGATTGGTTGAATGAGAGGCTGGGGGGATAAGACAGAAAGCAGTATTCAGTGAGCGGACATTTTGTCCGCTCACTTTGTTTTATAATGCGGGGACTTATATGATCAAAATTCTTCTACGCATTTGGGGACTGTTTCCACATTGGCTTCAAACCCTTGCATCGCGAATTTTGCGACCGCGATTCCGCATGGCGGTTGCGGCGTTGGTGTTCGATGAGCAGGGACGCATCCTGTTATTCAAACATACCTATCGCAAACTCGCCTGGGGCATCCCGGCTGGTGGATTGGAATTTCATGAGCAACCCAAGGATGCGATCGTCCGCGAGTTTTTTGAAGAGACGGGGATGACCATTGAAGTTTTGAATTTGTTGCTGGCAGATAGTTCCCCGTATTTTCATCACGTCAGTTTAGTGTATCTTTGTGAGATCGTCGCCGGTGAATTTAGAGAAAGCCACGAAATCTCTGAGATCCAATATTTCGCTGTCGATGATCTGCCGCCGATGTTATTCGATGAGAAGGATCTGATCCGCGCAGTGCATAAGGATTTGTTTTGAGCATACTTTTTGTGGCGCTTGGCGGTGCGCTGGGTTCGGTCTCGCGCTACTTGCTTGGCACGTGGATTCAATCTGTGAGCAAGAGTATTGACTTCCCTTTTGGGACGTTGACGGTTAACCTCATCGGTTGTTTCGTGATCGGATTCCTATCCCAGCTTGCTGAAGCACGCGGCGTGTTCACATCCGAATCGCGAGCGTTGGTCTTTGTAGGTGTGCTCGGTGGTTTTACAACCTTTTCTTCTTTTGGCAATGATACGATAAACTTACTTCGTGACGGTGAAACGTTCAATGCGCTGGCAAATGTCGGTGCGAATGTGATCCTGGGATTGTTGTTGGTCTGGTTGGGACGCACCGTCGCGTTTTGGATTTGGAAATGATTTCGCCAGCACACCCTGCGAGTGCAATGAGCTGGCGGACTCCAGAGGAGATTAGCCATGCAACTTCCACAAGATGGGACATTGCTCCGCATTTTCATCGGCGAAGCGGATAAGTATGAGCACAAGCCGCTCTATGAGTGGATCGTTTTGCAGGCACGCGAACAAGGCTTGGCAGGTGCTACTGTGCTGCGCGGCATGATGGGGTTTGGCGCGAACACGCGCAAGATACATACGTTTCGTTTCGATACACTCTCTGAAGATCTACCGATCATTATTGAGATCGTGGATACGCAAGAGAAACTGGATAAATTCCTTGCGTTGATCGAACCGCATATTAAGGCGGGTTTGGTCACGCTGGAAGAAGCCCATGTCAAGTTCTATCGATTTGAACCATGAGAAGTTTTCTTCTACAGGTTTGGCGCGTTCTCCCTTTGTGGTTTCAAATTGTTTTGTCACGTATCATCCGACCACTGTTTCAGGTCTTTGCGGCGGCGGTCATTTTCAATGCAGAGCGCAAAGTCTTGCTCGTCAAAATGACCTATCAACAATACCATCCCTGGGGTTTGCCGGGTGGAAGTTTGGAATACAGTGAAACGCCGGAAGATGGCGTGGTCCGCGAAGTTCACGAAGAGACTGGCTTGGAAGTTGAGGTTGAGAAGTTGTTATTGGTCAAAACCTGGTCTCCGGATAAAGTTGGTTTATATTATTTATGCAAGATCACGGCTGGCGCTTTTCAACCCAGCGATGAAGTTTCAGAATACGGTTATTTTTCAATGGCTGATCTGCCAGATGTCCGACCGTTCGACGTTGGACTCCTCGATCAAATTTTTCAGATGACGGGATGATGTAACTATGAACTGGCTTGAAGTCTCTTTGACAGTAGATGGTGAACTCGCCGAATCAGTGGCGGATGTGTTTGCGCGGTTTGCGCCGAATGGCGTGATGACCGAGCAGGGTGTGAAATATAACGATGCTGAAGATGCGGGTACGCCAACTGGACCGATCACCGTCCGCGCGTATTTGGAAGTGAACGATCAGCTGGAAGAGACGCGCCAAAAGCTGGAGGAATCCCTTTTCTATTTGGGGATGATTCGCCCTTTGCCTGCTCCGACTTATAAGCAGATCGCGGATCAAAACTGGATGGAAGCTTGGAAACAATACTATAAGCCAATCCTCATCGGGGAGCGACTCCTCATCCTGCCCGCGTGGATGGATTCGCCCAACCCAGAGCGCATTGCGATCAAGATCGATCCTGGCATGGCGTTCGGCACAGGGACGCATCCGACGACGCAGTTGTGTTTGGAGTTGATGGAAAGGGTGTTCGTCGAACGTCAAATGTCGAATGTCATTGATGTGGGCTGTGGTTCAGGTATCTTGTCCATTGCGGCGATCAAGTTGGGCGCAAAAACTGTCATCGGCGTGGATATTGATGATGAATCTGTGAAGAATTCGCGCGAGAATGCAGACACCAATGGAGTGGGGGATGAGTTGATGCTTGGCGTGGGTTCGGTGAATGAAATACTCGAAGGTAAGTTCCCATTTAGCAAAGCTCCGTTGGTGGTGGCGAATATTCTCGCGCCGGTGATCATCCGTTTGTTTAATGCGGGTCTCGCAGACTTGATCGAAGAGCATGGTTCGATCGTCTTAAGTGGGATTCTGTTCGAGCAGGAACAAAGTGTCATCGAAGCAGGGCAGGCAAAAGGTCTACGAATGAACGAGCGGCGGCAGATCGGTGACTGGGTCGCGCTGACGATGAGTCGGTGAGTCCAATTAATCCCCCGTATGTCTGATTGCTGATTCTTTTGAGCTGGATAAAATCATCCAATATTTTTAAAAGGAGAATGCAAAATGAAAAGTCATTTGTCCAAAGGTGTGCTGGCAATTACGATGCTCGTTTTAAGTTCTGTGGCTTGTAGTGCAGTTTCTTTATTAGGCGGGGGACCGTTGTTGCAAGATGATTTTAATAGCGGCTCTGGCGACTGGGGCTTGGGCACGGATACGGATAGTTCGGTTGAATATTCAGGCGGTGGTTTGCGTATGCAAGCTTTCAGAGATAACTACATCGTTTGGAGCACGCCCAACAATGAAGAATTTGAAAACGTGCATGTTGAAGTAACTGTCAATGCCAGCGGCACTGATGCAACCACGGCCTTTGGGATTATTTGTGACCAGCAGTCTGTCACTGACTCGGGTTACTATATGGTTATGACCCCGGCCGGTGAATATGCGATCGCCAAAGCTGCGTTGGCGCAGACGGATGTGTTCCTGACCAATAATGACCAGTGGGCTTCGTCGGATGCGATCACACAGGATGCCGCGTCTTATCGCGTCGGCGCGGATTGTGGAAACGGAAGGCTGACCCTGTATGTGGATGGAAAGCAGATCGCCTCAGTCACAGATGCTACATATGTCAAGGGAGCCGTTGGCTTGCAAATCTGGAGCGGGGATAACATTTCATCGGTAGACGTTACTTTTGATGATTTTGTGGTGACGAAACTCACAACTAAATAAAAGCTTTTCAGGATCAAATCCTGCGCCTTTTGACGCAGGATTTTTATCGCTTGCATCATAATCAAACAAACTTTTTTTGAAAGCTATGAAGGGAAGTCGAATTCCTTTTTATCAAATTTTGCGATACTCTGTAATTTCAATCGGCGACAATCTGTGCTATGATTCGAGCAACATGGATCGCCGTAAACTCATCCTTTACCTGCTGTTGAACGTCTTTATCTCCGCTTGTGTGACCGCCTCGATCCTGTTCTGGTATGACCGGAATTACCGCTCGGTGAGTGTGTCTTCAGTTCAACCGGCGGCACCGGCAAATGGTCAAAGCGGCGTGCCTGTTGCAACGCTCAACCCGAATGTGGACATCCCTGTTGAGATCGTCAGCATCATCGGTGCTGGGACGTTGAACGCGGAATGGGTGGTGGTGCATAATGCCGGTATAGATTCACTCAATCTTTCGGGCTGGCAGTTGAAGGATTCGAATCGGAGTGTGTTTTCCTTTCCTAACCTGACGCTCAATGGCGGCGGTGCGGTGCAGATCCATACCATTGCTGGAACGAACACGGTCATTGATTTATACTGGGGCGAAAGTAATCCGGTTTGGGAATCTGGCGAGGAAGCGCAATTGTTGGATCCCAGTGGAAATGTCCGTGCGGTGTATAAGGTTCCATAATATGTTCTCAACATTGGGCGGGGAGACCCCGCCCCTACACATCAATGACAAATTGCTGAAAGCTAACGGCTAAACGCTAACATGACTCAAGCTCTTTACCGAAAATACCGACCGAAAGAATGGGCAGAAGTGATGGGGCAGGATCACATCGTCACCACGCTCAAGAATGCCATCGCGGCTGACCGTGTTGCGCATGCGTATCTCTTCGCGGGTTCGCGTGGAACAGGCAAGACCACGCTCGCGCGTCTCTTGGCGAAAGCGGTCAACTGCACGAATCCTGACCCAACAAAACGACCTTGTAACGAGTGTGACCACTGCAAAGCGGTCAACGACAATCGTTTTATGGACCTGATCGAAATTGATGCTGCGTCGAACACCTCCGTTGATGACGTCCGTGATTTGCGCGACAAGATCAACTTCTCGCCATCGCAGGGCAAATACAAAATCTATATCATTGACGAAGTCCACATGCTTTCGACGGCGGCGTTCAATGCGTTGCTCAAAACGCTTGAAGAGCCGCCGCCACATGCCATCTTTGTTTTAGCCACCACTGAGATTCATAAAATTCCTGCAACGGTGCTTTCGCGTTGTCAGCGCCATGAGTTCCGCCGCGTACCAGTGGGGGAGATTGTTACCAATCTCAAACACATCATCAAAGCCGAAAATATTCAGGCAGACGATGATGCGCTGATTCAGATCGCACGCCAGTCTGCGGGCGGGATGCGTGATGCGCAATCGCTGCTCGATCAACTTTCGTCCACGGGCGATAAGATCACGCTCGCCCTCGCGCAAACTGTGCTCGGCACTGCCACAAGTCAAACCGTGCTCGATACCCTCACGTCCATCATGGATCACGATCCTGCGCATGGGCTTGAAACCATCCATAAGGCGCTCGATGCGGGCGCTGATCCACGCTCGCTGGCGCGTCAGATCGTTGAGTATCTGCGCGGTCTCATGCTCATTCAAATGGGCAACGCGAATCAAGTCGAAGCCACGGCAGATGTCAAGAAGCAGATGCAGGCGCATGCCAAGTCCTTTTCGACGAGTGACGTTCTGCGCATGATGAAGTCGTTCAATAATGCCGCTACGGATTTGCGCGGCGGCTGGCAACCCTCTTTGAGTCTGGAACTTGCGTTAGCAGAAGTATTGGACGCTCCGAATGAGTCGGCTCCGCAACCCGCCGCGCCGCGTCAGACCAAGCCTCAGCCTGTTACCGCTTCGAGAACCGAGTCCCAGCCTCAGGCTGAGAGTGAAGCGGTTCCACATCCAATTGAGAAATCTGTGATCAGCGCGGGCGATGTCATCAAGGCGTGGAAACATATCTCGTCGTCGCTTCCAAAGGCGCAGGCGAATCTTTCGGCGTTGATGAACTCGGTCAAGATGATCGATGTGCAGGGCAAGACGTTGATTTTGGGTTTGGCGAGCGACGTGCTGGTTTCAAAGATCGATAAGCCCGATCAGATCGAGGCGATCCAAAAGTTGATCAAGGACGAGTTTGGCGCGGATGTGAGCGTGCGTTGTGTGGTGACGAATGCGAAAGGCAAGATCCCCGCGAATGTGGCGCAGGATGGCATGGTGGCAACCGCCATCCAACACGGCGGCGAAATCGTGGATACGCAGGATTAGTAGGGGCGAGGTCCTCTCGCCCATGTTTGAAGTGATGTGCGTAATACGTATTGCGTAATTCGTAATTGGTAATTGAGGTTGATATGGCAGAGAAGAAAGATGAAAGAGGAAAGAAACAACGACGGGATGTAAAAATGGAGTTTATTATTCCGTCTGTTCCCCAAGAGCCTGCTATCAAGCAGATCAGTGAGTCGCAACAAATTCAACTCGATGTCATTGCGAAGACAAACTTCAATTTCTTTAACGGCAGAAGAATTGCGGAATGGCTGAGAGAAAATCACAAAATGTGGCGTGCGGTTTTGTTGCCGTTGGACTTCATCTCGCTCCGTGATATGGCGGATGGTTATTGGCATGCCGATACGCTTTATATTTACCCTGAAGATAGTTGGGGATTTAAGTTGGAAGAAATACTGAAAGAACAATTCCAAGCCGATGAAGTTAGTTGGATTGGTGGTTCGAGCGCGGCAGATTTGTTAGGAACGTCAGAAGTTGAAGATAAGTCGTATGTGATTTTGGAAGCTTGGTGGGATTAGTTTTGCATGAAATTATTATTACATAGAGGAGTATTTTATGGCTAAAGGATTTAACAAAGGACCACAAAGAGGTGGTGGACAACAAGCTGGCATGATGCAGCAATTGCAAAAGATGCAGCAGCAAATGGAAGAAGCGCAAGCGAAACTCGCCGTGGAAACGGTTACTGCTACGGCGGGCGGCGGCGCGATCAAGGTCGTGATGACAGGCGACCAGAAATGCCAATCTGTTGAAATCTCCCCCGATTTCATCAAAGATGCTGACGCCGAAATGTTGCAGGACTTGGTCTTGTCCGCGGTGAATATGGCACTCGATCAATCGCGTGCACTGCAAGAGAAGTTGATGGGTCCGTTGGCGGGTGGGTTGCCCTTTTAGTTTTCAAGTTGGCAGGTTGAAGCGTTTGAACGTTCAAACCTGCCAACTTTCAAACCATTATGTTGCTACCTGAATCAATTCAATCTCTTATCAACGCCCTCGAACGACTTCCAGGAATCGGACCCAAGTCCGCTTCGCGGCTGGCGTTCTATCTTTTGCGTGCCACGGACGATGTCTCTGATGATCTGGCGCTGGCATTAGCAAATCTCAAAGCGAACACTGCGTTTTGTCAGGAATGTTTCAACATCACCGAAGCGGGACGCGAACGTTGTGAAGTGTGCGAGTCCACGCGGCGAGATGGAAGTGTCATCTGTGTTGTCGAAGAAGCGTTGGATGTTTTAGCCTTGGAGCGCACAGGCGGTTATCAGGGAAAGTATCACGTCTTGCAGGGAGTTTTATCTCCCATCGAAGGCATTGGTCCCGATGATTTAAAGATCAAGCAGTTGATCGCTCGTGTTGCAGGTGGGGGAGTGAAAGAAATTATTCTTGCGACTAATCCAAGTATGGAAGGGGATGCAACTGCCTTATATTTGCAGTCACAACTAAAACAATACAGTGTTCATGTTACACGTCTTGCGCGTGGATTGCCTATGGGTGGGGATTTGGAATATGCAGATCAAAATACATTGTTGAGGGCTTTGTCTGGTAGACAAGAAATGAATTAACTTCTTCATAAAACATTTTGATTTGATGTATGTTCTGGTTGAAAAAAAATAGGTTATGTAATTAGTGTTATGGCGAAGCGAGAGCGTAAACTATCATCGCGGATGAAAGACTTAAGTTGTCCATTTGGGATTAACAGGGAAGTGCAATATTTTAAGGTTGAGTTTTCTGATAAGTCTTGACAGTATTACTCAAATGCATATAATTGCCATTCGCTAGTCCATTACACGATCTTTGTCCCCCTGACAGATCATTGAAAACTGAGTAGCAAGTCTCCAGTCAGAGACCCAAACCTGTTGGTTTTGAAGTCTGACGAGCCGATGTCGAAAGACAATGACATCGGTATTTTCGTCTGTAAAAACCTTGACAGGTCAAAGTGGTGCGAGTAAAATCCGTCCGCTTTGTTACCCGAACTTTAACAATTGAACAGTGATAGGAAGCAACAACTCTGTCGATTCAGTAAAAAATCCGTACAATCTACACTCGTAAGAGTGCAAATTTTTTTGCGGAGAGTTTGATCCTGGCTCAGGATGAACGCTGGC
>JBDTWO010000192.1:0-9322 GCA_040006635.1 Chloroflexota bacterium
TCCTGATCGCGGGGCAGGATATCACCTGGGAAACCCGTCTGCCTGAAGTGGATGCGAATGTGTCAGTCGTTTCGGCGCATCGCGGGGTGCGGGCAGCGTTGAGTCAGCAGCAGCGGCGTATCGGTCAGCGCGGGAAAGTTGTGATGGTGGGGCGGGATATTGGCACGGTGGTGCTGCCCGAAGCGGACCTGAAAATTTATCTGGATGCTTCCGCGGAGCAACGCGCTAAACGACGGTATGATGAGATCACTGCGCGCAGTGGCAGCGCCGATTACAACGAGATCCTGGCGAAAGTGATCGAACGTGACCGCATCGACTCGACCCGTGATGTGGCGCCGCTCAAAGCCGCCGACGATGCGATCGTATTGGATTCAGATCAGCTCAATGCTGAGCAGGTATTTGAGAAAGTGCTGGCATACTGCAAATGACAGAAGCCTATCACGTCCCCTTGCATTTTAAGATCAGCCGCCCGATTACCAAGGCGGTGTTCAGGGGCATATTCCATATACTGGGACGTGTGAAGGTGATCGGGCAGGAAAATATTCCCTATGGCAAACCCTATGTGGTTGCCATGAACCATGTCTCGATCTTTGACCCGCCGTTGGTGGGTGCGTTCTGGCCCGAGCAATTGGAGATCATCGGCGCGGCGGATGTGTTTGACAAACCCGGGCAGGGACAGGTTTTAAAACTCTATGGTGTCATCCCCGTGCATCGCGGTGATTATGACCGTGTGCTGCTGACAAAAATTATTCACATTATTAAATCGGGCTTCCCATTGTTGATCGCACCCGAAGGCGGACGTTCACATGTGCCTGCCATGCGGCGCGCAAAATCAGGTGTGGCTTATATCATCGAACAGACGGGTGTGCCGGTGGTCCCGGCGGCGTTGGTGGGGACAACGGAAGATTTCTGGCAACGCGCCAAACGCGGCGAAAGGCCGCAGCTTGAAATGCGTATCGGGAAACCGATCACACTCCCTGAGATCACAGCCAAAGGCAACGAACGACACGAAGCCCGTCAACAAAATGCAGACTTGGTGATGCGTCACCTGGCTGGTTTATTGCCTGAAGCGTATCGCGGCGTCTATGCAGGATCAGTCATCCTCCCCAACGTATGAATAACTTAATGTTTGTGAGCAGTTGTACTGCGAACAGGATGCAGTACAACTGCATCCTAAACAGGGAACTTGCTGCTGCATGATTCCTAAACCTGTCACTGATTGGTGGCGACCTGACCTTGTCAAGCTGCCGAAGTTAACTTTCGCAAGAAAGATATTCCGCATCTTTGCGCGTGGACTGACCAAGTTGGTCGTGTTCGTGACGATGAATGTCACGATAAAAGGAATGGAGAATTTTCCGAAGAAGGGTCCGGCATTGATCGTGATCAATCATCTAGGTGATGTAGACGCGGTGCTGCTGGCGGCATCCATTCCAGTTGCCATTGACGGGATGGGCAAGATCGAATTGAATGAACACTGGCTGGTGGGTCCGACCTTTCGCGCGTATGGTGTCATCTTTGTGCATCGCGGCAGACCAGACCGTAAAGCGATCCGCGCGGCGTTGGATGGGTTGGCAGAGGGGCGCATGCTCGCACTTGCGCCCGAAGGTCGCCAATCCGTTGAAGGTAAATTGGAAGAAGGCACGGAAGGCGCGGCATTCCTCGCAATGAAGACCGGTGCGATCATTGTTCCAGTGGCGATGACGGGCACCGAGAATGAAAATATCTATAACCGCAAATGGTGGCGGCGTGCGCGAGTCACGCTGTCAGTGGGGAAACCGTTCAAGTTGACTGAGCAGGCTGATCGTCAGAAGATGATGCGCGAGGGGACAAGTCAAATTATGGAGTCGTTGGCGAGTCTGTTGCCTGAATCATATGTGGGGAATTACAAAGCAAAAGAATGACAGATTAACGCTATAATCCCCTTCATGCAATTTCTTGCATCCTTGTTGACCAATCTTGCTTATCTAAATCCCATTCCATTGGCGGGATGGCTGGTGTGGCTTGGCTTGGCGGGACTGCTCGGGGTTGCACTTTTTAATTGGCAGGCTTATCAACCAAAGCTGGATTCGCGTGCATGGGGAATTATTGGCGCATTAGTGTTTGCGACTCTCATCACAACATTTTTCCTTGGTGTGGAATTTTCAAGCGGCTCTGCCTTACCCGTGCCTGGCTTGCCCGAAAAGCCGCCGGGTTCCACCATGCTGATCTTCTCCGCCATCCCATGGACTTTGGCGGGTGGTTTGCTGGGCCCATTTGCGGCGGCGGGACTTGGACTCTTAAGCGGGTTGCTGCGAACTGTGTGGGATACACACAGTCTCTTTACAATGCTCGAACTCGGCTTGATGGGCGTGTTGTTCGCGGTAGCGAACCGTCAGCGTTATCGCACGCCGCTCTTTAGTTTATTGCGTCAGCCGTTGTTCAGTGCGTTATGTTTGACGATCGTGCATACGGTGTTGTTCGTCATCAGCGCATTCTTTACCACCTCTACATTGGCATCCGTCTCAGAACGTTTGGATTATGCGTTGAGCAACGCGGGTGTAGCGAGTTTGGCTTTTGCCGGTGAGATGCTCGTGGCTGGGTTGGTGGCACAGGTGATCGCGATTGCCTTCCCTTTGCGTTGGGGCGGGATCGGTTTGCTCCAACCTTCACCTGCCGAAAAAAGTATCGAGACGCGTTTTGTCTCAGGCACCGGCACGATCATTTTCATCCTGTTGGTCACCTTGTTGATCGGTGATTGGATCATTGCCGGTAAAGCCGCCCGCGACTTGTTGCAAGACCGCTTACAAAGTGTGGCGCAGACGGGTTCGCAAAGCGTGCCGTTCTTTTTTGAAGCGGGGCAAAACCTGGCTTCACAGATCGCGGTTGATCCGCAGTTGATCCAAACCGCAGATGCAGACCTGCCCGCCCTGCTTGGCCGGCAGATGCAAGCCGTGCCCTATTTCAATCAACTGGCATTGTATGACCTGCAAACCGGGGCGATAGTTGCAAATTATCCTACCGACGCAGTTTTTCAGATCACCGCACAAGAAGAAGTAGGCATCGCGCTTACCGCGCAAGGCATACCGAATCAAATGTATGCCATCCCGCCGGTGGATGTCAACCGCTCAGCACGGATCGCCTTCCTCACCAGCGTGCCAAATACCACGCGCGTTCTGATCGGTCGCACAGATCTGGATTCAAATCCATACATGCGCTCGCTCATCACCAACCTCAATAGTTTGGATGAAGTGCACGGCACTGGCATGTTGATCGATGAACAAGGCAATATCATCTATCATCCGCAAGCTGCGCAGGTGATGACGCCCTATACCGGGACGCGCGGCGACCAGTCGGTCTTCGCCACCGAAACCGCTTCGAACGGGACCCGGCAACTGGTCTATTATCAACCGGTGCCAGGGCATCCCTGGGCGATCGCGCTCACCATCCCCGCGCAGGAAGCGCAGCAACTCGCGATTGATATTGCCCTGCCCATTTCGCTGATGATCATTTTGTTGGGCTTGATCGCCTTGGGTTCGCTGCGGTTAAGTCTGCGCGCGGTCACCGGCTCGTTGCAGGGACTTGCCGCCGAAGCCAAGCATCTTTCCACTGGCAAGCTCGACCGTCCGCTGAACACCGAGGGCATGGATGAAGTCGGTGAGATGCGGCGTTCGTTTGAGCAGATGCGTGTGAGTCTCCAAGCCCGCCTCGATGAGTTGAACCGTTTATTGGTGGCAAGCCAGGGTGTGGCTTCTTCGCTGAAATTGAATGAAGCGCTTGAGCCGGTCATTAAGGCGGTTGCCGATAGCGGCGCAAGTTCGGCGCGTATCATGTTGGTACGTGACATGATCCCCAGCCCGGTGGAGATCAATATCCGCTTTGCAACAGGATCTGAAAAAGATACCTACATGCATTTGGATCAGCAGATACTGGCGCTCACCGAACAACAGGATCGCCTCGTGATGGCGGTTCTTACCAGAACCCGCGGGCTGGATCTGGACCCGAGCCTGCCCAACCCTGAATCTTTGATCGCAGTTGCGTTGAAGCATGAGAGTCGCTATTATGGCGTCTTGTGGGCGGGTTATAAAACCCAGCATGTCTTCTCTGAATCGGATATTCGTTTTATCAGCACGCTGGCAAGTCAGGCGGCGCTGGCGGTTGCGAACATCCGCTTGTTCTTAACAGTCGAAGCGAGCCGCCGTCAGCTTGAAGCGATCCTTAACTCCACCCCAGACCCGGTGTTGGTGACCGATGCGTCCAACCGTCTCATTTTGGCGAACCCGGCGGCGGGTCATGTCTTCGGCGTGACGATCCGGCGCGGGGAACGTCCCGATCTCGAACGGACGATCCAGGTCAAGGCATTGAATGAGTTGATGGTGTCTTCATCTGGTGAACGGCGTTCGGCTGAGATCCGCATGCCGGATGGTAAGACCTATCTTGCTACTGCGTCAGCCATGCTGGCAGAGGGACGCACGGTTGGGCGGGTTTGTATTTTGCGCGATGTGACGCAGCTCAAAGAGATCGACACGTTGAAATCGGAATTTGTTTCGACAGTGAGCCATGATTTGCGTTCGCCATTAACTTTGATGCGCGGCTATGCCACGATGCTCGAGATGGCGGGCGATTTGAACGACCAGCAAAAAAGCTATACCAAGATGATCGTGCAGGGCGTGGATAATATGGCGAAGCTCGTCAACAACCTGCTTGATCTGGGGCGCATTGATTTTGGTGTGGGCTTGCAGGTGGATAGCATCCCCGTGTTGGATATTCTGGAACGTGTGACGAGCGCTTTGCAATTGCAGGCGAAGCAGAAAAATATTTCTCTGGGAGTTGAACTCCCCAAAGATATGCCTCACGCCATCGAAGCGGATCAGGCGCTGTTGCATCAAGGAGTCTATAACCTGGTGGAGAACGCGCTCAAGTACACACCCGAGGGCGGCGCGGTGACTGTGCGTTTGTTGACCGCACCCACCACATTAACCTTTGCGATCCAGGACACCGGCATCGGCATCCCAGCCAGTGACATGAAGCGCCTGTTTGAAAAATTCTATCGCGGCACGAACCGTGAAGCCCTGGCGCAGCGCGGCACGGGCTTGGGGCTGGCGATCGTTAAGTCGATTGCGGACAGACATGGGGGCAAGGTATGGGTGGAAAGTGAATTAGGCAAGGGGAGTACCTTCCATTTGCAAATTCCAATTACCCAACCTAAGGAAGCTCGGCGCGAATAACTTGTGGGATTCGCTTATAATGCATAACCCTCGGCATGAGGGCACTTCGTGAATCATGATCAACCCTAAAGATAACAAAGACACTTCTTTTATTCATCGGACTACTGAGCAGAAACCCACGCGCACCATTGGTCATTTTCTGATCGGTCGTCCGCTTCAAACAGCGGATGCACCGCATCAGACCATTGGCAAAGCTGTTGGTTTGGCGGTCTTTGCTTCAGATGCGCTTTCATCCACTGCCTATGCCACACAGGAGATTCTTGTTATCCTGGCTGCGGCGGGTACAGCCGCATTCGGCATCGTTTTTCCGATTTCGATAGCGATTGTTATCCTGCTGACCATTGTGACGTTATCGTATGAGCAAACTATCCACGCCTATCCGGGCGGCGGCGGTGCATACATTGTCGCGCGTGATAATCTGGGTGATGTGCCCGCGCTCATGGCAGCGGCAGCGTTATTGACAGATTACATACTGACGGTATCCGTTTCAGTTTCATCAGGGGTGGCGCAAATCGTTTCAGCTTATCCAAAACTATTCAATTATCGCGTTGAGCTTGGCGTTATCTTTGTGATCCTGGTCATGTTGATGAACCTGCGTGGGGTAAAAGAATCGGGGACGGCATTTGCGATCCCAACCTATTTCTTCGTCGTCATGATGTTTATTACCGTTGGGCTGGGTCTGTTTCGATATCTGACAGGCTCATTAGGGACAGTTGTCAATCCACCTGAAATAGAAGTCATTAAGACTTTTACAGCTATCACGCCATTCCTGATTCTGCATGCCTTTGCAAGCGGCACCACAGCACTGACCGGTGTAGAAGCGATCTCTAATGGCATCACGGCGTTTAACGAACCGCGCAGTAAAAATGCGGGCATCACCTTGATCTGGATGTCCATTATTCTAGGTTCACTCTTTTTGGGCATTTCGTTTCTCGCCAAAGTAATTAGCGCCGTCCCTTCTGAAACAGTGACTGTTATATCGCAACTTGCTGAAACGATCTATCGTGGGCAGGGCATTATGTACCTGGCTTTGATTGGGGGCACAACTGTCATCTTGATCATGGCTGCCAATACGGCCTTTGCTGATTTTCCGCGCTTGAGCGCGCTGGCTGCTAAAGATGGTTTTCTGCCGCGTCAGTTGACCTATCGCGGCAGCCGGTTGGTTTATTCGCGCGGCATCATGGCGCTGGCGGTGATCGCCTCTATTCTGATCGTTATTTTCCAAGCCAGTGTTACGCGCTTAATTCCCCTCTATGCGATCGGTGTATTCCTTTCCTTTACTCTTTCTCAGGGCGGCATGGCATTACGCTGGTGGAAGATCGGTCATCTCAAAGAGGGTGAAGAGATTGTCGAGCGCGGTTCCACGCTGCGCTATGAAACGGGCTGGAAGCTTAAGATGTTTGTCAACGGCTTTGGTTCCGTTTGTACTTTCATCGTGATGATCGTTTTCTCCGTAACCAAATTTCAAGATGGCGCCTGGGTCGTCCTGATTCTGACCCCTAGTCTGATGGCTGTTTTCTGGATGATCCATCGTCATTATTCGGCGCTGGCGCGCGGTCTCTCCCTAGAAAATTATGGTGAGCCTCCACCATACATGGGGCGGCATCGTGTGATCGTTCCATTAAGTAACATTCATCAAGGAACACTGGCGGCATTGCGTTATGCGCGCATGTTATCGGACGATATTACGGCTGTTCACATATCCATGGAACCTGATGAAACCGAAAGGGTTCAGAAGAAATGGAGAACGTGGGGCGGCGGCACGCGCCTCGTCATTGTGGAATCGCCTTATCGCCTCTTTCTGGAACCGTTGCTGGGTTATCTCGAGGAAATTATTGCCAGCCGACAGCCTAACGAAACCATCACCATCGTGGTCCCGCAGTTTATTCCGTCAAAATCGATTTTCAATGCTTTGCATATGCAAACGGCTGATATGCTCCGCAAAGAGCTGCTCTCGAAACCCGGCGTGGTGATCACCGACGTCCCTTATCAGATTCCTTAGGCACAATCCAGCTTTTATGATTTGTACTATAATCCTTTCAACGCCTCGCACTATGCGAGGGTGTATTTTTGTTAGCAGCTAGAGAGAATTATGTTAACCCCTGAAAATAATCAAACCGAAATCACGCGGCGGGAATCCGATTACCAACCGCCGCGCTCGCTTAGCCATTACCTGATCGGAAGACCCATCAACACAGCGGATGCTGCGCACCAGACCATTGGCAAAGCTGTAGGCTTGGCTGTTTTTGCATCGGATGCACTCTCCTCCACCGCCTATGCCACCCAGGAAATTTTGGGTGTTTTAGCGGCTGTCAGCATTATGGCAACCGGCTATGTATTTGGCGTGTCCATTGCCATCGTTGTCTTGCTGGCAATTGTGACCATCTCCTATGAGCAAACCATCCATGCTTATCCAGGCGGCGGTGGTGCCTATATCGTTGCCCGCGATAATTTGGGTGAAGGCCCTGCCCAAACCGCAGGTGCTGCCCTCTTAACAGATTACATTCTTACTGTGGCAGTGTCCGTCTCTTCGGGTGTGGCGCAAATCGTCTCCGCGTATCCAGCCCTCTATGATTATCGCGTATGGATCGCAGTGGGATCTGTGCTGCTTATTATGATGATCAACTTGCGGGGCGTAAAAGAATCGGGCTCGGCTTTTGCCGTCCCTACGTATTTCTTTTTGATTATGATGGTTGCCACGGTGGGGATCGGGGTTTTCCGCTCCTTTACCGGTTCGGTGGGGCTGGTCGTTGACCCGCCGCACGTCGATATTTTACATAAAACGCTGGGTGTACTTACACCATTCATTCTGTTGCATGCTTTTGCGAACGGCACCACTGCCTTGACGGGTGTGGAAGCCATATCGAATGGTATTACGGCATTTAAGGAACCTCGCAGCCGCAATGCCGGCATTACGTTGATCTGGATGTCGGTGATTCTCGGCACGCTTTTCCTTGGGATATCCTATCTCACAGGCAAGATCGGTGTGGTCTTTTCAGAAGAAGAAACGGTTATCTCTCAATTAGCGCGAACGATCTATCATGGACGCGGGTTTTTCTATCTGGCAGTGATCTGGGGGACGACAGTCATTCTCATTATGGCGGCAAACACAGCTTTTGCGGATTTCCCGCGGCTTGGTGCATTACATGCCGGTGACGGCTTTCTTCCGAAACAATTGACATTCCGCGGCAGTCGTTTGGTCTATTCAAACGGCATTATGACGCTTTCGCTTATCGCCTGTTTGTTGATCATTATCTTTCAAGCGAGTGTTACCAAACTAATTCCGTTATATGCGATCGGCGTATTCCTGTCCTTTACGTTATCTCAGGCTGGTATGGCGCGCCGTTGGTGGAAGGCGGGTCACCTCAAGGAAGGCGAAGAGATCGTTGAGCCTGGTTCGACCGTCAGGTATGAAAAGGGCTGGCAATATAAAATGGTGGTCAATGGCTTTGGTTCGATCTGTACTGCAATCGTGATGGTGGTGTTTGCGGTTACGAAATTCCGTGAAGGGGCATGGGTGGTGCTCATTCTCACGCCGGTTCTAGTGAAGATATTTTTCACCATTCATCATCACTATAAAGACCTGGCCGGGCACCTCTCACTGGATAAGTTCGATGGATTGCCAGCTCGTCAGACCCGTCACCGTGTGATTGTTCCCGTCAGTGGTGTGCATCAGGGCACATTGGAAGCCTTACGTTACGCCAAACTGCTTTCCGATGATGTGACCGCTGTGCATATATCGCTTGAACCTGCTGAAACCGAAAAAGTACAGAAGAAGTGGAAGACGTGGGGAGATGGGACGCGCCTCGTGATTCTTGATTCCCCCTTCCGTCTTTTGATCGAGCCTTTATTGGTTTATCTTGAAGATATTATTGATCATCGCCAGCCGAATGAGACGATCACGATTGTGGTGCCGCAGTTTATGCCATCAAAACGCTGGCATCAAGCCTTGCACATGCGGACTGCTGAAGTTTTGCGGCAGGAGTTGTTATCCAAGCATGGGGTCGTCATCACGGATGTCCCTTATCACGTGCATGAGAAAGAAAAGGAGTAAATAATATGAACTTTATTGTCGTTGGCTGCGGCCGTGTAGGCGCAGAATTGGCATATCACCTGTT
>JBDTWO010000193.1:0-9207 GCA_040006635.1 Chloroflexota bacterium
TCTGAAACTATGACCAATTATTATTTCGGATAAAGTCTATTATTGATCACAAAGGGATATTATTACGGAAAGAATGGATCAAGTCTCTCGGGCTATGGTTTGAAGATGAATTTGAGAAAAACAATTTTGAAGAAGCTCTTGAGCTAGGTGGACAAATCATGACAAACTTTGATGAGTTGTGTATTTCTGTAGTGAAAGACTTGCATGATGTCATTCAAAAACATTTTAGAAAAGATTTGCCAATAATTTTCTTCGATAGAGAGGGAAGTAGCCCTGAAGCAATAAAAATGACGCTCAAGGCAAACGATTCAAAGACACTCACTGGGTTTACGAATTACATAAAAGAGTACTGTGGCTACTAAACTCCAAACTACAAGAAAAGAGCCTGACGCTTTCGCGTCAGGCTCTTTTTAGAATACGGTATATCATTTCTTCTTTTTAGCCGTTTTATAGGTTGCTTTCTTTTCGCGAACCGTTTTGGGAATATCAACCATTTCCGCCTCTGCCGTGACGGGTCCTAAATAATCTTCAACTCGAAGTTCTTCATTGATCTCACACTCAGAAGGGTCCCAGACGAGCATCCGTTTTGTTTGGTTAATCTTATACTTCTCGCGTTCGGCAGGTTTGGCGTGATATAGGGTTGGAATCCATTTCAAGGGAATGGAAAGAATGCGTTCATCGGTCAACGTGACATGCATATAGGTTTCGTCAAAGCGAACACTGGCAATCTTCACTTCCTTGGGGAAAGTGTAATCGCTCAAGGGGTAACGAAGTTTAAATGTCTTCACAGACGTTTTGGGGCTAATCATCTTAATCGGAATTATATGCCATTTTATTTTGTCCATCGTTTCAACACAATCAGGATTGTTGTATGTCGACGCTGATAGCATAGATATACAAACGGGAGTATCATAACAAGCATAGATTGAAAGAGGTTGAATGAAACCATTCGCCAGTCCGTTCCACCCTGTGCAGCGAAAAAAGGGACAACAGAATACCCAGTTAACCCCTGAGGCGTTTTGGAGTCTTCCACCTGTGCAACTCCTATCGACACTAAAGACAACAGAAAAAGGACTTTCCAAAAGAGCCGTTGAAGAACGTCTCAATCAAGTTGGGTTGAACGCGCTCGAACAGCGCAAGCAAGCGAGCACATTGATGCTGTTCCTGAGTCAGTTCAAGAGTCCGTTGGTGCTGATCCTGATCTTTGCCGCAGCGATTTCCATTTTCGTCGGTGAATGGACAGATGCATCCATTGTGCTGGCAGTTGTCTTTGGCAGTACGATCCTTGGCTTTGCACAAGAATATAACGCCAGCAACGCAGTGGAGAAACTGCGTTCGCAGGTCACGATCAAATCCAATGTATTGCGGGATGGTCAATCGAAACTGATTCCCTCCGAGCAGATCGTACCCGGCGATATCGTTTTGCTTTCGGCGGGCAGTCTGATTCCCGCTGATGGGATCGTGCTCTCGGCAAAAGATTTCTTTGTCAATCAGGCTGTGCTGACAGGTGAAACGTTTCCCGTTGAGAAAAACCCTGAAACTGTCCCTGCCAAAGCGAGTCTCGCCGAACGGACGAATTGCGTATTCATGGGCACCAGTGTGGGTAGTGGCAGTGCCACGGTGCTGATCGTCCAAACCGGGACGGCGACAATGTTCGGTCAGATCGCGGGACGCTTGAGTCTGCATCCGCCAGAGACTGAGTTCGAGCGCGGCATCCAACGCTTTGGTTATCTGCTTACGCAGGTCATGTTGGTGATGGTCGTGGTTGTTTTAGCGATCAATATCTTTCTGAAAAAGCCACCCATCGACTCATTACTCTTTGCGCTGGCGCTGGCAGTTGGTCTGGCGCCTGAACTTCTCCCTGCGATCATCAGCATCACACTTTCGCATGGCGCACAAAAAATGGCGAAGCGCGGCGTGATCGTGCGGCGCTTGAACTCCATTGAAAATTTCGGCAGCATGGATATGCTCTGCACTGACAAGACCGGCACGCTCACCGAAGGCGTTGTCCGCTTGGATGGGGCACTCGATATCAATGGGCAGCCGTCCCTGAGTGTGCTGCGGTACGCTTATCTCAACGCGCATTATCAAACCGGGCTGAACAATCCGTTGGATGAAGCGATCAATGCCTACGCTGAAACATCCAAAGTGGATATCGGCACCGAACAAAAGATCAACGAGATTCCGTATGACTTCGTCCGCAAACGTCTGAGTGTGGTCACTGCGGATGCGCAAGGGAAGCACACGCTCATTACCAAAGGCGCGCTGGATCCAATTCTGAGCATTTGCACCAGCGTTCAATCTGGGAACGATCTCCATCCGTTGGATGACGCGACCCGGGCACAAATCGAAAAACAGTATAGCGATTGGAGCGAGAAAGGTTTCCGCGTGCTTGGCATTGCTGTCAAGAACATGGATAACAAACTCAAGTCCTATTCACGCACGGATGAAAAAGAACTTAGCTTTGCAGGCTTTTTGCTGTTCTTCGATCCGCCCAAAACTGATGTGCAACAGGTTATTGTCGACCTGGCAAAGCGCGGCGTGCAAATCAAAATCATCACGGGTGATAATCAAAAAGTAGCGCGGCATGTTGCCGAGGCAGTGGGTCTACCCATATTAGGTGTGCTAACGGGAAGTAATCTTAATGATCTCCATGACGAAGCGCTCTGGCACGCCGCTGAACGAACCACGCTCTTTGCGGAAGTCGATCCCAACCAAAAAGAACGCATCATCCTTGCTCTGCAAAAGACCGGACACGTCGTCGGCTATATGGGCGACGGCATCAACGATGCTCCGGCTCTTTACGCAGCCGACGTTGGCATCTCTGTCGATACAGCTGTGGATGTAGCGAAAGACGCCGCCGACTTCGTTTTGCTCAAACAGGATTTGGGCATTTTGAAAGAAGGCATTGACGAAGGTCGCATCACGTTCGCAAACACCCTCAAATATATTCTCACCACCATCAGTGCCAACTTCGGGAATATGTTCAGTATGGCGGGCGCATCCGTGCTGCTACCCTTCCTACCATTGCTTGCACCGCAAATTCTGCTTAACAACTTTTTGTCCGATATCCCCGGCACAACCATCGCCAGCGACAACGTGGACCCCGAATGGGTAGAGAAGCCACGGCGTTGGGATACGAAATTCATCCGCAACTATATGATCCTTTTCGGCTTGGTCAGTTCGATCTTTGACTTCCTGACCTTTGGAATACTTCTATTTGTGTTCCGCGCTTCACCGGAGGAATTCCGTACTGGCTGGTTCATCGAGTCACTCCTGACCGAGTTGGTCATCGCGTTGATCGTGAGGACGCGGCATGTCTTCTTCCGCAGTCGCCCCGGCAAACTCCTATTGATCAGCACGCTGGTTGTCATTGCCATTACGATCATCCTGCCCTATGTGCCGTTCAACTCGATCTTTGGATTCATTCCGCTCCCTGCCCCGCTCATGCTGGCAGTCATCGGTCTGACTCTGCTCTATGTAGTGGTCACTGAGTTGGCAAAAAAATATTTCTATTCTCGTATAGAAAACAGAAACAATTAACGTTAGTCTATGAATCAAAAAGAGCCCCGCGGAAACGCGGGGCTCTTTTGTTGTCGACTAGTTACTCAGAGTAACGTTGGTCGCCTGGGGTCCCTTAGGACCTTGCTCGACTGTGAATTCGACCTTCTGACCTTCCGTTAAGTTACGGAAGCCGTCACCTTGAATGGCGGAGAAATGGACGAAAACGTCCTTTCCACCTTCGCGCTCGATAAAGCCGAAGCCCTTATCACCATTGAACCACTTGACGGTACCAGTTATACGATCAGACATTGTTTGCCTCCTATGGCAAGTAAAAAATTTTAGGCGTCTTGTTTGTTCCATCGGAGGGTAAAACAAAAACAACCCACGGATTAGACCGTGAGCTGTGGCTGTTCTTCAAACCAACGTAACTACCGTTATCCTACTGACAGAGATAATAACAGACTAACGCAGATAAGTCAATCAAATAGTGTCATGTCATTGCGAGCCCCGATAGAGGCAAAGCAATCCCCGTCATAGAATGGATATGATATAGTACCCGAAACATCTTCACAAATTGGATCATGAAATGAAACGTCTTACCGGCATGCTGCTGATCGCCATCTCCGCCGCCTCTTTTGGGACTCTCGCCATCTTTGGGCGTTTTGCCTACGCCGCTGGAATGGACATCTTCACGGTCCTCTTCCTACGCTTCACCATCTCCGCCTCGATCATGACCTTCATCCTGCTTCTGCGCAAAGAACCTTTCCCTCGCGGACGCATTCTTCTGCAACTAATCGGCATGGGTGCTTTAGGCTACGTGGGACAATCATTCCTGTATCTCACCGCCATCAATTACGCTTCGGCTGGATTGGTAGCTTTACTTCTGTATCTCTATCCGTTCTTCGTAATGATTCTCTCCGTTATCATTTTCCACGAACACATCACACGCTTGAAAGTTGTTGCGCTGGTCCTTGCCTTGATCGGCACCGCCCTCACCGTCGATCCCAAAGGTGGACAGCTAATCGGTGCGCTGATGGCAGTCACCGCCGCGGCGATCTATTCGGTCTATATCATCGTGGGCACAAACGTTATGAAACATGTTTCCGCTGTGCAATCGTCTACTGTCATCTTTGCATCGGCAGGATTCGTATTTGGGATTTTGATGTTTATCAAAGGTCCGCACTTCCCCACTGGCAATGCAGGCTGGTTCGCGATGAGCGGCATCGTCGTAATCGCGACGATCATCCCTGTGGTCACCTTTCTCGCCGGGTTGGAGCGTATCGGTCCCACCAACGCCGCCATGCTCTCCACACTGGAACCGGTGGTCACTGTCCTTTTGGCGGCGTGGCTATTTCAAGAAAGATTGAACCCTGTCGCATTGCTGGGCGGCGGATTGATTTTGATCGCGGTCATTCTGTTGACGCGCAACGAACTTCAGCAAATCAAACCTGCTGAGATTTAGTCCTAAAAAGACAATCAGCATTTTATAAACAGGAGAAACCTTTATGAAAATTGCAATATTTTCCGATATTCACGGCAATGACCTCGCCTTCGAGGCTGTGGAAGCTGATATAAAAAGGCAGAGGGTTGATCAATTGATTTGTCTTGGCGACGCGATCCAGGGCGGACCGCAGCCCGTCGCCGTAGTTCAACGTCTGCGCGCGTTAAATTGTCCCGTAGTGATGGGAAACGCAGATGCCTGGTTATTAAGCGGCATAGAAACGGGCAACGAAGAGATACCGCCCGAACGCCTTAAAAAGATGGAGGCTATTCGGTTATGGTCCTTATCGCAACTCAATGCAGATGATCAGAAATTCATTGCGACCTTTCAATCAACGATCACAATTACGCTTGAAAAGAATCTGAACCTGCTGTGCTTTCACGGCTCACCTGTCTCCTTCGACGAAGCGATTCTGCCAGCCGCACCGCAAGAGGATTTTCACAAATCTCTCGGCGCCTATGCTGAACATATTTTGACCGGTGGACATACCCATGCCCAACAAATTCGACGCAATGGAGAACTTTTCTTTTTCAATCCCGGAAGTATTGGCTTTGCTTACAGCCACAATCAGCCTGACGATGGACAGTTCTATGCTGACTCGTGGGCGGAATATGCCATACTCAATGTTGAGAATGGTCAGACCAGTCTTGAGTTTCGCCGTGTCCCCTTCAACGCCCAAGAATTGATTCGCATTTATGCGGAAAGCGGACGTCCATTTGCAGATGAAGCCAGCGCGCAATATCAAAGATAACCCTGTATAATCTCAACCATGAATTTCCTGATCACTGGAGCCGCGGGATTCCTCGGCTCTTCGCTTGCCAATCAACTCGCCCGCGAAGGACATCAAGTCCGCGGGCTCGATGATCTTTCCACGGGTGACCCACAGGCGCTCGTGCCTGATGTCCATTTCACGCGCGGCGATGTCAGCGACCGCCCCAAGTTGTGGACTCTGCTTCAAGAAGTGGATGTCGTCTATCACCTCGCGGCGCGCGTCTCGGTGCCTGAGTCCGTTTTGTATCCGCGCGACTACAACAACGTCAACGTGGGCGGGACAGTTGCCCTCATGGAAGCCATGCGGGATGTCGGCGTACGCCGCGTCGTTCTCGCTTCGTCCGGAGCTGTCTACGGCGATTTGGGCGTTCAAACACTGACAGAGTCCATCACACCGAATCCACGCTCACCGTATGCTGTATCCAAACTCGCTGCCGAATATTACGTCCGCACGATCGGTGGATTGTGGGGCATCGAAACCGTCAGCCTGAGAATCTTCAACGCCTATGGACCCGGTCAACATCTGCCAGCATCACATCCGCCCGTTGTGCCGCATTATCTCAAGCAGGCTCTGCGTGGCGGGACATTGGTTGCACACGGCGATGGCAGTCAAACCCGCGATTATGTCTACGTAGACGATGTGATCAGCGCCTTGGTCGCTGCCGCAACCGCACCCAATATCAACGGACTGGTTATCAATGTTGGTTCAGGAGTGGAAACCAGTATCCGTGACCTGATCAACGCAGTGATGAATGTAACCGGAAGTAAAGCTGAAGTCATCTACAACGCCCAAACCTCCGGCGGCGTCTCACGCATGCGCGCTGACCTGACGCTCGCGCAAGAAAAGCTGAGCTATCGTCCATCTATCAAATTGGAAGATGGATTGAGGTTGACGATGAAGAGGGATACCAGATTTAAATAATTTACTGTGGAGAGTGTAGGATTGAAAAGAGAAGTTTTCAAAAACATACGTACGGGAACTATTTTTGGATTTGTGTTTGCTCTTACTTTTTCTGGAATCGCTATCATATTCGAAGCTTTCTATGCAGTAATATCCTGGGGCACATCAATTATTGACATCTTCAAAGGATTTCCTTACTATATACTTAATTATTCCTTTGAACTTGTAATACCCTTTACGATTAATTGTGCCTTGACAAGCATTTTAATAACTATCATCTTGTTGGCGAAATCCCATCTAAAGGAAAGGTCTTTCATATCTATTTGTGTAATACTATGTTTTGTAATATCCATAACTATTTATTATTTTATATTAGGCATGATTACCGAGCCCGATGAGCAAACAAGAAATTTTCTGGGGTTTGTATTCCGAAAGCTTCCGAGTATCCTTTTTGTAATCTGGGGATATTTTTATAGTCGATACATTTATCGAAACACCAATCAAATACCAGATGGCTAACCTTTTACCTCGCTCGTTCTACAACCGCCCCACATTGACCGTTGCGCGTGAACTGATCGGTGCACGTCTTGTTCGAATTCTCGACGGTGTGAAGTTGGTTGGTCTCATCACCGAAACCGAAGCCTACATAAGCGAGAAGGATTTAGCCTGCCACGCCAAGGCGGGACTCACTCCGCGTACCGCGCCGATGTTTGGTGAGCCGGGACATGCATATGTCTATTTCACGTATGGAAATCATTGGATGCTGAATGCAGTGACAGAGCGAGAAGGATTCCCGGCGGCGGTATTGATACGAGCAATCCAACCCATCGAAGGCGCGGAAGTTATGCTGGAGAGACGTCAGGGACGGGATACGTTCGGTCCAGGGAAACTGACTCAGGCGCTGGGAATTACCAAAAGCGAGAATAATGCTGATTTAACAGGAACAGCCTCCGGCTTGTGGATTGAGGCGGGGCACTTTATCCCAAATAAGAGCGTGACTAAAAGTCCCCGAGTGGGTTTAAATAATACACCAGAGCCATGGCTCTCAAAGCCGTGGCGGTTTAAAGTCAAGGAATGGAAAATTTATTAACCCGTCATTGCGAGCGCTTTTTGCGAAGCAATCCCCAACAGTGTAGGAGATTGCTTCGTCGGGAAGACACCCTCCTCGCAACGACAAGAAGGAGATGATATGGGTTTACTTGAAGGTAAGAACGCTTTAGTATTTGGATTGGCGAACGATAAATCAATCGCCTGGGGCATCATTCAGGCTTTTAAACGCGAAGGCGCGAACATCGGCATCAGCTACGCGGGCGAGATGTTGGAACGACGCGTCAAGCCGCTGGCTGAAAAAGTGGATTGCAAATGGGTCGAAGAATGTGACGTGACCAAAGACGAGATGATCACAGCCGTGGCAGAGAAAGCGGCGGCGCACTTTGGCAAGATTGATATTCTGGTGCATTCGATCGCGTTTGCCGGACGTGAAGAATTAAGCCGACCGTATTATCAAACCTCGCGCGATGGTTTCAAGAACGCGATGGATATTTCGGTGTTCTCGTTCGTGGCATTGACGAATGCCTTTATACCGTATCTGAATCCGGGCGCGTCGATCATGTGTCTGACGTACGGCTCAGGCGCAACAAAAGTTGCTCCGCACTATAACGTCATGGGCGTGGCAAAAGCCGCTTTGGAATCATCCACGCGGTATTTGGCATATGATTTGGGTCCGCAGAAGATTCGCGTCAACGCGATCTCAGCCGGTCCGATCCGCACGCTGGCGGCGGCGGGCGTGGGCGGCTTCCGCGATATGTACAAGCACTTTGCGGATGCGGCTCCCTTGCGCGAGAACGTGACGATCGAAGATTGTGGCAATATGGCAGTGTTCCTCGGCTCAAACCTATCCACACGCGTTACCGGTGAAGTGATCTACATCGACTCGGGTTTCAATATCATGGGTGTGCAGATCGCGGCGAAGGAAGATGGCAAGGAGTAAGTAGCCAGGTAGACAGGTAAACAAGTAAACAAGGAGACACGTGAGTCAGAAGGCTTGCGTGTCTTTTTACTTGTGAACTTGTATACGTGTTTCCTTGTTTACCCTTTCACGGTAAAATTGACTTATGTTCAAACGCAACACCACTCCCACTGAACCTCAACAACCCGCCGTGCAAGCCGTCGAGCGCATCACCTCGGTGCTGGGCTCTGGCGTCATCTGGCATGGCTCCATCAACGGCTCGGGCGGCGTCCGCATCGAAGGCGCGTTCGAAGGCGAGATCGCTTTACGCGGCATGCTGGTCATCGGTGAAACGGGACGCGTCACCTGCCAGAACGTCCGCGCCAATGCAGTCATCGTGGCGGGTGCAGTGCGCGGCAACATCACAACGCAAAAATTGGAAATCCGCGGTTCGGGACGTGTATGGGGCGACGTGGTCACCACTGCATTTGTGACCGAAGAAGGCGCGTTCCTGCGCGGTCAAATTCGGATGGAAGAAACGGTCGAACTGGACCTCGAGCCTGCTCCTGAGACCACGCCTTC
>JBDTWO010000194.1:0-9154 GCA_040006635.1 Chloroflexota bacterium
GCACAGCCGCGAGCATGCCGCGTTGCATGAATTCATATTGGAGCGGTTGAAGCAGTGTATTAATGAGTGTGTCCATCTTCCCCCTCATCACAACAATCATCGATGTTCAAAATATTTTTTCCATCGACTGGTTTTAATCTTCCGCCATATGCTTGCAATAGGTTGTCGGTGTGTAATACGCTTTGTGGTTCGCCAAAGGCAATGATTTTATGATTGAGCAGCATGATGCGGTCGAAGTGGGTTGCGGCTTGGTCGAGATCATGCGTGGCAACCATCACGGTGACTCTTTCTTTTTTGAGTCGATCAAGCAAATTGAGAATGCCTTCCTGCGAAGGTGTATCGAGACCGGTCAACGGCTCATCCATCAACATCAGTTCGGCTTCCTGCGCCAATGCGCGCGCAATGAACATGCGTTGTTGCTGCCCGCCGGAGAGTTGGTTGATCTGACGAGATGCCAAATTGCTGAGTTCAACGGTCTCCAAAGCATGATTGACGAATTCCCAGTCTTTTTTATGGGGCCAGTTGAAGGGACCCAGTTTGGCAGAACGCCCCATCATGACCACGTCGGCGACGCTGACAGGGAATGTCCAATCGACCTGATTGCGCTGCGGGATGTAGCCGATGCAAACATGTCCGCGTGGGCGTGAACCGTAAATATTCACTTCTCCGCTGTTCGGTTGTAAAACACCGGAGACAACTTTGAACAATGTGCTTTTGCCCGCGCCGTTCGGTCCAACAACTGCGACACGTTCGCCTTCATGCAAGTGAAAATTAATATCTTCCAATGCCATACGTCCGTTGTAGCGCACGTTGAGATTGGAAACATCCAGGATGGGTTGGTTGGGTTTGTGGTGGGTGTGTGGGTACATGTTATTTATTGTAGGGGCGAGGTTCTCTCGCCCCGAGTCGGGCGGGGAGACCCCGCCCCTACGAATTATTTCAAGGCATTCACGATCTGCGTGACGTTGTACTTCAGCATATCAATATAGGTTCCAGCGGGTGCGCCGTCGGTCAGGGATTCGAGATGCAAGTCGGTGATGACTCTTACGTTGGTTTCCGCGGCGATTTGTTGTGCGAGCGTTGTGTTGTCGGATGCATCCAAAAAGATGGCTGGTGCGCTGGAGGATTTGATCTGGTCGATCAGTGCTGCCATTTGTTGGGCAGAGGGTGATGCGTCGGAACTGAAACTTTCGATCACGGTCCCTGCAATTGAAAAGCCGTAACGCTCTGCGAAGTATCCAAACGCTTCGTGATTGGTAATTAGTAATTTGCGCTCAGGCGGAATTTGATTCGCCTGCTCAATGATCCATGCATCTAATTTTTTCAACTCAAGGACATACGCATCTGCATTGGCTTGATAGACCGCTGCGCCTTGCGGGTCGAAATGTGTCAGCGCTTCGCGGATGTTCTCGACATAGACGATAACATTGTTCGGATTAAGCCAGACATGCGGATCGGCAACACCCTGCGCGTCTTTCCTCAGATTTATGCCTGCTGAGGCTTCGATGACTTCTCGCTCCCCTCCGGCATTTTCCAATAACGGTTTCAAAAATTGTTCGTAGTCCGCGCCGTTGATGATGAGCAGTTTGCTTTGCGAGATCTTGGTCACATCTTGCGGCGTGGGTTGGTAGGAGTGTGGGTCTGCGCCGATGGGCAGAAGTGATTCAACTACTAAGCGGTCACCGGCAATGTTGCGGGTGATATCTGTCAGAAAGGTAGTGGACGTCAGAATAACGGGAGCAGATGTCCCTGAGGGTGAAGCGGGTTCTCCTCCGCAAGAGGTGAGGGTGAGGAGCAGAATTAACAGGAGGAGAAAATGTCGCATTTATTTTTAGTCTAACTCGGCGCTTTCGTTGGGAAGCACTTCTTTCTTGAGGAGGAAATAGGCGCCGGATAAAAGCGCCTCTGCATTTCTGGTCAATGCCGCGCGCCCGCTGGGGTTTACATGCACAACTTCCCAGCCTTCGAGACCCTGGTAATCTAATAGGGGAATTTCGAAGCCTTTGCTGAAGGGGTCGTTGTTCACAAGCGCTTCGGCTGGTAGGTAGACCATTTTGTAGCGAAAAACCTTACCACCCTTTTGTAAACGCTGCCTGGCAGATGCGATATGGGCGCGGCGTTCGCTGGCTTGCTCGTCTTCGATCTCGCGTTTCATCTTTGCGAGTTCGGGAGCGTCGAGGATCTCTTTCGCCACTTCGAGGATCTCTTCATCGTCGCTTAAGGTGGCGGTGAGAATAAATTCATAACCGCGGCGGTCGCCGAGCTTGACGAGTCCTTCGGCGGCGTCGAGCTGGTTTATCCATTCATCATCTTCGCTCATGATCTCATAAAGCGACTTGCTATCGCGCATGGCGACAAGGTCATTGATCTGGGTACTCATGGTTGCCTCCAGGTTAAGAGTATTTTGAGTATTGTATCACTTTGAAATATGCAGCTTGGACGTGGATTTACCAAGTTGTGATGCCGGTTGATTGAAATATGAGTTATGATTCAATCTGGAAACCTGTTGTACATGGAAATGTTCAGAAAATTATCCAGCCAAATCATAACCGACTTGCGTGAGCTCGAAGGGGACTATCGGGTCTTTAATTTGCAGATCGATAAGGCGCAAAGTGTACTCTCCATGATCATTGCATGTGTGGGTATCTTTGGTATGTTCTGGGTGGACTGGTTGATCTTTTCAGCCAGTCCAGGTCTGGCGTGGTGGATGGCACTCTGCCGGGGCGGTTATATTATAGGTACGCTCCTGACCATATTGGTACTTACAAAAACGAATAAGGTTCGGATCTTTGACCGGCTGATCTTTGCCTGGTTGGCGCTGACAGTTTTATACATGCTGCTTTTTGATTTTTTTCGCCCCCTGGGTTATCAGTCGGCTGTATTTGACATTATTACGGTGTTCTCGATCTATGTGCTTTCACCGCTTAAGTTGCGCAGTAACATCATTTTAGTGATGGTCTTTTCGGTGGGTACGTTATTGATCAATTACTTTTTAAAGGCGGGGTTGGATCCAATTGTATTGAATACATCGACTGCGGCGCTGGTGATCGTGCATGTTTTGGGGTGGGGGTCAGCATTACAGATGCAATCCTATCGCCGCAAGTCATTCAAAGCGTATATAGATGAAAAGGATGCTAAAGAGATGGTGGCGTATCTGGCGAATATCGACCCGTTGACGAAGAGCCTGACGCGCCGTCATTTTTTCAGTATTGCTGAAAGTGAGTTCATGCGTTTTTTCCGTTATCGCCGGGCATTGTCCGTTTTGGTGATCGATGCGGATAGTTTCAAAGAGATCAACGACTCGTATGGGCACCACGCCGGGGATATCGTGCTGCGCAGTCTTTCATTGGTGGCAATGGAACAAAAACGCGCGCAGGATACGTTCGGCCGGCTGGGTGGTGAGGAATTCGGCTTGATCCTGCCGGAGACCGGGCTTGAGCAGGCAAAGATCGTGGCAGATCGCATCCAATCCGTGTGGGCGCAGACACCCTCCAACCTGGATGGGGTGCTGATCCATTCAACGGTCAGTGTTGGGGTGGCAGAGGCACGGGCTGAAGATAAAACTTTTGATGATATCTTGAGGCGTGCCGATCTGATGATGTATAAAGCCAAGGAGCAGGGACGTAACCAGGTTGTATCAGAATAAAATCTGACTTACCCCGAGTTTAATCTTTCAAGCTTTTGCCACAGATTTCACTGATTTACACGAAAAAGGCAACCCTTTGAAAGGGTTGCCTTTTGGGTTTAACCTATTTTGGATCATTAATTTAAAAATCCGTGACGATCCGTGTAATCCGTGGCTAGACTCTTAAGTTTGTGGCTAATCATGTTTGCCAAGGAAATGTTTATTTGCCGCCGCTTTGCAGAATGATAAATATGATCAAAGCCACGACGATCAAAATGGTGATTTGTACACCAGGGCGCATTAGCACTGAGCGTGGACGGCGTTCGGTATTATTGCGGCGATAGTGACGGCGGTTATTATCTCTGTTTCTTCTGTACATAGTACCTCTTTATAAAACTAAAATGATTGGAGCGCTGTTTCAAGATCGGTATACACTTTAAAGAACAACTTCAAACCCGCCATTTTAAGGGCTTCATCTACTTCTGGTTGGGGGCTGAGGAGTTTTACGAATTTGCGGGCGCTGCTGTTGTGGGTGAAATCCGGGCGGCTCTCGTCTTTGTCAACTTGCATGTGCGGATCTCCGCTGTAGATTAGAGCGATCTTATGAAGGCCGACCAGACCGGCACTGCTAACAGTAGTAACGCCGCTCAAGTCGATGATGAGATAGCGCGCGGGATTGTTGTAGATTTCCTGCGCCTTGTTGACAACTTCCATATAACTAGCGGCGCTAATCTCGCCTTTGAGTTCCATAATGGCGATGGGATGTTCTGCCGGGTGGATGGTGACTGTGATTTCCATAGTTCAATTCCTTTCATGAATAGCGCTTAGCGAAAGTTGAATTCTTCGTAATGAATGTTGTTGGCAGGCATGCCCAGCGCCAGAAATTTTTTCTCGAAAGCCTGCACCATGGGGAGCGGTCCGCACATATACAGGTGACGACCCGCAACGGAACCGCCCGCAGTCCTTAATATATCATCAATATTCAATGAGCCATCAGTCGCAGAGTAACGAATATGAAGTTTCAAGCGCGGATTCTTTTTGGCTCCCGCTTCAAGCTCATCCACGAACAAGGCTTCCTCTTTATGACGCACCGCATAGTAGAGATCGATATCGTGTTGTAGGCTGCCATCCATCGCGCGGACGAAGGATAGGAACGGCGTCAAACCGATGCCGCCTGCGAGCCAGATCTGTTTTTGCCCGCCAGACTTGTAATCGAATAAACCATACGCGCCATCGACGACTGCGTCCATGCCGGGTTTGAGTTGGGCGAACAAGGCTCGGGTGAAGTCCCCGCTGGCTTTGACGGTAACCCGCAAAACGTCCTCATGCGGCGCGCTGGAGATGGTGAAGGGATGCGATTCGTTCAACGTCCTGTCATCGGGAAAACGCACGAAGAGAAATTGTCCCGCGCGTTGTGTGGGGATCGAATCCTTTTTGGCGCGCAGAACAATTTCGGTGGTGGCGTTGTTGGGATGGTTGACTGCTGATACTGTGTATGGCACATATTTCTTGAAGAAGCGCCCAAACACTTCGGTATAAAGATATGAAAGCGTGCCGATAATGAAAAAGATCTGCACCCAGTTGATGGCAATAAATGCATTGAGAGGATTCTTGATCTTCAACGCATGAATGAAGGCAATGATAAAAAAGATGCCGATATATTTTTTGAGATTCTTCCAGCCTTCGTATGTGCCGCCAGTGAGCTTATTCAAAAAGGCGATGCGCGGCGCAAGGCTGACCAGCACAATCGAAACGATGCCTGTGAACGCAATGACCGCCAGATAATTACCAAGCACCCATTGCGACGAGATGGGCACGGTCAACACGTGTACAAAGATCAACAGGAAGGCTGTCGTGGCAACACGGCGATGGGTGACGTACATTTTGTCCAAGCCGCCGAAATACTGCTCAGCCCATTTTGGTCGCGTCGAAAGGAATAGAGCGCAAGCCATCAAAACAATGTTGATGGAGCCGATGATCTCGCCCGCATATTGACGTGTAAAGTTTGTGCGTCCGTCGTTCACAGGCGGAAAGACAAGCCATATCATTACAGTCAGCAAAACACACAAAACAATAAATAGAATACCGATATTGCGTTTCATTTTTTCTCCAGGCGAAGTTGTGATCTGCCCGCTTAAATCAAAAAAGCGACATGGTTTATTCCCACATCGCTTTCATTTTTAAAACGATTTTACGGCTGTATCAAGATCTTTGAAGGTTTCAAACACAGCACTGAACCCAACCATATCGAGCACGCTTTGTACTTCAGTGCGCGGGTTGAGCAGTTTCATATGCTTCTGGAGCCCAGCCTCTTTTGAACGACCCATCGAACGAAAAGTAGACCAGCCTGCATCGGTATCGGGCAATTCCTCGCCCTGCAACAATAACGCCATGCTATGCAAAGCTACAAGCCCGGCACTGCTGATATAAGTCAGGTCGGTCATGTCGACTAGAAAATCACGCCAGCCAGCCTTGTACGCCTCGCGTGCTTTGTTGATCAGATCCTGATAGGTCTGACCATCGAGTTGACCATCGACTTTTACAACGGTCACGGGCACTTGCCCCTGAACTTGCGAAATAGAAATATCCATATGCCGCTCCTCTCTAAACTATGAGTTGGTCAATTATATCCCCGCTTTGCGTTTCAGCCGTTCCAGACGATGCTCAATTTCAGCCAGCCAGAACTTGCGCACATACGCGGGTTGGTCAACTTTTTCAGCGCGCTTCAATGCTAACCTTGTCCACTTCAACGCCGATTTCACATCGCGCTCTTTATGCTCATAATGTTTCGCCAGCTCAATGAACGCATACAGATGACCCTGCTCCGCGGCGGCTTCCCACAAGCGGATGGCTTCGCCGACATCGCCGCGTTTCTTTTGCAGGATGGACAAGCGCTTCACTGCCAAGCCGAAATCTGCTTCGTTTAACTGCGACTCGAGTCCACGCTCGAACAGACGTGCCGCCTCGTCCCAGTGACCGAGATCCTCGAATAACTTGCCCAGCGCCACGAAATCAAGTCCATGTTGCACCTTGCCCTCGTAAGGGTTTTGCAACATGTCATTCATATGCGCGAGCAATGCCGCCATTGCCACCACATCCATGGCGTTGTGATAGAACACGCCGCCCAGCGGACGCGCATCACCGGTCCGCAAGTAATCAAAATACAACCAGGGGATCTCATAACCTGGCACTTCTTCGCTCGAGCGTTTTAATCCCAACACATGTTCTTCAAGATATTTCAACGCGCGCGATTCGAGCCGGTCACGCCAGAGGCGGCGGGCGAGAGGGAGCAGGTCAAGATGCGAATAATCTTTATAAGGGATCGGGATCTGATGCAGGCGATAGCGCGTGGATAGCAATGGTGCATCAAAAGATTTGCCGTTGAAGGTCACCAGTGATTGGCAGGGCGCGATGAATTTTGCAATGCCTTCGAGCAGGGCTGGTTCTTCAGCGGGGTCGCGCATGAAGAACTGTCGAAGAACGAATTGATCATCAATGAAGCGGGCAATACCTACCATGAAGGCATATGTCCCTGTGCCGCCGGAGAGGCCCGATGTTTCAGTGTCAAGAAAAGCGAATTTGCTGAGCGAAAGTTTTTCGATGGCGGGATCGTTTGCCCATTGCGATATATAGGAAAGCGGAAAAGAAGAAAGCAGGGGAGAAGCGCCATAGATGTAGCTAGACGGATATGATTGTTCCGCGGCGAACACATCCCCAAGCGGGGTGGGGTGAAAAGTCCCAGCCACGACTGAATCAATAGAATGTGAGTCAGGCTTCGGCTTAGAAAGAGGCGGGATGCCCGTCTTTACGCCGAGCGACTTGAGCTTATCTGAAACAGATTTTTTGAGGGGCAATTCCATGGATATCCTGTTTGCCGTGATTATAACCAAGTTGCAATGATTGGCTTTGTGAGACCTGTAACAATATATTTACTTTGGCGTCTAGTGCTTAATTGTTTGTAAGACCTCTGGTATCAAATTCAGGAATTATTTTTTGATTTTATTCGCATTCAACGGGGACAGTTTATATCGGTTTGCGCCATACTTAGGGCTGTGCGGCGGCAGATCGGATAATTTATAAGTCAACTATATAGGCGAATTTTATTCGCTCGAATCTAGGAATGGATGCATATCTCACTTTCTAAAGGAAGTATCATGAAATTACATTTTTTCTCTTCAGTTTCGTATAAAGTTCTTGCCGCGCTCATAGTTGTGATGTTGGCGGTGACTGCGTTGCCAGTTGTACCGGTGTATGCGGCTGTGGCTACGCCCCCAACCACTTACTCTGTGGCTGGAACAACGGGACCATTGACGGTTACAAATGCAACTTTCGCTTGTGCCGGCACAAATCGCTTGCTCGTGGCAGTAGTAACCGCTGAATATAATAATGCAAACGCTATGACATTAACTGCGAATAAAGGAGCTGGTATCAATTTTGCTCAGGCAATAGCGACAACCGCGGTCACAAGAACCGGTGTATGGATCGGATATTTAACTGAGGCGCAACTCGCCGGAAATGTCAATAATGTTGTGGTAACAGAGACTGCTGGCGGCAATGCTTGGGGAGATTCGGAATTAACATTATATTGTTTAACAGGCGTTAATCAAGCAACACCGATTGTGGCAGGTGGCACAGCATTTGCCTCATCTGACGCCAATACGGGAACTTATGTTTTTACCAATGTTGCAGCTGTAGCTACCGGCATGATGATCTACGGAGCCGGTTCTAATCAAAATGCTAATGTGACACCACCTGCGGGTTATACCGAAGTCCTTGATCAACAAAACGGCGGTGGTGGTGGATATAGAGCAACTACGGGCTGGAAAGCATCTGCCGCTGCATTAGAAAGTGGAACAGTTACCTTTGGAGGTAACAATAGATATGCTGGAGCTGTCATTTCTGTGAATCCTGCCCCTGCGGTCGTGGCTCCAGTAGTTACAAATGTAACCTCACCTACGGTGAACGGTTCTTATACAACCGGCACAGTTATCACAGTCCAAATTACTTTTGACCAGGTTGTGAATGTGACTGGAACCCCGCAACTAACTCTTGAAACTGGTGTTACGGATCGAGTCGTAAACTATACAAGTGGTAGTGGAACCAATACGCTTACTTTCACGTACACTGTTCAAGCTGGTGATACCTCTGCCGATCTTGATTATGTTGCAACAAATTCGCTTGCGTTGAATGGCGGCACGATCAGGAACGCAGCACTTGCCAATGCGACTTTGACTCTGCCAACTCTAGGAGCTGCAGGTTCACTTGGTGCTAACAAGGCTATTATTATTGACACGACCGTCCCGACAGTGACGATCAATCAGGCGGTTGCGCAGGCGGATCCGACCAATACTTCACCAATTAACTTCACAGTGGTATTTAGTAAGCCTGTTTCTGGATTTATTGCGGCAGATGTGACGTTATCATCAGGCACGGCAGTTGTGACCGGTGGACCGACTACGTATAATGTAGCAGTGAGTGGCATGGCACAAGGCGTCTTGAGTGCCAGTCTGCCAGCGGGTGCGGCTTCAG
>JBDTWO010000195.1:0-8933 GCA_040006635.1 Chloroflexota bacterium
CAATCCCGTCGGACTGCGCTTTCATGCTAACACCCGACGCTGGGGATTCTGGCGACCTCCCAAGCATTTTTCTACGCCTTATCTTTTTTCCAATCGGACGGCGTCCCGCCGTCCGCCCCAGCGCGGGTATTCCTTGAACGGGACTTACGCAAGCCTTTGGGCGGTTCCTTGTATAAGAAAGTATGAATGAAAACCAGAAAAGTCGTGAGCAAAAAATATGGAAACAAATATCGTGCCTAAAGTTGACGAAGAAATAGTCACGAAGCTCGGGAAATGGAAGCTATTTGGCATTGGATTAGCGATTCGCCTTGTTGGTGTACTCCTATTATGGATTGGTGATGGTCACGATAGTGTGTTCCATAAAGGGTTAGTTATTTTAGGCTTGATACTTTCCATTGGGGGAATCACTGTTTTGCGGTATCTACTATTTCTAGGTCTTCGTAGGAAGAAATGAGAGGGTCAGGATCATATTGCCTAGCAAGCGTGCTCCGTGAGCCACAGTTACATGTCTTTGCAATTGACTGTGACTCCTTTGAAATAAACACCGTTGAGGTCAAAGGAACCTACAATGGAAATATTGAGGAAGTCAGTTGGTATCCAGTTTACCGTGACCTGTCAGAAGATTATGTGCGGGTTAGTTTGTCATTTTAGGCGAGTCTCGTCTTCCGTGAAATGCCCAACACAGCGTGCTCTCGACGCTAGGAAGTCTGCGCGTTTTCTAGCAGGTTTTACGCCTTATCATTTTCCACATCGGACGGCGTCCCGCTGCCCACCCCAGCGCAGGTAACGCAAACCGATAGTGCGCTTCGCCAAAAATTTACGAATCATGAAGGATGTAAATAATATGATTAAATTTGTTCTGCAAACACTACTATCATATCTAATAGGCGTAGTCATCCTTGGTCTACTTCTGTTCATTCCTGCCTGGACACTTAACTATTGGCAGGCTTGGGTTTTTATTTTAGTCTTCACGACTTCCGTGAATGGAATCGGAGTTTATCTCTCGATAAAAGACCCAGTACTCTTAGAGCGGCGAAAGAATGTTGGTCCAACAGCGGAACAAAATGTGGCGCAACGAATTATTATGTCTCTGGCGATGATTAGTATTCTTGCATTGTTGATATATTGCGCTTTAGATCATCGTTTTGCTTGGTCACCAGTTCCACCATACGTATCATTGATTGGAGACTTGCTGGTTGCGCTCGGCTTGCTATTCACCCTTTTTGTATTCAGGGAGAATAGCTTTGGCGGTTCCACAGTCCAAACATTTGATGACCAGAAAGTAATCTCCACGGGACCTTATGCCATCGTAAGACACCCAATGTACGTGGGAGTTCTCATCATGATGACAGGTGTACCATTAGCACTAGGCTCTTGGATTGGTCTTGCATTCCTTGCTATCGTATTACCCGCACTCGTATGGAGGATACTTGATGAGGAGAAATTCCTAAAAAAGGATTTGTCTGGGTATATTGAGTATACTCAAAAAGTACGGTATCGCCTCGTGCCTTATATTTGGTAAATTGTTGCTCGTATTATTTGAGAGTCAATCAAACAATAAGCGCATTAACACAGCGTGCGCCCAACGCTGGGGAGTCTGCGGTCATCTTAGGCAGTTTTCTACGCCTTATCATTTTTCACTTCGGACGGCGTTCCGCCGCCCCAGCGCGGGTATTCCTTGAACGGGACTTACTCAAACCACTAGCTCAGTCACATATCTTTTATCCAAGACCGTTGACCAATCCGACAACGAGGGCTATCATCGCGCCTGACGTAAAATCAGGCACACCGCCATCTGCAAGGGAAAAGTATGAGCGCAAATAGCGACAGAATCGCATGGGTTGATGTTTTTAAGTTCTTCGGGATCTGGGCAATTTACATCGGTCATTTTGGGGGCAACGGCGGGAAGGTTTATCCTTTTGTCTTTACGTATCACGTCCCGATGTTTTTCTTTGCGGCTGGTTTTTTCGCGCCTCGTTATCTAAAAGACACGCCCCTGGCTTTTATCAAAAAAAAGACCTTGCAGCTGATGATTCCCTATGTGTTTTTCAGCCTTTTGGCATTGATCGTCTTTACACTGCAAAGCAATTGGGAGTTTGGGGAGATCGTGAATGCGCTAAAAGGGGCGCTGCTGGGCATCAGAGACCAGATCTTTGCGGGGTCGTTATGGTTCATCCCCTGCTTATACATTATGCTGATCGGCGACTACTTTATCAGAAAGCTGGTCAATCATCCGCTTTGGGTTTTGGCAGTCGCATTTGGTTTATTCATCGTTACTCAGACTCTACTGCCCAACAATCCCGCCCATAACCCATCTTGGTTCATGAATCTCGATAGCGCAATGTTTTACTATGTGTATTATGCTTTGGGTGCGGTCTTGTTCCCGCTCCTTACCATGGACCTGACGAAGTCAATCCACAAGATCATGGCGGGTTTACTAGCACTTGCATCTGCCGGGGTGACCGTCATTACATTTATTATCGGTCCCTATTGGTTCTTGGGGAAAATCTCCACAGTCTTGCCTGTGATCTCGACCTTCAAATTAACAACTCCCGTTTTCGATGTAGTCATCGCCCTGATCATTATTTATTTCAACATCTGGATTGCAAAGCTATGCGCCCACATACCAGTACTCGGCGAACTGGGACGCGAAACCCTGGCATTTTGCGGAACAGAGGATGTTATCAAAATTCTGCTCACGCAAACGCTTGCCATGGTTAATTTAAAAGCGCGGCTCGTCACTCCGCTGATTACGGTCATCTTTTCGCTGGTCTGTCTACTGGTATCCAAATACACATTGGTCAATTTCTTAAATGCCTACTTCCCTTGGGCTGTTGGGAAATATAATCTAACTCCAATCGCTGAAATTGATGCTGGTACAAACAAAAATACATTCATGCAATCAGGCAACGGATAATGTCTCAATTCCTACTCAGAAAATTCTTCCACGTGACCGGCATATTGCTAGGTGTGACACTGATCACGTTCTTGCTAATGCACGCTATCCCTGGGAACCCGTGGAGCAACTATTCAAGCTCACCGCGGGCGTTGTTAAATCTAGGCATCGATAAATCGCTGCAACAAAATCTTAATCATCGTTTTGGCTTTGATCTTCCGCTCTGGCGTCAGTTCACGCGCTATATCATCGGGGATTTTGAGGACGATGGCAGTTTTTTCTGCGGCGCGGTTTGCGGCAACCTGGGACCGTCCATTCAACAACAGGGACGCGGTGTCAGTGACGTTCTGTTCAGTCCGCCCGAGGGGAAGACCTTTCGCGAGAGTCGTTTCGGATATTCCATTCGGCTGGTACTGTTCGGATCGCTGATCGCGGTCGGGGTTGGGATTCCGCTCGGAGTTCTCAGCGCGACAAAGCCCAAAGGAACCCGAAACAGGATCTCGGTCGGATTGGCAGCGTTGATCTCCATCCCCAATTTTGTACTCGGCTTATTGGCAATCATTGTGCTGGCAACCGGACTCCATATCATCAAAGTCCTGCCGAACTGGAATCTCCCAGGCAGCTGGGTCGTTCCGGCGATCGTCCTTGCGATCATGCCGCTGGCGAATATTGCCCGCGTAACGCAATCCACGCTTTTGAATATCACGCATGAGGATTACGTCCGCACGGCGCGCGCGAAAGGGTTGACGCAATTGCGTGTGATGCTGGTGCATGTGATGCGAAACGCGATCGTGCCGATCATTACATACCTTGGACCCACGTTGATGGAAATGTTCACGGGCTTGTTGATCGTGGAAAATCTTTTTTCGTTTCCCGGGTTCGGGCAGGAATATTGGCGCGCTGTGCTCAATTTGGATTACCCGCTGATCATGGGGCTCACGTTGATCTACGCCACGGGCATCGTGCTCGTGAATGTTTTGATCGAGATGCTCAGTGAGATTTTGGATCCACGCATACGCGCGAACAAAATTCAGGGGCTGCAGAGATGACATTCTTTCCGTGGAAGCGCGCTCTGCGTTCACCGACAGTTTGGATCAGTCTCGCGGTCATGCTCACCTTTGGGCTGATCGCTGGACTGGCACCTTTGATCGCCCCGCATGATCCTTACACCGGGAGCATCACGCAACCGCGCTTACCGCCTATGTGGGTGCAGGGCGTGTCTCACCCGGGCATTCCCGATTATCCACTGGGCACAGACCGTTACGGGCGCGACATTCTCAGCCGGTTAATCTTCGGCACGCGCACCGCTTTCTTTCTGGCATTGACCGCCGTGCCGCTGACGGCTTTGATCGGCACATTCATCGGTCTCATCGCAGGCTATATCGGCGGACGCTTCGATGCATGGATCATGATGTTCACCGATATGATCCAATCTCTGCCGGGCATCATGTTCGTGGTCATCATCGTATTGATCTTCCGCAGTTTGTTGACTCCCACCTGGTTCCATGGATTGGTCACATTGGTGGTTGGGTTTGCTGCCATCAACTGGGTGAACCTCGCACGTTTGATCCGTATCAATGTCTTGCAGATCAAGCACAACTCATTCATAGAAGCGGCAACCGCCATGGGCGCATCGCCGTGGCGCATCATCACGCATCATCTTTTACCGAACGTCCTACATGTGATCATGATCTGGATCATCAACAACATCCCCGCGGTCATCTTGCTGGAAGCCCTGCTCGGCTATATCGGGGTCGGTCTCACCAGTGCCGGAGATGGCGGTGAATTCACCGTGGTCAGTTGGGGCGGCATATTTTTCTCCGGGCGGTCGGCGATCAACTCCAACCCGTTGATGTTGATCATTCCCTCTTTGTGCATCCTGTTGATCTCGATGAGTTTTATTCTGTTGGGAGATTTCCTGAACGGCATCACGCACCCGGACCAAGGAACTGAGTAAAATAGTTCCTATGATCATAAAAACCATCAACAACCCCAAAGTATCAAAGCAGACAAAACAAATTCATGAAGTGGAGATCCCGCCTTTATGCCCAAAAACCGGGAACCCCACCAAGGGCAGCACACTGACCATAACCTACGCTCCCAGTGACCTCATGCTGGAAGTTTACAGCTTGAACGAATACATTGCATCCTTTATTGGGTCAAACGAAACCAGAGACATCGAACTATTCACTCAAGTTGTAGCCCGTGACTGTCATGCTGCTCTTGGCGTTGATGTATCAGTCGTTGGTAGGTTCATTTTGAATATCGGGCAAGTTGTCATTTGTGAATGTCAGAGCTAATAAATCTTGAGAGCCCATTGAACTTCCAATCCCATAGTAAAATGAAGGTATGGAAGTTCAGATCGCGGTTGCCAAGGTCAACAAATACGCCACCTCCGAAAGCGGGGATACACTCGAGGTCATCGAACGCCCCAACGGCGGACTCTCCGTGGTCCTTGCCGATGGGCAGACCTCTGGACGCGGCGCCAAAGCTATTTCGCAATTGGTTGTCCGCAAAGTGATCGGGTTGCTTGCCGAAGGCGTCCGGGATGGAGCCGCCGCGCGCGCCGCTTCGGATGCGTTGTTCACCGACAAAAAGGGCAAAGTCATCTGCACGCTCAACATCGCATCCATTGACCTGCACACTGGCACGATCGTGCTAGCCCGCAACAACCCCGCGCCTATGTTCATCTGCCATGCCGAAACCATTGACCGGGTTGACAGCGAAAGCATCCCGCTCGGTACATCACGGGATGTACGTCCGCTGATCACAGAGATGCCGTTGCAACCCGGCTTGACCATCGTCATCTACACCGATGGACTCACCCACGCTGGCTCGCGCCGCGGCACACCCATGGACATTGCCGATACCATCCAATCGGTGATGGAGGATGAAAATCCCAGCCCACAATTCATGGCAGACACTTTGCTCGCACAAGCGGTACGGCTCGATGAGGATCGCCCCGTCGACGATATCAGCGTGCTGGTCATTAAAGTTACTGCCCGTGAGGGTGACAACGTCCGGCGCATGACCGTCCGCTTGCCGATCGATGGACACATCAAAGCATGAAGAATCGCTGGCGCGGTCTACGGGCGGGTTGGCGCGACACTTTCATCCTGATCAATGAATTTAAATCACCTTTACTTTTCTTTACCGTCACAGTAGTCGGCGGCGGCTTTGCTTACTTCATTCTCGCACAAGGCGTAGGCGAACCCGTTAAAACTGTCGGTGAGGGGATTTACACAATTCTCGCCGCCACGGTTCTACAACCCATTGGTGATTTTCCCAAAAGCACTCTCCTGCAATTATTTCATTTCACCATGCCCGTGGTCGGCATCATTTTTCTGGCACAGGGTCTCACCGACTTTGGCATTTTGCTTTTCAATCGAAAATCTCGAGGCAAGGAGTGGGAAATGGCTGTCGCATCCACAATGAATCAACACATCGTATTGGTCGGGCTCGGACATTTAGGCTATCGTGTCGCACAAAAATTGCATGAGATGGGCGAGAACGTGGTCGTCCTCGAAGTCCAGCTCGGCACCCACACCACCTCGGCCGCGCGTGATATGGGCATCCCGGTCATCCAGGCGGATGCGCGTGAAGCTGGTTCGCTGGAAGCCGGTAACATCAAAGATGCGCGCACGATCATCCTGGCCAGCCAGAACGACGCCATGAATTTGCAGATCGCGCTCAAGGCTCGGACGCTCAATCCCAAAATTCAAGTGGTCATCCGCATCTTCGATGAAGACTTTGCCCACGCCCTGCAGGAACAATTCGGTTTCATCGCACTGAGCGCCACTGAGATGGCAGCGCCGGTCTTCGCCGCGGCCGCCGCTGGCGCCGACGTGACCAATCCCATTTCCATTGAAGGGCAACTGCTTGGGCTTGCCAGAGTGACCATCACACCCAAATCTCTTTTCGCCAACAAAACTGTGGGCTATGTGGAAGATAACTATCATCTCAATATCGTGCTCGTGCGTCACGATCATCAATCCGAAATGCACCCCACTGATGCGCAACCGATCCACGCAGGCGATACGCTTGCTGTGCTTGGTGGTCCCGACCAACTCGCTCGCCTGGTACATGACAATGAATAACCATGGATGAACCTCCCAGTAAACCTCTGCTCATCGGTGTTGTAGGTCCGTGCGGCTCGGGGAAATCCACGCTCATCAAGGGGCTCAATCAATACGGCTACATTTGTCGCCATATCGCGCAGGAACATTCCTACGTGCCAGCCATGTGGCAGATCATCACCAAGCCTGATATTTTAATTTTTCTCCACGCGTCCTTCGCGAACAGCACAACCCGCCGCAAACTAAACTGGCAGGAAGGCGAATATCAAGAACAATCCCGCAGGCTCTCCCATGCCCGTCAACATGCCCATATAATTATTGACACAGATGACCTGACCCCCGAACAGGTCCTGCAAAAAGCATTGGACTACCTAAAGGATTCTTCTTGATGAAAAGATTCTACGCTTCTTTACTAAGCCTGAGCCTGCTCCTCGTTTCCTGCACCTCCCCCACCCCGACAGCTACTCCTCCACAACCAACCCAACTACCGCCCAACCCGTTGAATACTCCCTGGGAGGATCGCGCCATCTTTCAAAACGGACTCGTTCAATCACAACAACATGTATTGAACGAATTAAAGGGCGCCAGCATTTATCATCTCGAGTTCAACATCGCAGACGATATTTACCATGTCACAGGTACTGAAGAAGTTCGCTATACAAACAACGAAGCGGTGGCGTTGAACGAGATCCAATTCCGTCTCTTTCCCAACATCCTCGGCGGCGAGATGAAAATAACTGACCTGCAATCGGACGGGCAACCGGTCACGCCGCAATATGGACTTGAGAACAGTCTGATGATCGTTCCATTGTCGAAAGCGTTGGAACCCAAACAAAGTATTATTCTAAAAATGGATTTCTCTGTCACCGTACCTCAAGAAGTTGAATTGAACTATGGCGTGTTGGCTTATTACGAGGATGTCCTTGCTTTAGCACACGCCTACCCCATGATCTGTGTCTATGATGACCAAGGCTGGAATGCAGAAATTCCTCCGCAAGATGGTGATGTCACGTACGCCGATGCAGTGTTTTATATTGTGCGAGTCAACGCGCCGAAAGGATTAACGCTGGTCACGTCTGGGCAAAGGATCAGTTCCAGCGAAGCCGGGCAGGTTCAGACGACGTTTGTGGCGAGCGGTCCAGCGCGGGATTTTTATTTGGCGGCGAGTCCCAAGTATGAAGAAGTGTCGACAACCATTGACGAAGTCACCATCCGCAGTTACGCCCCAAAGGAATTAAAGGATGGCGCAAATATGACGCTTGCTGTGGCGAGCCAGGCAATTGACATATACGGCAAACGCTATGCATCATACCCATATACTGAGTTGGATATCGTCTCCACACCCACACTCGCGTTGGGGATCGAATACCCTGGCATGATCGCCATCACAGACCGGATCTATGATGTCAGTGATACAAACGCAAATCGTTACATGGAAGCGACCGTTGCTCACGAAGTGGGGCATCAATGGTTTTATAATTTGGTCGGCGACGATCAATTGGACGACCCTTGGCTCGATGAATCGCTAACCCAATTCGCCACGCTCCAATATTTCACTGATCTCTATGGTAAAGAAGGTGCAGCCGGGTTTCAAGCCTCCCTCGAGGGACGCTGGGCGCGTGTGGAAAATGCAAAAATTCCCATTGGCTTGCCCGTTGCCGGGTACCAGCCGGGGGAATATAGCGCAATTGTCTATGGACGCGGTCCGCTATTTTTTGTGGCATTGAGAGACAAAATCGGCACACCCGTTTTCGATGAATTTATCAAAGACTATACCCAAACCCTTACCTGGGATATTGCCACACCAGAGATCATGCAGGCGCTTGCTGAAAAACACTGTAGCTGTGAATTGGACGAGATTTTTGCAGACTGGGTGTATCCTTAATCAGTCTAGTCACGCCATTTTAATGGGAGTATAATCACGCCCGCGCCAGCCCAAGGCTGGCATTTTCGTGGATGGA
>JBDTWO010000196.1:0-8931 GCA_040006635.1 Chloroflexota bacterium
GGAGTTGCCATGCTCTCACTCATCGAAAAAATTCTCTTCGTCGCTGCAACCCTTACATCGCTGTACTTCACGTATGTCGGTGTCAAAAAGATCATCGCCCACATCGCCAGCGGACAGGGCAAGCCGGATTGGAGTCTCATTTGGAAGCGGCTGTGGGATGTGCTTGGTAAATTCTTTTTATTCAAACCGGTTTTTCGTTTGCGCTTGGGACCCAGTATTTTGCATGGACTCATCGGTTGGGGGTTTCTTAGTTTTCTGTTGATCAACCTCTCTGATCTCATTTACGCCTACACCAATTTCCGTTTACTTGAAAACGCCGGTCTGTTCGGGGATGCCTATCGTCTGCTGGCGGATATTGCGAACGTCGCGATCATCTTCGGTATTCTTGCGATGGCAGTCCGCCGCTTCATCCTGCGACCTGCGACTCTATCCACGCGCGAGTCAACTTTACTGCATCCCAAAGCGCGGACTGGCATCCTCCGCGACTCAGCCATCGTCGCAGGTTTTATTTTTATTCACAACACTTCACGCCTGCTGGGCGAATCCTTTTACGTGGCGGAGACCGGAGTCCGCGACAGCTGGCAACCGTTCATTTCAACAGTAGCAGGCTTATGGTCCGGTGTGGACGCGGGCACGTTGTTGTTCGGTGAACGTCTCATGTTCTGGCTGTCCATTGGCGCGGTGGTCGCGTTTCTGCCCTACTTCCCGTATTCCAAGCATATTCATTTATTCTTTGCACCAATCAATTTTGCAATCAAGCCGGAGCGCAAATCCATTGGGCAGTTGAGTTATATCAATCTTGACGACCAATCGATTGAACAGTTCGGCGCGGCGACGATGAAAGACCTGGGCTGGGAACAGATCATGGATAGTTACGCCTGCATCATGTGTTTCCGCTGTCAGGAAGTGTGCCCCGCGTATAACACTGGCAAGTTATTATCGCCCGCCGCGTTGGAGATCAACAAACGTTATCACTTGAACAACAATGGCGCAACGGATGTGCCGATGTTGAATATGATCTCTGAAGAAGCGGTATGGGCTTGTACGAGTTGCGGCGCGTGCGTGGATATTTGCCCGGTTGGCAATGAGCCGATGCGCGATATTCTCGACATCCGCCGGAATCTTTCGATGATGGAAAGCAACTTCCCGAAACAATTAGAGTCGGCGTTCAAAGGCATGGAACGCAACCTGAACCCATGGAATGTTTCTCAAGCCGACCGCATGAAATGGGCGGAAGGCATGAGTGTGCCGACCATCGAGCAAAACGGCGAACCGGAAATTTTATGGTGGGTTGGCTGTGCGCCCGCCACCGATGCGCGCGCGCAAAAGACCGCGCAAGCCTTTGCAAAAATCTTGAACGCGGCGGGAGTCAATTACGCGGTGCTAGGTAAGAATGAAGCTTGCACTGGTGACTCGGCGCGTCGTGCGGGACGCGAGGATATCTTCTTTGGGCTGGCTTCACAGAATGTGGAAATCTTGAACGAGGTCGCGCCAAAGAGAATTGTGACAACCTGCCCGCATTGTTTGCATACGATCAAGAATGAATACCCGGCGTTTGGCGGGAATTATCAAGTCATCCATCATACGCAGTTGATCAATGAGTTGGTCGGCGCAGGCAAGATCTCGATGAATCTCGAAGGCGACAATATGAAAGTTACTTTCCATGATCCATGTTATTTGGGGAGACATAACAAGATTATTGATGCGCCGCGCGATGACTTGAAATCCGCTGGTGTGGAAGTTGTCGAGATGCCGCGCAATGGCGCCAAGTCGTTCTGTTGCGGTGCGGGCGGCGCACAAATGTGGAAGGAAGAAGAAGCAGGTTCAGGTCGCGTGAATGAAGCGCGCTTCGCCGAAGCGAAATCAACTGGAGCGAACACGGTCGCGGTGGGCTGTCCATTTTGTTTGACGATGATGAGCGATGCGTCGAAAGCGGATGGCGGTGAGATCCAGGTCAAAGATGTGGCTGAGATCGTCCTTGAACGAATGAAGATCGGAGCTTGATCATGTTTGACTTAAACACAAAATTCGGACGCTTCGCCAAGAAGCATCTCAAGAGTGAATACTTTATCTGGCTGACCACCGTTGACTCCACAGGTACGCCCCAGCCGAAACCGGTCTGGTTTATTTGGGAGAATGATACAGTTCTGATCTTCAGTCAGGCAAAGGCACATAAGGTAAAACATATTCAGAATAACCCGAATGTATCTTTACATTTCAACTCAGAAGACGAGAAGGGCGAGAAACGCTTGATCATTGTTACAGGTATAGCAAAGGTCGATCAGGACTGCCCACCTGGAAATAAGATCCGGGCTTACATACGCAAATACAAAAGCGGCATCAGCGGTTTGAATTCAACAGCGGAAGAATTCGGCAAAGAGTATTCGGTTGCTATCCGGATTACCCCCACAAACTTGCGCGGATGGGAGTAAAATTCTCCATCGCCAACAGAGGAGGTTTGCATGAAGGATATGATTCGCACACTGCACCCGGAAAAGAAACAAGGGGTGAACATCAGCAAGGAAAAGTATGAAATTATCCGTAAGACAATTTTATCGATATTGCGAACACAAAAAGAAATGACGTTCATGGCATTATCGCGCGCCGTTGAAAAGGAAGTGCGTGGTAAATTCGAAGGCTCGGTGATGTGGTATGTGACCACGGTCAAACTGGACCTCGAGGCGCGCGGCACCGTCAAACGCGTATTGAATTCAAGACCCCAACTTGTAAAACTCGCCAAGTAATTTACATTGGCAGATCAAACAACCTGTCGCATAAGTTCATGTGACAGGCTAAAGTGTTTTATTCAACTGAATAAACAAGGAATTTGTATATTGGACACACTGAGTTTTGACATTCAAGAAGCGCACAAATATTTTTCGGCGAACTGCTTCAATAAAACCTGGGATGCCATCGACAAGGACGGCGAGCGATCCAGCGAAGAGAACCTGTCCATGCTGCATACTGCCATCGCCTCGTTGTGGCATTGGACTCAGCGGCAGGATGTCCAGCCCGAGCAGTTGTCTGTTGGATATTGGCAGGTTTCGCGGGTCTATAATTTGATCGACCAGCCTCATAATGCAAAGACCTACGGCATGTTAGCGCTGAAATACGCACAGGGACTCAAGCCTTTTTACAAGGGCTATGCGTACGAGACCCTCGCCCGCGCCGAGATGATTCTAAATAGCCGTTTCATTATGAACGTGCATCTCGAAAAGGCACGTGAAGCGCTGGAACAGATCGAGAATGAAGAAGAAAAGCAACTGCTTTTGAAAGACCTGGAGACGATCCGCTAATGGGCAAGCTTTCGGGTATGGTTGCATTGGTCACCGGCTCGGGACGCAACATTGGGCGCGCGATCATTTTGGAAATGGCGCGTGAGGGTGCAAATGTCGTAGTCAATGCGAAGGCGAATCGAAGCGAAGCAGAAGCGGTGGCGAAGGAAGCGCATGCATTGGGCGTGCGGGCAATCGTCACATTGGCGGATGTCTCTGAGAAATCACAGGTCGATGCAATGTTCAGTCAGGTCTTGGACACATTCGGTCAGGTCGATATTCTCGTGAGCAACGCCGCCATCCGTCCGCAGAAAGCGTTTACGGAATTAACTGTGGACGAATGGCGGCAAGCCATCGGCGTGATCTTGGACGGCGCGTTCTATTGCACGCAAGCTGCGTTGCCTGCGATGCTCAATAAGCAATTTGGGCGGGTCATTTACATCACCGGCGATGGAGCTTATTCCGGCGCGGCAAAGCGTGCGCATGTCTCCGCCGCAAAGATGGGACTCACCGGTCTGGCGCGCGGACTCGCCAGCGAATTCGCCGAGCAGAACATTACCTTCAACATCATCTCCCCTGGGCGCATGGATACGACGCGCAACCAATCTTTTTATCTCGACCCTGCCGCCATGCAAAAAATGGATGATATTCCCGTGGGGCGGCTTGGGAAGCCGGATGAGATCGCGAAGGCTTGTAGTTATCTCGCGTCTGAAGATGCGGCATATATCACTGGGCAAACCCTGCACGTGAATGGCGGCCGGGGTTATTATTAAATCAGCTTACGCAAAAATAAATGTAACGCGAGATTTATCTCGCCTTTCGTGCCTTTCTTGTACAGAGCGACATATTTAGCCGTTCTGCGTACAGTGGGTTATTAATTCGCTTTGCAAATCAGCACAGCGGAAAACCCTTGGCGGTGTTGTATAATTCGCCGACTTCAATCCCGTTCGCTACACTCATATCAAACATGCGAACGGGACAACCCAAGGAAAAAACTCCCGTATGAAATTTCAAGTTCTCTTCATTGTACTAACCGCCGGTTTATTGACGGCTTGTTCTGGTTCACCTGCTGTCCAACCGACGCCCACGCTCAACGCGCTTGAGGTTCAGGGTCAACAGGTGTATGTTGCAAATTGCGCCGGATGCCACGCCCTGCAACCCGAGACGATCGTGATCGGACCCTCGCTGATCGGCGTGGCAACCCGCGCTGAAACGCGCATGGACGGTTACGATGCCCGCGCTTATATCGAAACATCCATTCTGAATCCCAGTGCTTATGTGGTGGACGGCTTCAACGATGTAATGCCCAAAAACTTTGCCAAAGATCTCACCAGCGCCGATTTCGACGCCGTCGTCGCGTTCCTGCTGACGCTAAAATAAAAAACCTGACAGGTCTCATTCGCGCTCATCCTCACATCGATCACCGCGTGGACAATAATCAAAAACGAATAGCGCCTCGCGCAGACCTGTCAGGTTTACTTAAAATATTGGAGAAAAAATGAAAATCTGGATCAAACGCATCTTACTAAGCTTGGGCGTGCTTGCCCTCATCGGCATTTTCTACGCCGCCTTCGCCCCCCTGCCCTTCGACCCGGTTCTGCCCAAGGAAAAATGGGGCGCGGGCGCCAGCAGTGTGCTCCCCGCGTATAGCGGCTTGCAGCGCGAATTCCCTGCGCTCAACGGCGAGACCTCGCCCGAGAAAGCCGAACTCGGTCGCATGTTGTTCTTCGACCCGATCCTTTCGAAGAAACAGGATATGGCTTGCGCCACCTGCCACAACCCCAGCCTCGGCTTCAGCGATGGACTCGCCACCGCCAAAGGTTCGGATGGCAATCCCCTGCCGCGCAACTCCATCAGCTTGTGGAATGCTGGATATGAAACCACCCTGTTCTGGGATGGACGTGCCCCGACTCTCGAAACGCAGATGACTGTCCCGCTTCACGCTTCGAACGAGATGGCTGGTTCTGATGAAGAGACCGTCTCCAAGCTGAAAGCGATTCCTGCCTATGTCGATCTTTTCGATAAAGCTTTCGGCACTGACTCGGTCACTGCTGAAAACATGCAGTCGGCGATCGCCGCGTTCGAGCGGACACTGGTCAGCAATAACAGTCCGTTTGATAAATATGCCGCCGGTCAATTTGAAGCGCTCACCGCACAGCAGCGCCGCGGCTTGAACTTATTCCGCTCGGCGGCAACGCGCTGCTTTGAATGTCATGCTGCGCCCACGTTTGGCAATGACAACTTCTTCGTCACCGGCGTGCCTGATGCGGCTGGCGCAGCACATGATACCGGTCGTGCGGCAATCGCCAGTGATGGCAACGACGGCGCTTTCAAATCCCCCACGTTGCGTAACGTGGCGTTGTCCGCGCCATATATGCACAACGGTTCACTTGCCACGCTCGAAGATGTGGTCAACTTCTACGCCAAAGGCGGTGGTGCGGATCAAGGCATCAAAGTGGACCGGCAGATCGTTCCGTTCGAATTGAATGCCCAGGAAAAAGAAGATCTGATCGCATTCCTGTATGCGTTGACCGATGAAAGCACGCTGCCTCAAGTCCCAACATCTGTGCCATCCGGGTTACCCGTGGTAGAGCAAGTCGCCAACCCGGCGCGTGAAGTTGTCAAACAGTACAACGTTCAAATAACGGAAACAGGCACGGTTGCGGCGCATGAGCCGACCACTGTCCGCATGGGACCAAATGAAACCATCCAGCAAGCCGTGGACCGTTCTGGTCCTGGCGACACCATCGAAGTCCCGTATGGGCTCTATCACGAGGCGGTGGTGCTCGATTGGAGCGACGTGAAGTTGGTTGGCATCCCGAACGATAAAGGCGAGTGGCCCGTGATCGATGGTGAAGGCACACGCTCAGATGGTGTGATCGCTTCGGGTAATAATTTTGAGATGTATAACTTTGCGGTGAAGAATTACACCTCGAACGGCGTGCTTGTGGAAGGCGCGACGAAAGTGCGGTTGCATGATCTATATATTGAGAACACCGGTGTGTATGGCGTGTACCCGGTGCGTTGCACCGATGTCGTGATCGAGCGTGTTGAAGGCACCAAGATGAACGATGCCGCGATCTATGCGGGCAAGTCGCAAGATGTGATCATTCGCGATACGTTGACATACGGCAACGTGATCGGCGTTGAATTGGAGAACACGGTCAATGGCGAAGTGTATAACAACGTGGCACACGATAACACCGTAGGCATATTCATTGACCTGTTACCGCAACTGCCATCCAAGGTTTCACTCAACACAAAAGTTCACAATAATGTTTCAGAGAACAACAACAGTGCAAATTTTGCAAAGTCCGGTTCCAGCGCGTCCTTGATCCCACCTGGGACGGGCATGTTGATCCTCGCCGCGGACGAAGTGGAAATTTACAACAACAAAATTACCGGCAACAAAACCGGCGGTCTGGCAGTCTTCAACCTAACGATCGGATTCTCGACCAATGAAATTGACGTGGGTCCGAACCCGGAACACGTTTACGCTCACGGCAACACCTATGACAACAACGGTTATGATGCTGATCCGTTCGTGAAGAACATGCTCGGCAAAGGCTACGATATCATCTGGGACACCAACGGCGCGGATAATCATTTCGACGAAAAAGTATCGTCATCCTTCCCGCCCATCTTGCCAAAGAAAAGCTGGCCCCAGCCGTTATACAATTTGTACTGGCGCTTGATGAATTTTGTAGTCGGTTTGGTAAGCTAAGAGACTGGCGAGTAGAGAATCGATAAAAGAGATCAGGCTTCACACGAGGCTTGGTCTCTTTTTGTTTATAATGCTTGCAGGAGACTACATCCATGAACCGTCTTATCCCGATTACAACGAAAGAAGATATCTCGCCTGAAGTGCGTGGCACGCCCGTAGGACTTTTACTGGAATATCACAATTTGAACCGCGAATATGAAGCCTACTCCCAAGCGCAGCTGCTCATCGGCATGTGCATGGACAATCGCAAGCATCTGCACATCCCTGATAATTTCGCTTTCATTATCCGTGCCGGTGGTGCAAACTTGCGCTATAGCGAATTCAAAGTCTCTTATGCGATCGCTGTAGGCGGTGTGAAGAGCATTGCGTTGATCGGTCACAACCAGTGCGGGATGGTCAACTTGAGCGCCCGCAAGGAGATCTTCATCAAGGGCTTGATCGAGAACGCCGGTTGGGAACCTGAATGGGCGGAACAACATTTCACGAACTTTGCCCCCATGTTCGAGATCGGCAACGAAATCGATTTTGTGCTCAGTGAAGCCCAGCGGCTGCGAATGCGTTACCCAAAAATTCAGGTAGTTCCGCTGATGTATATGGTGGAGGACAATCTACTTTATCAGGTGAGGGAAAAATAACGAATCAAAAATCCGCCTCTTGCGAGGCGGATTTTATTTTCTACATTACTTGATGATACCGAGCTTCTTCCCCGCTTCACCGATGATATCCATCGCGCGTTCGATCTCGCTGGGCTCATGCGCGGCGGTAACGGTGGCACGCAGACGTGCCAGACCTTCCGGCACGGCGGGCGAGACGACAGGCAGAACAAACACATCGTTGTGCTGCGCTTCGCGGGTCATTTCGAAGGCAGTTTGATCGTCACCGCACAAGACTGGGACAATGGCGGTCTCGGTCAACATGGTGTCGAAGCCCATGCTTTTGAGTCCGCCGATGAATTGTTTGGTGTTGAGATTCAATTTGACGATGCGTTCGGGTTCATCCAAAATGACCTTGAAGGCTTCGTTCGCGGCGGCGGCTTGGGCAGGCGGCAGCGCAGCAGAGAAAATATACGCGCGGGAGGAGTGGCGCAGATAGGTAATGATGTCCTTGCTCGCTGCAACGTACCCACCCACCGAGGGGATGGTCTTGCTCAAGGTGCCCATCTTGATATCGATCTGACCGTACATATTAAAATATTCTTCGATGCCAGTCCCCTTCTCGCCGAGCACACCGACCGAATGCGCTTCATCGATCATCAGCCAGGCATTGTATTGTTTGCATAACGCCACCATTTTCGGCAGGTCGATAATGTCGCCGTCCATGCTGAAGACAGAATCGGCGATGACGAGCTTGGCAACATCGGCAGGCGCGTTCTTCAGCAGACCTTCGAGATGATCCATCTCGTTGTGGCGGAAACGGCGAAATTCCGCGCCCGACATCAAGCAACCGTCCACGATGGAGGCGTGATTCAATTTATCAGAGAACACATAATCGCCGCGTCCCATTAGGGTGGAAATGACGGTTAGGTTCGTAGCATAACCGGATGTATAAGTAATGGCGGCTTCAGAATGTTTGAAGTTCGCGATCGTTTCTTCGAGTTCATTGTGAATGGTCAATGTGCCAGCGAGTGTCCGCACACCGTTCGTGCCGGTGCCGAATTTATCCACGGCGGCTTTTGCGGCAGCATTGATTCTGGGATGCCCCACCAAACCCAAATAACTATAAGAAGCGTACATGCCCATCACGCGCCCGTTCACACGGACCTTTGAATCGCTGAGCATTTCTTCCACAGGTTGATTATAAAAATACAGGTCGTGCGCTTTGAGCATTGCAATACGATCGGTCATCGCCTTGATGCGGCGAGTGACAGCATCGTCAGTGTTGTGAATATCCATACCGAAGCCTCCGAAAAAGAATGGCGCAAGTGTAGCCGAG
>JBDTWO010000197.1:0-8923 GCA_040006635.1 Chloroflexota bacterium
TGATATGTGATCGTGGTACCTTGTCGGCTTGTGTAAACCATTTGGTGATCACGAAGAACTCTAAGATGGCGTGAAGTTGTGGACTGGGGGATGCCAAGTTCAGCAGTCAATTCTGTAACATTGCAAGATCTCTCCCCAAGCGCATATAAGATCAGAATACGCGTCGGGTCTGACAATGCAAAACATAACTCAGCCTCCAGCTTTGAAACTTCCTGTGCAAGGGTCTGGGAAATCATATTATCTCCTTACTATATTCCAATAAGCGCATACAGCCACACTCGAATAATATCATTGTGACATATTACACAATAGTACTGAGTGTCACAAATAATGTGATGTTTTGTCACATAAAGTGACTTTTGCTTAAAGCCTTGGGACTTGGAAAAGGCAAACTAGCCCATGCCCTATCTTATGCATCCATTACCTTGACAGTGATCAGTTAAAGAAATCAGCAAGGGCATGCTCTACGGTTGTTGTCGCAAGCTTTTGCATGCCAAAATTAATTGGAAGAAATATCATTCAATAGCTTGAGTGCTTGTAGCAAACGAGGATCAGCCAAAGCATAGCTGATGGAAACTCCGTGAGGAGTTGATTTAACCAGTCGGCGCGTGCGCAAAACCTTCAGATGGCGGGAGGTCATTGGCTGGGGATTCCTAATTCCATCGTCAATTCATTCACATCGTAGGGATGTTTTTCAAGCGCACAAATAATCTCAATGCGTTTGGGATCTGCCAGGGCAAAGCCCAAATCAGCTTCACGAAGTGAAGTATCACTTACATGAGAAAGATGAACCATTTATGACCTCATTGATATGCAAAAATATATGAAACGTATCCACATCGTATTATTATCATATTGTGTGACATAGTATCTAGTGTCACTTTCTGCCATAGCTTTTATTTATGCAATTCGATAAATATTTGCGATAGGCGATTGTGATAATTGTCACTATTTATTACCGGGCTTGTGCCATAAACTCTTATAAGCAGATTAATACATTGGGGAAGACTCCCCATTTTGACATTTGAACCAGGAGAAGAAGCATATGAACAAAAAACTAAACCTGTCCGTAATCCTGCTGGTGGTTTTCAGCATGATCCTAGCCGCTTGCGCTCCCGCGGTGGCCACCGAAGTTACCCCTCCGATTGCCGTCTCGGTGACGGAAGCCCAGCCGACTGCGGTGCCTTCCACGCCGGAACCTGCTCCAGATTTTGCGGCGCTCTACGCCCAGATGATTGGCGCACTACCTCAAGGCTATGCCGGCGTTAAACCTGCTGATGTCAGCACAGCGATGGCTGAAGCTACACCGCCTTTCCTGTTAGATGTGCGTGATGTAGCTGAATTGGAAAAAGATGGCTATGTCAAGGGTGCCATCAATATCCCCGTGCGCGAAGTCCTGAAGAACCTGGATAAGCTTCCTGGCCTTGATGCGAAAATCATCATCTATTGTGGCTCCGGCCAGCGCGGCGGCATGCTCACTGGCGTTTTGCGTGTATTGGGCTATACCAATGTTTTGAACATGAGCGGCGGCCTGGGGGGCTGGAAAAAAGCGAACCTACCAGTCGAAACTGGCTCAATGCCTGAAGCGGCTAAAGCCATCAGCACCCCAGTCATCGCCGACCAGGCTCTATACAAAGCCCTCGATGAGAGCATGTCCACCCTACCCGATGGTTTCTTGGGCACCCAAGCAGCTAAGGTAAACGAAGCGTTGGCTAGCACTACGCCTCCCACAGTCGTTGATTTACGCACGGCCGATGAGGTCAAGTCCGGTGGTTACATCAAGGGCTCAATCAATATCCCTGTCATCCAATTATTCACCAGCCTGGATAAACTTCCTGCCAAAGATTCCGCGATCATTGTGTACTGTGGGTCCGGTCAACGTGGTTCCATTGCCATCGAAGGCTTACGCCTGTTGGGCTACACCAATGTCTTGAACATGGGTGGTGGTCTCACAGCCTGGAAGGCTGCTGGTTTCGCTGTCGCTGGTATTGTTGACTGGCCTGTGGTCTGGACTGACTTCCTGACAAACATGCCCGCCGATTTCTATACCATCAAGGGGGATGTCCTGAATGGGCAAATCACAGCTGGCAGCGCTCCTTTCATCATCGACGTGCGCGAACCTGCTGAGATTGAGACAAATGGATACATTAAGGGTGCGATAAATCTGCCTCTGCGTACTCTTTTACAGAACCTTGATAAATTGCCCGCACTGGACAAACCCATCGTGGTTTACTGCGCCATTGGTCACCGCGGCGCAATGGCAATGGCCTCTTTGCGCTTGCTGGGCTACACCGATGTACGCAGCTTGGGTGGTGGTTTCAACGCATGGGTCAAGGCAACTTTGCCCGTTGAGAAGGGCAAACCAGCTGACCCTGTCGCTGGCATGGCTGCCACGGTTGACCCATTGCGCCTGGCTGATTTGAACACCTTTCTCGCCGGCTTGCCTGATAACTTCGACGGAATCAAAGACACTGACGCTCTAGCCTCGCTTGGTTCCGGGACTCCGCCGGTTGTGCTTGACGTGCGCACTGCCGATGAGTTCAAAGCTGGTTATATCAAGAGTTCGGTGAACATTCCGCTTAATGACCTGCTGAAAGACCTGACGAAACTTCCAACAGACAAGACAGCCCAAATCATCACTGTCTGCTCAGCCGGTCACCGTGGCGCGGTTGCAACCATGGCGCTGCGCATGCTCGGCTATACTTCCAACAGCATATTTGGGGGCACCAATGCCTGGGTAGCCGATAAATTGCCTCTGGAAAAGTAAAATCGCTTTTCGCTTGAATAACTGCCCGCGAGCAAATGCTCGCGGGCAGTTATTATTTTAATGGTTACATTCGTCACTTTTGAACTATATCCCAATCATAGTACAGTATGCTCGTATATATTTATTTTTTCATATAAGGATACCCATGCTCAACTTGGATGCGCTCAAAATTTTTCTGACTGTAGCAGAACAAAGTAGTTTCAGTGAAGCTGGGCGCCAACTTCATCTTTCTCAACCAGCAGTCAGCCAAATCATTCAGGGACTGGAACGTCAGTTGGGAGCACAGTTATTTTTTCGCTCAGGCCGTGCAGCACAATTGACTGAAGCTGGTCAAGTATTGGTCCCGATGGCACGTGAGTTGCTTACATCCGCTCAACGTGTGGAGCAGACCATACTCTCGTTGCAAGGGGAGGTGGTGGGGGAGATCACAATTGGATGCTCCACCGCTTCAGGCAAGTATCTACTGCCGGGTATCATTGCCCGCTTCCGCCGCGAATTTCCCCAGGTCCGCATCAACGTGCTTGTCACTAGCCGCGAATCAGTAATGAACAAACTCCTGACTGGAGATATACCTCTGGGCGTTTCAAGCAAACACATAGAACATTCTGATTTGGAATACCAGGATTTCTTTATAGATAACGTTATTCTCATTGTGTCTGCCAATCATCCCTGGGCACAATATCGCAAAGTCTTTCCAGATGATTTATTAGATGAGCCCATGATTCTGCGTGAGGAACTGGCTGGGACGCGCGAAGTGCTGATGGATGGCTTGCTAAAACATGATATTTCACAAGATATGCTCAATGTTTCCATGGTGCTGGGAAATGCTGAAGCTATTGAAATTGCGGTGGAAGAGGAGTTGGGCATTGCTTTCGTCTCACGTTTGGCAGCATCTCGCGGGCTTGCCCTGGGTCGCGTGGTGGAAGTGACAGTAGAAGGCATGGAATTAACCCGGAACATCTATCTGGTCCGAAACCGAAAACAGCCGCTTACGCGGGCACAGAATGAATTCTGGAAAGGCATCAACAAATATAAAGGGATACCCGACGAAAAGTTGCCTAGCGTTATCTAAAAACAATTTACATATAAGCAGAATGCCTATCAATATAATCCGCAGATAGATCTGCGATCCAGCGTGCAGGTTAAGAATATGGTCATGGGCATGAATAGAAAGATTCATCCGACCGTCACACACATCATTCAGCATCCCCGTTTTCACCCCATGCAGGAGTATTACCATAACTACAAATCTTCAATATGACAAAGAAGCTTCAGACCATCTGGTCGCCATGTATATCACGCCAGACCTGATCGAGCAACGTAAGCAGATCCAGCAGGCTTTCGCTGTGCAACCCGGCGATCAGATTCTTGATGTTGGCTCGGGGCCTGGTTTCCTAGCTGGTGATATTGGTGAATCAGTCGGATCAACTGGTTGGGTATGTGGCATTGACATCAGCGAACCTCTTCTAGCAGTGGCAAAAGCACACTGCGCTCATCAACCCTGGGTGGAATTCTTTTCCGCTGAGGCTGCTACACTCCCCTTTCCGGATGGTCATTTTGATGCTGTTATCTCTACCCAGGTCTTGGAATATCTACCCGATGTCAACACTGCACTGAATGAAATCTATCGAGTTCTGCGTGCCGGCGGCCATGCAGTTATTTTGGATACAGATTGGGATTCAATTGTCTGGCACACGACCAACCGTGCACGCATGAACCACATCCTCACCGTGTGGGATGACCACACCACCGATCCCCGCCTTCCCAGGACACTTGCTCAAAGGATTCATAAGGTTGGCTTTCAAGTTGAATCTCAACAAATCATCCCCATCTTCAATCCCCATTTTGACACGAACACCTTCAGTAATCACCTAATTGATTTGATTGTTCCATTCGTGAGCGGCCGACAAGGAGTTACAAGCGCTGAAGCCCTGACATGGGCACAGGAATTGCGCCAACTTGGAAACCAGGGAGACTATTTTTTCAGTCTAAACCGCTATCTGTTCATAGCCAAGAAAGCATAGTTGGCACCTTTTTGCAAGAAGCTATTTAATTCCCTGGTACCGTTCAAGTTTCTTGCGCTGAATCGTTTTCCATTGCAGGCTTTTAAGTCTCTGGTTGTTTGGGCGACTGCTCTTCGCGCATCAACTCATATACCTGCAAGCATCCGCGACAGCAAAAATTCAATATTTTGCCGTCGAATTCTTTTGTAATCACATACTTGACATTTGCTACTGCACCACAATGATCACATTTAATCGTGTCTACCATAACATCACCTGTCTATAGGAAAAAGAAGCTAACAAAGAAGATCCATTGGATTTGTAACCAGAGCAAGGGTGTATGATACAGCCTTGCTCCCAACGAGAAAGTTCCAACATAGTGATCCGTCCGTGGCTGATTAACATGCCATAAATCACATGACGCATTTGTCGTAAAACCGTCGCGGTTACGACTGGTGCAATGCTTTATAAAAGTGCCAAAATCTCTGGCATGGGCTTCTCGGTTTCGGTCTGTTTTCACAAACCTACTGCACTCGAAAAGCCCTATTTCTTCACATTATTTGGCGAAGGTATTGATTATACGAGATGATTAATTAATTATCCATTCCACAATGCATGAAGGCGATGCGCCGCAAGCTTTGGGCGGCGGTCACGCGTAAAGACGCCTTTGTAATTCAATGCTCCAGCCCGAGTGATGCCCTGGGAAGTTTTAAAGTCACATAGATTCCAAATGTGCTCCCCAATTACATAAGGCTTCTGGCGTAGAAGCTCGATATAACGCACCAGCATCTCCGCCTGATATTCCTCACTGAACATTTCGGGCGGCTGAGCGTGGTGACCGGGGATGGCATCTGCACCAAATTCAGCCAAAAGGATCGGCTTGCCAAATTTCTCGTGAAGCGCATCGAGTTCAGTAGAAAGTAGTGATAAGGCTTCATCAAGAGTCCCACCCTGCGAATACCAGCCCAGATAACGATTCAAGCAGACCAAGTCGTAAAGTTCAAAAGCCTGCTCACCAGCGCCAAGAAAGCTAACCAGGGTCACAGGTCGAGTCGAATCTAGTTCTTTTGCAGATTCATAGAGGTCTTCAAAAAAACGATAAGCATGGGGCGCGGTGGAATGCGGTTCGTTTGCCACGCTCCACATGATGACACTGGGATGATTCTTGTCACGCGTGATCATCTCACGCACGTATTGTTGACAAAGCTCACGGCGCTTCTCCAGACCATCTTTACGAAAATACAACCCAACAGACGGTGTCTCATCAATGACGAGAAATCCAAGCTGGTCAGCCAGATCGAGCATCTGCTCTGAATAGGGATAATGACTGGTACGAAAAGAATTCGCACCGATCCACTGCATCAAAGCATAGTCTTTGACGATCAAGGCTGGCAGGTAGCCGCGTCCAACGACTGGAAAGTCTTCATGGCGACCGAAACCGTTTAGATATATCGGCTCGTCATTTAAGAGAAGCTGGTCCCCATCTACTCGTATTGTGCGAATGCCAATAATCAGGGAATAAGAATCAACCACTTCTCCGTCTTGGATCAACTCGATTAATAGACTATATAAATTGGGTTTTGCCGGAGACCAAAGCGCAACATCCTGCACATCGATATCCACTTCAGCCATATCATTGACAATCGTTTTTTCAACCGTTAAATCTTGACCGTGCCCTTTGAGATGAAAACGCGCTATAGCAGGAACATCACCTATACTCTCAACACGCGCATGGACTAGACCTCGCATACCAGAAAATTGGGTTTGGACGGTCACATCTTGTATCGAATCTGGTGAGGTCGCATACAGCAATACTGGACGATGAATGCCGCAATACGGAAAGAAATCGAATTGCGCCTGCGGGTAATTTCCAGCATGGCTAGAGAAAAAATCTTCGGGCGCACCGGTCACATTCCCCGGCGGGACAGAATCAAAAGTTAATCGACCATCCACGCGCAATACGAGTTGATTTCCCAATGAGCGAACCTGTGACGTTACGTCAAACTCAAAGGGTAAATGTCCACCTTCATGCAAGCCCAACAAGTGACCATTGAGCCACACTTCTGCCAAGTAGTTGACCGAACCAAAACGCAGGATGATCCTTTTTCCACTCCAACCCCACGGCAAACCAAACTGAGTTCGATACCAAGCCGGACCCAGAAAATCACGTCCATCTTCGAATTGATCGTTCCAACTGGCTGGGACAGCGATCGGACGGCTATCAGGAAATCCGTTCTGCCAATAGCTATCGCGTCCTACATCTTGAGGGTCGAAGCGAAAATCCCAGAAGCCGGAGAGGTCGGTTACTTGTCGATGTGCATTTGATTGTGGATACAGCATGGAAGCCTCGATAATTTATTTGGACGCAGATGAACACTGACTAGCGCTAATTCAAAGAAAAATCTGCGTTTTCTGCGTGAATCAGCGTCCCGATTTTATTTACGCTATGGTCTCTGTGACAAAGAAGATCATCGCAAGCAGATATTCTTTTTTACTTCACCCAACCCAGCCCGATGCGTCCGCGTTCGGTTTCGATCTTGAGAATTTCCACATCGATGATATCGCCAACTTTGAGCACGGTGCCAGTTGGGATCTGCGTACGGTGTATTAAACCATCTTGTTTGATACCAATGTCCACGAAAGCGCCAAAGTCCACCACGTTGCGGACCGTCCCCTTGAGTTGCATGCCGGTGACCAGGTCTTCGGCTTTGAGCACATCAGAACGCAGGAGCGGCAGTAGTGTATTTGTGCGCGGATCACGTCCCGGGCGGACGAGCTGTTCGAGAATATCTTTGAGCGTTGGCACACCGCAGTTCAACTCTTGCGCCAATACTTCGTGCGGTGCTTTGGCAGTCAAAGCATCCAGCGCAGAGATCCGCTCACTTAGGGACGAAGCAGACGAAAGTCCAGCACGAGCGAGCAGGGCTTTGGCGATGTCATACGATTCGGGATGGATCGCTGAAGCGTCCAAAGGGTCGGTCCCGTTTTGAATCCGCATGAAGCCCGCCGACTGCTCGAAGGCTTTCGGTCCAAGCCCGGTCACTTTGCGAAGCGCGGTACGAGATTTGAAGGGACCATGCGCATCGCGATGCGTGACAATGTTGGTGGCGAGTTTCGGACCAATCCCCGCGACATGCGTGAGCAACGCCGGGCTGGCGGTGTTGACATCCACGCCGACTTTGTTAACCACACTTTCCACGACGCCATCGAGCGCATGTGCCAGCGCGGTTTGATCGACATCGTGTTGATACAAACCAACGCCGATGGATTTGGGATCGATCTTCACTAACTCAGCCAGCGGGTCCTGCGCACGCCGTGCAATGGACACGGCGCCGCGAATAGTCACATCTAGATCAGGAAATTCCTGACGCGCCAACGCCGACGCCGAATATACAGACGCGCCCGCTTCATTCACGATCAGATATTTGGTCTGTGGTGCCTGACGCGTGATCTCCGCTGCGAGCTTTTCCGTTTCACGCGAAGCCGTGCCATTGCCAATGGTGATGAGCGTGACATGGTGACGGTTGATCATATCTTGCAGGGTATTGACCGTGCCCTTCCAATCGTTCTTCGGCTCGTGCGGATAGATCGTGCCGGTGTCGAGAAGTTTCCCCGTGGCATCCACCACAGCGACTTTACAACCGGTGCGAAAACCTGGGTCGAGTCCCATGATGACGTGTTGGGCAAGCGGCGGCTGGCTGAGGAGCGCGCGCAGGTTATTGGCAAATACTTGGATCGCATGATTATCGGCAAGCTCAATTTTTTCGCGGCGCACATCGCGTTCGATGGCGGGCAATAAAAGACGTTCCGCCGAATCGCGCATGGCTTGTTCAAGTTGATCGGCGAATGGCGAAAGAATATCCTGTTCGAATTCAGCCTGGACGGCATCCAGCCAGTCGCGTTCAAGCACGTCGATATGTACGCGCAGGACGCCTTCTTTTTCGCCGCGCGTGATCGCGAGGGTTTGATGAGGACGAAGGTAATCTACCCGGGTTTCGAATTCATAATACGATTCGTACACAGCTTTCTCATCCACCGCATCTGTAATTTTCTCCACGCGAATTTTGGAAAACTTCAACGTCTTCTCGCGCACCACCGAACGGACATTGGCATTGTCGCTGATCGTCTCCGCCACAATATCGCGCGCACCCTG
>JBDTWO010000198.1:0-8858 GCA_040006635.1 Chloroflexota bacterium
TAACCGTAGGCGCGTTTTATTTGCCTTATGTAATTACCAGCGGCAGTTCGGTGTTTGGTTTTTTACCGCGCTACTTTCAAGAGAAATTCAACATCAGCCCGCTTGTTTCAGGTTTAGGTCACTTACTCGATGTACTTAAATGGCATTCACCAAACAAGATCACTTTTATCGTCCTGGGTATTCTTGCTGCTGCAGCTTGCTGGGCGGTCATAAAACCTGCGCCGGACGCCGAAACTGCTTTGCGGCGCTGCATCCTGCCGATTGGCGTGGTCACGCTTTTATCGCAGAATCTTTTTTCATGGTACATGCTTTGGTTGTTACCCTTGATCGCCATCTTCCTCGAACCATCCAGCAAAAGATTTGGGATCCTGACTCTGCCGCGCCTTGATGCGTGGACGGGTTGGTGGTTGTTCTGTGGCTTGATCGGCTTATCCTATACTTTCTTTATTCAATGGAAACCGGTAGACAGCGCAATTCAAGTTCAATTCCTGCCGCTGTATGCCATACTCTTATTTGATCTGGTGATGAAGCTTTATGCAAAACGCGCGCTGGTTCATTAATAAATTTACTATATCTCCAGCTCTTCAATTGACTGGCGTTGCACTTGTAAGCCTGCTCATTTATATTTTTGCATTCCTATTGCCGATCAACTTATTGAAACAATATAACCATCCGCGGCTCGATCTAAGTCTGCTCCTTTATCAAGGCACGCCAGCCAAAATGCGGCTGGTTCTGGCATTTATCGGCGTCTGGGTGTTGTATTGGCTCGGGTACACGGTCAGCCTCAAGGCAAGCACTGAGCGGAGTCGCAGTGTCGAGGAAAGAAACGGCTGGATCATTGTTATTGTGGGTATGCTGGCATTTATCGCTGTCTTCCTGTTCATGGCGCCCTTCGATGCCGCTGATATATATGACAACATCATGCATGGACGCATTTTGGGAGTCCATGGCGCCAATCCATTCCGATCTGTGATCGCCAATTATCCCAACGATCCGTTTTATGGATACGCCGCCTGGAAGAATGCGCCCTCGGCGTATGGTCCGATCTGGGAAAGCCTTGCGGGTCTCACAGCCCGCCTCGCTGGAGATGGCATTGTTGCTAATGTGCTGGCATTTAAATTGTTGCCGGGCATTTTTCATCTCGCCAGCATGACCCTGGTTGTGATGTATCTGCGCCGCGAAGCGCCTGAGTACGCCCTTAGTGGCGCGTACCTGCTAGGGTGGAATCCGATGCTGCTTTATGAAACGTGGGGCAACGGTCACAATGACGTGGCAATGACGTTCTGGTTTCTCGCCGCCGCATGGTTCGTTGCGCGCCGCCGTTACACGTTGGCGGTACTTTCTTTGCTAGCGGGTGCGTTGATCAAATTTATTCCCATCCTGCTAATTCCTGCTGTCTTGTTGATTGGCTGGCGCAGCTTGGGATCGTTTCGCGTGCGGTTTATCTTCCTCGCCAAGACCGCTGTTGTTTCTTTATTCATAACAGTCGCCGCATATTATCCGTTCTGGAATGGGCTCGCCTCTTTCAGCTTTGACCGGCGGATGCAAATGTTTGCCACATCCATTCCCGCTGTCATCTTTCGGTTTCTGACACCAGCAATCGGCTCAAACGAATCTGCGCGCTATGTCAGTCTTGGCGCATTAGGTTTGCTGGCTGTGTTTGTGCTCTTTCAATCCTTTCGATTTGACAGCGAAAATCCGGCGCGTGGCTTTCTTCAGATCACATTCAATATTTTGTTTTTCTATTTAATGGTCACGTGTCTTTGGTTTCAACAATGGTACAGCCTATGGCTGTTATGCCTGGTGCCACTTGTCTCAGAACAGAGTCGTCGTTTTGCGCTGCTGTTCGGTTTTTGGATCGTGAGTAAGCAATTGATATTTGGTCCGCACTTTGTTCCGATCATATATTTCAAACCTGAAACCGGCATTCGGTTGGAGCCCATCTACGTCTTAACTGTTTTCGGTGTTCCCTGGCTGTATGCGCTATGGATACTTGTGTCCAAACGCATAAGAGAAAAGAATTATGCCGTCAAATAAAAATGCCTTGATCGTAGTTGCCAAGCAACCTGCCCCCGGGCAGACGAAGACCCGCCTCTCTCCGCCCCTGACTCCCGAACAAGCCAGCGGTCTTTATGAATGCTTCCTGCTCGATACGCTGGATCAAATGCGGCAGGTCGACGAAGCGCAGCGCGTTATCGCCTATCTGCCCCTCGAAGCGCGGGATTACTTTCACCGCTTCGCCTCGGACTTTGAGCTGGTCCCCCAAAATGGACAAGATCTCGGCGAACGCCTCGACCATGCCCTCACAGGTTACTTATCTGCGGGATATGAACGTGCCGTCATCATGGACAGCGACAGCCCGACGCTTCCGTCCAATTATCTTTCACAGGCGTTCACTGCGTTGGCTGATGGCGCGGATGTTGTTTTGGGTCCATGTGATGACGGCGGTTATTATCTGATCGGGATCAAAAAGCCAGCGCCGCGCTTGCTGCGTGAAGTGCAGATGAGCACGCCAACGGTCACAGCCGATACGATTGCTCTCGCGCACGAGGAAGATCTGAATGTGAGGCTCCTGCCAGTCTGGTATGACGTGGATGATGCAAGTTCCCTGATGCGATTAATGAATGAAATCGAAAATCTTGATTCTCAAGTTGTGCTTCATACGCGCCAGTTTTTGCAGCAGAGTGCAATTCATCAAATCTTGCGCGGGGAAATCTAAGTTGACAGCGGTCACTGTAATTATCCCGGCATTGAATGAGGCGGGTAATATTCGTCAATTAGTGCAGGATGTTCAAGCCGTTAAGTCTGTCAAAGTGATCGTTGTGGATAACGGCTCAACCGACTCCACGGCCGAGGAAGCCAAAGCCGCAGGTGCAGAAGTGGTCATCGAGCCGCGGCGCGGCTATGGGTATGCGTGTGCCGCGGGTGTGGCATTAGCGAAAGATACAGACGTTCTGGTTTTCATGGATGGAGATTTTAGTTTTTCGCCAGCCGACCTGCCTTTACTGCTATCCCCAATATTGGACGGACAAGCCGATCTGGTGTTAGGCTCGCGTGAATTGGGCATCATCTCCTCAGGCGCCATGCCTCCGCATCAACGCTTCGGGAACCGGATGGTCTCGCGCTTAATGAATGCGCTTTATAAACTCTCGATCACAGATCTGGGTCCCTATCGCGCCATACGCGCCGAGCTGCTGACTGAGTTGAAGATGCAAGAAATGACCTTTGGTTGGCCCACCGAGATGATCGTCAAGTCTGCGAAGCGCAAGGCGAGGATCATGGAAGTACCTGTGAGTTATCACAACCGCCGCTTCGGTCAATCAAAGGTCAGCGGTACTGTGCGCGGAACCATCCTCGCTGCATGGTATATCCTTGGTGTCACCTTCCGTTATGCCTGGGGTATTTAATTCAATTCACTTTGTTGATGGAAGTGATAAAGATTGCAGGGATATTGGCACTAGAGAGAATACGCTTTGCGGTAAAGCAATCTGCTGCCCGCCGACTTGAAGCGCTGCGGGTTGAGTTGGGCCATAGTTTAGGATTACGGCTTCAAACTGGTTACCCTGTCGATATAGATCAATAATCATCGCATTTTGTGCCGAGAGCAAACTAAATATATTGGGTAACGCAGATGCAGCTGTTTCGTCGTTGAATTGCCTTGGCGATATTTCATTATCGAATGGTATCTGAATATTTATACTCCTGGCACTCTTCCAGGCTGCAATCAACGGCTGATTGAATTCATACGACGCGAGCCAGGGTTGAGTGCTATCTGCCGTTCCGATGTGCGGGAGATAACCATAACTCAAATGATGAACGCCCGGATCAGTAAGTCCTTCAGGGTCTTTTGTCACCTGTCGGATCAACATCACGCCGCGGGTTACGCCTCCTGAAACGCCCTGCAAGCCATGTGTGATCAAAGTTAAACCAGCATTGTTGCTTGAAGTGTCACTCCAATACATGACCGGGTAAAAGATCGAACGCCGGTACGTACGGTCACCGGGTGTGATGGGCTTTGCGTCGATTTTATGTTCAAAGGCACCAAAGCCAAGATCGTCTGTCCGCGTATTTGTATCAAGGTTGGTGGGTGTTTCAGCAATGGCGGTTGTTTCTGGAAGTGCGCTCATATCCAACGCCACTTCAACAAGTGGATCATCTGCCTTCAGGGTCACGGTTTTGACGACCTTCTGACCTCCAAGTGTAAAGACTGCCTGCACCCTCGCAACCAGCGGACCATCCGCTAATATAGTTAAAGCAGCAGAGACCTTGCTTTCGCGCGCGCGTTCATTACCGAAGAAAGCCCCGTAGACATCGCCGCTGTCATCCCAATAAACGACATCATCACCGAAGCTTTTGAGCAGCTCCTGTGATGCTGACTTATTGAATAGCATAAGACTGGAGAATGTCCCGCCATGATCGCCGTCAAGAGTCACGGAGACCAAGCCGTTGCTTAATGTAACTTGATTTTCGTTTTGTATAATAGTGGCAGGATGCGGAATGGTTGATTGACCGACTGTCAATCCGGCATACCCCAATGCAGGGGCGTTCTCCACGCGAAAGGCAATTTTGTCAGAGCCGATATATTGAATGGGTTGTGGCAGCGAATTGATATCAGGTAGATTGCCATTGATCTCAATAATCCCCGAACGTGACCATGAACTTGGGTTAAAGACAACCATCGGCGCGGAGACTTGTCCCGCAATGCGAGCCAGAATATTCGCAAGATCTTCTTTCGCGGTTGAGAGCGTCTGTTCGTAGCGCGGACGCTGGCTGTTGTTCCAAACTAAATCATAACTGACTCCCGAAATATTGTCATAATGCGCGTTGATGGCAGCCAGATTCCATGCCAAAGATGTTGGCACATCAAGTAATAATCCAAATTTGTCAGCGGCAGTTAGATAGTATTCGCTCTCTTTATCATAGATCTTTGCCGCAGGGCGGGTATTGTAAAAGGCTTGCCAGATCGGGTTCATATCAGATGCTATTTCAGGGAGCGACTGCGTTTCCAAATATTGAAAAGCGCTTTCGGGGTCGGCAACGACCAATGCAGTGTCCTGGTCCGCGGTATTCCATTTATCCACCAGCGTCAGCAAGTTGGCTTGCGGATCGAAAAAATCAAACCCCACCGGCAGAAAAATATATTTCGAATCAGTTTGTTTGAACTCGGCGTTGATGGTCTTGCGGAGTTCTGCAAGCTGCGCATCGGGATCGGTGCGCTGGTAAATATCAGCCCAGGCAGTGGGATAGGACATGTACGCAACCAGCACGCGCCCTGCCGATGAAGCAGGACTGGTCCAATAAAATAAAGGCGGCAATGGCTGGCATTGTTGGTAGTCGGGATCACAGCGTCCTTGATGACGCCCAATAAATAGATACGGAATATTTAATTGAGTTAAGAAAGTAGGAAGTGCAGCTGAATTGCCAAAGGCATCCGATTGCCAGGCTGTGCGCGGGAGATATGCCGAACCAAAATTCTGCTCGATCCAATTCTGCCCGAGCTGCAAATTGCGGACTTGGATCGCAGGCGCAACCAGGCTGGTATCAGGTTGCGTGATCCCCCCCCAAGCGAAGGTAAGCTGCCGGTTGCGCACCAGACTCACGAGGTCCGCGCGCGAAGCGGGGTTTGTATCCCAAAAATGTTGGACAAACAAAACCTGCTCAAACGTAAAGCGAAAACGCGCATCCTGTTTCGCCAGTTGGATCGCACGCAGAATATTTTGATCCGCCATTTTGCTGTACGTATCAAAAGATTGATGCCAGTCCGTATCCCAATGCGAAAAGGGGATGAGAAACACGACATGCTTCGCGTTGGCGATGCGGGATCGAGTCTCAGCATCGAAATTGCCAAGGGGTTCACGCGTCTTTTCTGGACTTGAGGCTGGGTGCGCGGTCAAGAAAGCTACTCCCACCCCGAGCAGGATCACAACACTCACAATGATGATGGCAATGCGTCGAACAGGCTTCATGGCTTCAATGCCAGTGTGAGTTGATTTCCATTCCCATCGTCGTAAATCAATTGATCGAAATCCTCAGGAGCGGATAATGTAAAAACGACCAGCGCGGCAGTCCCATGCTCGGGCTTAATAGTTTGTGTATGAAATTTTTCGATGGCAGATCGGATATTGATGGGCTGAGGTTGCAGAAGCTCACCGCCTGGTGTGGATAACCTCAGATGATCGGGACTGACCGTGATTGACTCGTTCTTCAAATCGTTGAACCCAATAACAAGGACCAGAAATACGCCACCAGCGGGAGGCTTGGTGTTTCCAATCGCGCTTGCCTCCGCAATCTGATCAAGTTGAAGGCGCAGGCTGTCGTTTTCGACGTGAATAGGAGTGTCACGCATCGGAGGCAGGTTAATGATCACTGCATTATTCGATGGTGGATAGAGACCTCCCTGCGCCTTGCCAGACATGGTCCCGCCATAGGTTGCGAAAGCATTCTCTGCAGTTAAAGGAGCTTCAAGCTGAATCTGATTCTGACCCAATTCATAGGCAATGGAATCATAGATCTGTTGATCGGTTAGCGCCCGCAAATTGGGTTCATCGCCGCTCCGAATTACATCGAACACAATTTCAGCGTTGGGATGGCGCGACTGGAATTCGGGACCAACCAGGGGCCAAACCTTAAATCCATCCCCAGACCGAATGCCCTCTCCGTTTGCAGCGTGGCAAGTACTGGTTGCGCAGGTCTGTGTATAAATAGGCGCGCCACTTGCCAGTTGGCTTTCTATTGATATTGGTTTATTAGTTTGCGCGCAACTAATCAGGAGAAAAATGCAGAATAATGCAGCAGTAAGTCCGAAGAGCAAGCGCGGCATAGCGAGCGCTACCAGACCACCAGACAAGTTTCAGTTCGACGGACGCCCACGGCGCCCGCAATTCCTGTGGTCACTCAATTGCCAAGCGATTGTAGATCTGGGCTTTCCACGAAAGCAATGAGTTCGTAGCGTCCAGTCACCGCATGAACTTGTTTGATCACGGAACCTTCCAGCTCCAGGCCGGGTAATTCCTTGATCAGATCCTGTACGCGCGTGGGTTCCGCTTCAATCAAAACATATGCTTGGATCATTTTAAACTCCTTTGTTTCGCTTCACACGGAAGCCAAAATATTTTATCCTCAGGTAAATGTCATGAGCGGCATGCTGCCGGTGAGCGCCATTTTTTCAAGTTGTCCTTTGACGCGCTCGACGGCCGGGGCGAGCGGGAGCATTTTTTTGCTGACTTGCATATCCGCATCGGTAGAAAGCGGATGCCAGAACACACCATCCAGATTGACGGTGATCTCCGGTAGCAAATCTCCCATGTCAAGCTCCAGCCCCTCTTTGGAATAACCGCGCTTTGCCAATGGGCGGATGAAATGATCTTCGTCCGGGATGCCAATGGAACGATGAAACTCACAAATCTTATTAAGATGCAAGCTGTTGGCTGGCGTTTCGGTTGTTCCCAGACGTACACGAAAACCAGCCGTCTGAAGAAGTTTTATTCCCTCTACGGTCTTTTCCCAAGTTCCTATACCACGATAGGCGTCATGATCTTCGGGGCGGCCCCCGTCCAGGCTGACCTGCACGATAAGGTTATCGTTGGCAATTGCACATAATTTTTCAAGACGCACACCGCGCAATAGCATTGCGTTCGTCAAGACCGTTGTCTTGATACGGGTCGATGAATATTCCAGCATTTCGTAAATCTCATTCAGGAGGAACGGTTCGCCGCCGGTGAAGAAAACCTGTTCAAAGCCCAACTGCACTGCCTCATCAACGAGCCGCTTTACATTGGCTAGACCTAACGCCCGGCGCGGCGCATTGGGGCCAGATTTCGCTACGCAGTAAGAGCATTTCAGGTTGCAATCATAGTTCGTATACAACCACAATTTCCACAACATAGCTGGAGGTTCATCAGTACTTGACTGCATGGATAATGCTGGCATATCACTCATTCGATTATTCCGCGAGAATTGATCCTGTCAAACTATGGACTCCAATGTACCCCGCATCCATCATGGGATAACGGTGGCTGATCGCTAAGAAGGGCTGTGCGTCATGTCTGATATACATCCATGCTGGCACATGGATGTATGAGGTCTAATTAAATTACTATAACATATATTCAAAATGAATTTATTACGTCTTTCTTAAAGGTTTAAGTTTTCAGCGTCTGGATAGCGTTTTCTAATTTCGGGAGGCTGAAGTATCTGAGTTTGCTTTGGAGGCTATTGAGCAACCAGATTTATCAAGGTCTGAATACTATCGCCGATCAACTTAGAAGTGAAGAGATTGGATCTAAACAATTGATGTCGCCGTTTTACTTGTAGTCATTCAAAGATTATCATAGAATAAGGCATCAAACGCCATAACACCCAGGAGCTGCCGATGTCAAAATTTGACGAATTCTTCTTGATGAAACCATCTGATATAGTCGAATATGCACGCGAAAATCTTGACATTTTTGACACCTATGCCAATTTGTCGGCTGCAGAGATTGGCGATGGCAACATTAATTACATTTTCCGGGTTTGGGATACCGACTCCGGAAAATCGGTCATCATCAAACAAGCCGGACCGACTGCCCGTATCTCCGACTCATTTGTCCTCTCCACTGATCGCTCCCGAATTGAAGCTGATGTCCTGATGCTGGAAAACGAACTTGCGCCAGGTTTGGTTCCCCAGGTTTACAAATACGACGCTAGGATGAGTTGTTATGCAATGGAAGACCTTTCCGATCATGTTATTATGCGTAACGCGCTTCTCGAGCACCAAATCTTTCCGCTCTTTGTCGATCACATAACTACTTTTATGGTCAACACCCTTTTGTTGACTACAGATATTGTTATGGAACACAAGCAAAAGAAGGCGCTTG
>JBDTWO010000199.1:0-8804 GCA_040006635.1 Chloroflexota bacterium
CCCCGCTCGTCATCGCCGTGGATTGTCCCTCCGGTGTGGATTGTGATTCAGGTGAAGCCGCCGATGAAACCATTCCCGCCGATATCACCGTCACCATGGCAGCCGTCAAACAAGGTTTGTTGATATTGCCCGCCTATGAATATGTGGGCGACCTGCAGGTTGTCGATATTGGTTTGCCTGATGACCTCGCCTCCCTCAAAGACATTCACACGAACGTTGCCGAAGATGGTTTGGTCTACGCCCTCCTGCCAGACCGTGCGCTCGATGCCCACAAGGGCACGTTCGGCACGGCGCTCATCGTCGCCGGGTCCGCCAGTTATACAGGTGCAGCCGTCCTTGCGGGCGAAGCGGCGTATCGTTCCGGTGCCGGGCTCGTGACTCTCGCAGTCCCTGCCAATTTGCACACCGCCCTCGCCGGTCAGATCCCCGAAGCCACCTGGGCTTTACTGCCACAAGAAATGGGCGCCATCTCAGCCAATGCCGCCGAGATGCTTGCGAAAAAATTTGAACGCGCCACCGCGCTGTTGATCGGTCCCGGCATCGGCACCGAAGAGACCACCAAACAATTTATTGAAAATGTGATCACCGGAAAATTTGCCCAAAAGAAATCCACCGCGCGGATCGGATTCATTTACGAAGAAAATAAGACTGAAGAAAAAAATGGGACTCTGCCTCCGCTCGTGATCGATGCGGATGGCTTGAATCTCCTCGCCAAAATCAAGGATTGGCACACAGCGCTTCCGACTCAATCGATCCTGACTCCTCACCCCGGAGAATTTTCCACGCTGACAGGTTTATCGAAAGACGAGATCCAAGAGAACCGGCAAGCCCTCGCCAGCAAGTACGCGCAAGAGTGGGGACATATCGTCGTGCTGAAAGGCGCCTTCACCGTTATCGCCTCTCCCGATGGACGTGTCACCATTATCCCCGTTGCCTCACCCGCCCTCGCCCGTGCTGGCTCTGGTGATGTCCTCGCCGGACTCATCGTCGGTTTGCGCGCCCAGGGACTCGATGCCTTCGACGCCGCCGTCGCCGGAGCCTGGATCCACGCCCAAGCCGGTCTCTACGCCGCCGATGATATGGGCACCACTGCCTCCGTCATGGCAAGCGACATCTCGAATTCCATCCCCGATGTCTTGAGTGATTTGGAATAAAAGCAATCCAGTGCCCTCTCACCGCGAAGGCACAAAGAGCGCGAAGAAAATCAATAACTTCTTCTTTAAAAATCTTGGCGTCCTTCGCGTCTTCGCGGTAAAAAGATTTGTTTTTTTCAGTAGCCTCACAAGCAGTTTCGATACACCCATCAAAAGCATTCGTGATTACTCAACCGCCAATATACGGCTGAATAAAAAACAGGAGCCTGATAAATCAGGCTCCTGTTTTCATCCTTCATCCTTTATCTTTCAACCTTCCCCACCTAACTCTTCAAAAACTGTTCCAGCGAATCCTTGCTAATGCGATACGCATTCCCAAGCTTCTTCGCCTTCAAACTTCCATCAGCGATCGCCGCCTTCACATCCTCTTCAGAAACCTTCAGAATCGCCGCCGCTTCAGAGGGCGTCATCACATCCGGAATACCACCGGAGGCTTGCCCGCCGCTGCTTTGTTGTTGACCGCCTTGGTTCTGGTTTTGCATCCCGCCTTGCAAAGCCTGTCCCATCAAATTGCCAATGCCCATGCCTGCGCCGATGCCAGCCGTCAGACCAGCGCCGCCGCTTTGATTGTTCGCGGCATCGCGCATCGCATCCGCAGCCTGTAGTTGAGTGTAAGTTGCCATATCGAGCATACCCATGTCGCGCAATTCCTGCGCCGACTTGCTGGACGGTTTGAGATTGCCGATATAGAAAGTCTTGAGTACCAGACCCATCGCCTCAAAATCATCCTGTGATTTTGCACGGACAGCCGCGCCAAGTTCTTCGGTCAACCCGATCAAGTCCAACACGCTTTTGGCGGCGGTTGTCTCACCGAGCACATCCTGTAACTTGGAAAGCAGAATTGTCTTCAAACGCTCTTCGATCTCGGAGGTCTGATACGTGCCGACCGTGCCGACGATCTGCGTCACGAATTGTTGCGGGTCTTTGACCTGGAACGAGAATGTACCAAAGCCCTGTAACAACGCTACCCCCAAACCAATTCCTTGATTGCGGACAATGATCGGTTGCGGCGTGCCCCACTTCTCATTCGCGAATTCCTTCATCGAAACGAAATACACTTCCGCCGGGAAGGGGGTGCGGTCATTGAATGCCTTGCCGATGAAATCAATGATCTTCGGGATGTTCGCAGTCGCGATCGTGTGACGTCCGCCGCGGAACACGTCCAACGCATTCCCATCGCGGAAGAATACCGCCGCCTGCGCCTCACGTACGATCACTTGCGAACCCATGCGATAATCACCGATCCCTTCCTCAGGGAAACGATGCACGATCTCAGTCCGCATTTCATTCGGGTATTCAATAACATCAAAAATTCTAGCCATGATTTTTCTCCTTTTGAAGAACGTTGTTTTAATTATAGTCCAATGAATTTGCAGTTACAAGAACCGTTTGTCTTATTCGCGCACTCGAAGCGCACATCCTTACATACGGCATTCTTTATCGAAAGTTTCACCGCGCACTGATTACTGCTTTCTATCCTCTGCTCACCGATAACTGCTCACTACTCACTACCCTTCATCATCTTCCCCGTCCCCTTATCTTTCAACATCAGGATCTCCGCCATGATACTCACTGCGATCTCCTCCGGCGTTTCGGCATTCAACTCCAACCCCATCGGCGAATGGACGCGCGCGATCTTTTCCTCCGCCATGCCCTTCTCCTTCAACGCTTTGACCGTGGTCAACCACCGGCGCTTCGACCCGATGACGCCGACGTACGCCGCCTCCGCATCAAGCAGACTCGGCAATCCCACCACATCCACACTGGACCCGCGGCTGGTCACTACGAAATAAGTTTGGTGCGTCACTTTGAATTGATTCACCAACTCCGCCATCGGGACCGGGTAATAAGCGTCAGCGTTGGGAACGGACTCAGGATTACAGAACTCAGCCCGATCATCTGAAACAGCGACGCGGAATCCCAGCCACTTGGCGAGATGGACAACGGCTTTGCCGACATGTCCCGCACCAATCACAACGATCAAAGCCGGGGGCAGGATCGGTTCCACAAACACCTCCACAGTCCCGCCACAGACGCCGGGGTCGCCGCGGCTTGGGTCAGACATGGTATAGGACAAAGTTTGAGATTTTCCATTCACTAAAGAGTCGCGTGCGATTTTGATGACACGATTTTCCAATTCCCCGCCGCCGACCGTGCCGATGAACTTGCCATCGGGATACACGAGCATTTTACTGCCTACATGCCGCGGCGTGGAGCCTTCGCTTTTCACCACCGTACACAACGCCGCGGACTCATTATTTTTTTCGAGCTCTGACAAAGCCTGATAAATGGATTGCATGTCGTAATTATATGCCAAACGTCCCGAAGGTTGAATTGAGAAGCGTGGATGCGCCGTTCAGACCCTTCGGGGCGATATTAATTTAGTTGATCTCTCTGGCTTGTACCCGCACCCGGATCGCTTCTGACAAAGCGTGGACATATTCCAACCCGCGTTTGGATGGTTCTTTTTCATAATGCTTCCAGCGCATGGCTTCGAAGAACAGACAGGTGCGCAGCTCAGTCAGTGACAGGTTAAGCTGTTGTTTATTTTTAAATTGCGTAACACCTTGCTGTGCCACGTCCTTGCATTTCTTGAACGTGCCCCAATGTTCGTAGCCGTTAAAGGTCAAAGCAAACGGCTGGATCTTTTTCCAGGTTGCCTTGCTGGAGGGGATGTCTTTTTCGATCAACTGAGAATTTGGAATTTTATTCATGCGAGCATAAGCTTTCTAATAGTGTGTTTGAGTAACGGCAGATCATCCTGGATCACATCCCAAGCCATGGAAATGTTGAGCTTGTAATCTTCACCAATGATCTTGCTGTGGATACGACTAATGGTTCCCCAGGGAACTTTTGGGTGCGATTCCTGGAATTCGGATGAAATATTCTTCGCCGTTTCGCTGACGATTCGGACTTGATATGCCGCAGCATCTTGCACCATCACGCGCGCTGCGAACTCGCTCTCAGACATTCCGCGCATATAGCTTTCGAGTTGTTCTATTGCGTTGACCATGTGACGCAAATTGAGGGCGTCATTTTTGTCCAAGATTGTCCGTCGATTCAATTATGGTGGGTTGATGTAGGGAAAAAGTGTGGGAAAACGAGATATTTTGCTGATTTTTGCAGAGTTTAGCGAACGGATTCATGCATCCATTGTACCTTAGATGCACGGCAGTTCGCGGATTTAATCTGTTTTGGATATTTTTGCAGCCGCTGGAATCGGACAGCTTGCTGTCCGGCTGAAAAGGCTGAGGCAGGCTTGTTGACCCCAAATCCGTGAGAAGTTACCCCTCTGCGAGCCGCTTTTCCAATTCATTCATTGTATTCACGAACGAACTTTCCAGATCAACCTCATGTTGACGCGCCAGCACGATCACTGACCAGAGACAATCGGCTAATTCATGCTCAAGCTTTTCTTTGCTATTTGCGATGTTGCGTTTCCCGTTTTCGGCAATGATGAGCTTTGCCAGATCGCCCACGTCGCCGACAAATCCCAAGGCGATTTCTTCACTGGTCCATGCCGAGCCATAGAGTTGTTTTTCTCTGGCTTCGTACTGCTTGCGGATTGCCATGGCGCGGTCGACGATGGTTTGAAATTCCATTTTATCTTTCTAATAGTCCCAACACAGCGGGTAACAATTGTTTCTTTCTTGATACTACCCCCTGTGCATCGCGTGTACCATCGGGGAGCGGAGGGTAGGGGAGATCATCTAATACCGGCGGTGCTTTCGATGAAACCAACAGGCGGCTTGTGCCGCGCACCACATCGGTGATGAGCAGCATGGCAAAGTCGAGTCCACGTTTATCTTTCAGGGTATCGAGCGCTTCGGTGAGCGGCTGCAGATGTTCAGTGAGTTGGAGGATATCCGTTACTTCGGCTTGTGCCACTGCGAATTTGAAGCCGCTGGATTCGAAGGGTTTAATATCTGTGCTGACAACTTCCTCGGGTTTACGATTCGATAAACCGGCGCCTGCACTGAGCACGGCGTTGCCATAAGATTCGAGCGTCTCACCTTTGAGCGGACTTCCACCTACGAACGCCCAGCGCGCTAAGCGTTCGGCAGCGTCCTTGTCACGCGGCGTGGTGGTGGGAGAGGTTAGGATGAGCGTATCCGCTAAAAGCCCAGCGAGAAGCGCGCCCGCTAAACTGGGCGGCATCGAGAGTCCTGCTTCGGCAGTCTGCTCGGAGACGAGGGTGGATGTCGATCCCACCACATCCACGGTGAAGCGGATCGGCTGGCGAGTGTAGGGGTTGCCGAGACGATGATGATCAAGGATCTCAAGCAGTTCCGCTTCTTCGAGCGCGGCGATTGCCTGACGCGGCTCATTGTGATCGACGAGAATAATTTTCAAGCGCGGCGGGTTGAGGAGTTCGCGTTGATGGGCGATGCCCAGATATAAACCGTTTTCATCCACCACCCAATATTCATCGTGTTCATCGCGCAAAATACGATTCAGCGAATCGCGGATGTGGGCGTTCGCCGCGAACTTGGTGACTTTGGTATCGGCTGCGTCCCGGCATGGTGCAGACATCATCTCGCGCACCGTTGTATCACCCGGGCGCGGTCCAAGTATTTCTGTAAAATATTTGAAGAGACTGAAGCTATTGACGATCCCATAGGGTTTGCCGTCTTCATCAACAATTGGGGCAATGCCGCCAGTTTTACTGGCCAGCGTCCAGGCTGTGCCGATGGGTGCATTGGGACGAACGCTATCGAGTCGTTGCATAACGGATTCGAAACGCGGCGATGCGTCGGTTAGCAGAACTGGCGCATCCAACTCAAGTTTTTTTAGCACCCAGGCAGTTTGCGGATTGAGCGCACCCGCGCGCGCCGCAACGGTCTCTGCTCCATCGCGTTCGCGCAACAGCCAGGCATAGCCCATGGCGGAGGCAATCGAATCTGTATCCGGGTTGACATGTCCGATGACGAAGATTTTATTTGACATGCTTGAATTATATCTCGCCTTTTCCGACTAGCGCTAAAAAAATATCCACAACGTGAGGATCAAAGTGTTTGCCTGAATCATCGATCACATATTGGATAACTTCTTCACGATCCCATGCTTTTCTATACGGGCGGTTAGAAGTGAGTGCATCCCATACATCCACAACGGCGAAGATGCGCGCTGAGAGCGGAATCTCTTCGCCCTTCAAGCCACGCGGATATCCGGTACCGTCCCATTTTTCATGATGGCTGTAGGGAATCTCCAACGCCTGCTCTAAATAGGGAATTTGTTTCAGCAAATCATAGGCTGTATTCGGATGTTTCAAAACTATCTGTCTTTCCTCTTCAGTAAGCGGGCCGGCTTTTCGCAGAATATCATCCGGGATGCCCATCTTGCCGATATCATGCAAAATGGAACCGCGGCGGATGTGGACCAGCGCCTCCTCGTTGAAGCCCATCGATCGCGCTACAACCAAAGTTGTTTCTGTCACCCGACGCGAGTGCCCTTCTGTTTCTTTATCTCTTAATTCAAGTGCCTTTGCCCAGCCTTCGAGCGTTGTATCATAAGCTTCAGCCAGATTTGCTTCAGCATGTTCCCGCTTGATCTCTGCGTTAATGGAATCGAGTGCAAAGGAAACATCCTGCCCAATTTGCTCAAGCAATTCCTTGTCCTCTGAATCGAAACCATACGGTTCGCTGGCATAGACCGTCAATGCGCCGATTACATGTCCCTGTTCGCGGATCGGCACTGCAGCGGATGAACGATATCCGCGCTCCAGCGCTGGTTCCCGCCACAGAGCCATGCGTGGATCGCTGGCGATATCCTGGCAGATAATGCACTGTCCCTCACGTACTGCCGTACCGGTCGGACCGCTGCCGGTGGTCATGTCACGATATTTGATTTCCAAATTTTCCAGATACCCCAATTCGGCTCCCGCAAAAATGGTGGGGTTGATGCGCTCGCCGCTCTCATCGAGTAAGCCGATCCAAGCCATGCGGAACCGCCCGTGATCAATTGTTACGCGGCAAATCTCACGGAACAAACTATCCTTGTCGCGGGCATGGACAATGGTTTGATTGATCTGACTGATGGTCACGTATAAACGGTTAAGGTGCAAGACGCGAAGTTCTGATTTTTTCCGTTCGGTGATATCCTCAATAGTGGAGAGCAGGCACTTTTCACCTTCCAGATCGATTATTTCGGCGGAGTAATAACAGGTTATATACGGACCGCTTTTGGTTCGGAATTGTAGTTCTGCATTTTTCAGTTGTCCGTTTGTTCCAATAATTTCTGTGATATTGTCGCGGTCAGCCTTGTCCCTCCAGATCCCCAATTCGACCGTGGTCTTCCCACGGACTTCTGCCCGCGTAAACCCCATGATTTTCTCAAAAGCTTCGTTTACTTCCAGCAATTTCCCATTGCTGAGTTGAGTAATTGTAATGATGGTTGGGCTCGACTGAAAGGCTTTCGAGAATCGTTCTTCTGATTTCTGTAAAGCTTCCTCAGCCTGTTTGCGTTCGGTGATATCCTGGAATAAACCAATTGAACCATGTGATTTGCCATCTTTATCGCGTAATTCCACCGCTGCCTCATAAACCCAGCGGGTTTCACCATTGCGAGTTTGGATGCGATGTTCACATTGCCAGACAGGGCTGACGCCCGAGCGCACCCGTTGGACTGCCTCGCGCCAGGCATATTTGGCAAGCTCACCCTGGAGGCGACTCTCCTGAACGAGTGAATCCCACAAAGGCTCATTGAATTCTTTTGGTCCATAACCGGCTATTTGACGAATACCCTCTCCGATGAAATCATAGGTAATATGAAATTCCTGATCTGGATACGATTGACGATAGGGAACGGCTCCGGCAACTTCAATTGCCTGCCGGTAAATCGTTTCGCTTTCGCGCAGCGCTTCTTCTGCCTGCTTGCGCGCAGTGACATCGCGTCCCACAGATTGTATTTCAATTAAATTTCCTGACTCATCACGCAGTGCCTGATCTGTCCACTCTTGCCACCCGATTGTTCCATCTGGTTTGGTAACTCGATGAATCTCCGTTTCGGAATCAATCAGGCCCGCATTTAAGCGCGACATTTTCGCCTCAATCGCGGAACGATCCTCGTTTGTGATGTGGCTAACCAGATTAATGGCAAGTGCCTGTTCATAAGTAACGCCCCAGTATCGGCAATAGGCTTCATTGACGAAAGTGCGTGCGCCATCTGGCTTCCAACGCACGATGAACTCAGTCTGGTTTTCAACTACAGCGCGGTAACGTTCAACGCTTTTATTTAGCTCCTCGGTCCGTTCGAGGATGCGTTGCTCCAGTTCTTCCGAGAGCATTTTGTAGTTCATTTCAAGATTTTTGTGTCGGGTGATATCCCGTGCCACTAGAATGCGACCTAATAGCTCCTGCCGTTTGGATAGAATTGGTGAAATGCTGATATCAAAGAACAAGGTCTCGTTTTTGTTTTTGGTGGAGAACTCCCTTTTTGAGGTGTGAGAGTCCTTCAATAATTCGATGACTAGGGGCCACCTGGCAAATATAGATTCGGAAGCCTGCCCGATTAATTCCGAATTTCGTTTGCTCAAGAAAGCGGCGGCGGCTTTGTTGATGTCAACGATCCGATTGCTTGGGTCAAGCACAATGACCGGGTCGTTGATATTTTCCACAATTCGTTCGCGGGCAATCGGCACGATGTCGAATA
>JBDTWO010000200.1:0-8793 GCA_040006635.1 Chloroflexota bacterium
CAGGGAAAACAACGCTTGCTCAAAAGCTTGAATTTGAGAAATCGGCGCTTCGACTGACACCCGATGAATGGCAAGTGCGTCTCTTTGGTCAGGATGCAGAAGAGCCAGAACATGATGCTAGACACAACCTAATCGAGACCCTGCTTTGGAATGTTGCAAGTAGGGCGCTGGTATTGGGAACGAATGTAATCCTCGATTTCGGTTTCTGGGCCCGAGAGGAACGCGAAGACTACCGCTTGCGAGCAAAGCAACTTGGGGCGAGCAGCGAAGTACACTTTCTTGATGTGTCGGAGGTTGAGCTTATGCAACGGCTTGCTATAAGGAATTCCCAGCCCACGCAGGAAGCTTTCTATATTTCCGAAGAGATGATGAAGCCGTGGATTGTGTTCTTCCAAAGGCCAACACCCGACGAACTTGAGCGCAGGCAGTAAAGCTGTAAAACAAAGAACGCCGTCTAACACCGGCTGCAGCAGACAGCGACTCTTCCGCTCGGCATCTATTTTTTAAATTCTCAAAGATTCTAAAATCAAGAGGCACTATATGTTTGATGAACCAATAACAACCCTTGAACAAGCTAAAAGTTTTCTTATAGAGATGGGGGGTTCGCCGTATGAAATGACACGCGAATTTCCACGAAGATATGATGAATATAAAAGTCTCAACATACCCAAAGAAACAGAGGTTTTATGGCGGGAAGAATTATTAGCTAACCATTTCAACAGTATTAAAGAGAGCAAAGATGCTAATCAGCTTTGGATTATTCACTCAAATATGAACAAGTTGTATGAAGATTTGAAAACAGATACAGCACTTATGACAATGTTGGAAGCCACAAAATATCTTCGGGGAAAAGTACCCATACAGCATAGGGTTATGGTTGCCGAAACTGTCAATGGTAGAACAGCACGGCAAGCCCGGCTAGGACTGATTTACATGGCTTTTGACTCAAATAATATTTCTGCTGCCAAAGCTTTTATTGAATTATCCTTACATTTTTCAACATATGATGGACAAGATCAGTATGGCATCGAAAGAAGCCGCAAAGCAACTCAATTGTGCAATGATATCAAACTCGAGCTTGGACTTTAGTATCAAAGTTTTGAGCGACCTTTCATTAGGTGAAAGAATGGATTGATGCTTAACACCACATCCACCGGACAAGTGCGGGCGTTCACCCACACTTTCGGGATTCTGGCTCCAACAGCGGATTCGGCGTCTGGTGGTTTTGTCCGCTACAACCATTAAGCTGAATCCAATTGCCGGGAAACCTTCGAAAGGCAGGTCATATGTCTCACTCAGAATTCAAGTGGTTCCGCTCTGCAGTAGACTGGTGGCTCGGTGTCATTCTCCTGGCACTGCCGCTGCTAGAATTCGGCATTCTGATCGCTGGGCTGCTCAGCGGCGACAGGGAGGTTGTCACTGTCGGCTTACTCGGCTGCGGGGTGGTCGCCGCTATCTATGGGCTGCTTGTGATCCCGATCCGCTACGGTGTCTCGGACAAGTATCTGGTCATCCAGTTCGGCGTGATACGAAGTCGCGTCAGGCTGAACGAGATACTCGAGGTGTACCCGACGCGCAATCCGCTTGCGTCGCCAGCCCTGTCGCTCAACCGCCTGGCAATCCGCACCGGCGACGGACCCTTGAAGATGACCCTCATATCCCCTGCGGATCGTGATGAGTTCCTCGTAATGCTCGCAGACAACGCGGCGCTTGTCCGTGAGGGTGACCGTCTCGTGCGCGGGCAAGCCAAGGGTAAGTCAGACTAATAAGCGCAGCAACAGTCACGTTCGAGGAGATAACAAAAAGAAGCGCCGTCTTTGCGACGGCGCTTCTTTTTTATTCACAGTCGTTTACGCGACCGTAATGCTCTGATCTAAATACACATCCTGAATGGTGTTCAGGATCTGCACACCTTCTGCCATTGGGCGTTGGAAGGCTTTGCGTCCCGAAATGAGACCCTGTCCACCGGCGCGCTTGTTGATCACAGCGGTTGCCGCGGCATCGCCAAAGTCGTTGGCACCCGAGGCGCCGCCGCTGTTGATAAGTCCGATGCGACCCATGTAGCAGTTCGCCACTTGATAGCGGCAGAGATCGATCGGATGATCGCTGGCGAGTTCGCTGTACATGCGCTTGTCCAATTTACCATAGGAACTGTCACCGGTGTTCAAAGCCAGGAAGCCGCCATTGTTTTCAGGGAGCTTCTGCTTGATGATGTCGGCTTGAATGGTGACACCGAGATGATTCGCCTGACCGGTGAGATCGGCGGAGACGTGATAGTCCTTGTCCTTTTTGAACGCCGAGTTGCGGAGATAGCACCACAAAACCGTCGCCATGCCGAGTTCGTGCGCAAGCGCAAACGCTTGAGCCACTTCGATGATTTCACGATGCGAATCGTCTGAGCCAAAATAAATCGTGGCACCAATCGCTGCCGCACCCATCTCTGCTGCTTGCTCAACCTCACCGAACATAATCTGCTCGAAGCTATTGGGATAGGTCAACAATTCATTATGATTGATCTTGACGAGAAAGGGAATCTTATGGGCATATTTGCGTGCCACAATTCCCAACACACCGAACGTGGACGCCACTGCATTACAGCCACCTTCGATCGCGAGCTTAACAATGTTCTCGGGATCAAAGAAATCGGGGTTCTTTGCAAAACTAGCACCGGCTGAATGTTCGATACCTTGATCGACAGGCAAAATCGACATGTAGCCCGAACCAGCGAGCCGCCCGTGGTTATACATCCAAGCCAGGTTGCCAAGCACGCGGTTGTTGCGGTCTGAGTTGATGAAAACATCATCCAAAAAATTCGGACCGGGCAGGTGCAAACGCTCCTTGGAAATTTTGGGTGAGGTGAAACCAAGCAGCGATTCTGCCTTATCACCTAAGAGGGATTGAATATCAGTCGTCATTGCATTTCTCCTTGCGCCGCACTGCGCGCATTGCGCGTGTCGAGCTGTTTGAATTCTTACTCTCACAGATGAGAGAAGTTTGATAATCAGAATTACAAAGCGTCCCGCAGGGTTGGAAAGACTCAAAGGAGTTTGCAACAACAGCCTTCGGGACGTTCGCCACAACATAGGAGTTTTGTTTTCTTGATTATAACCAGAAACTAAGGCTATAATGGGTGTGCGACTTAATTCCCTTTGAACTCGTATATCTTGGTAGGAGGCTCCTATGGACGATTTCTTTCAGAAAGTAACTAGCCAGCAAGACCCACTTCGTAAATTGGCATCTTATATTCCGGGGTTTGGCGGATACGTCGAACGCGAGAACCGACGGGATGCTGATAAAGTATTGCGCGATACCGTGGCACGCCGCTTCGAAGAGCAGTGGAAGCGCGTCTCGCAACTCCAAAGCGACCTCGTCAGCAATGGCATGATCGCCTATGTGGACGATATGGAAAAAGCCGCGATCAAACTCCGCACCTTCATCGACAAACTCACCACCGCCCCGCGCGGCTACTCCGGTCTGTTCGATGCCGTCAAGATCAACGAAAAAGAACTGACTGCCATCTATCAATTCGATGCGGCGTTCTTCGATCTCGCCGAACAGGTTGGGCGCGGCGTGGATAACGTGGAACAAAGCCTGAACGATGAAGCCGCATTGCCGGCCGCGATTCGCAACATTGTTTCGCTCGCTCGGCTGGCTGTGGAAACGTACGAGAAGCGGTCTGAAGTTGTGACCGGGTCGAAATAAATCCCACGTAGGGGCGCAGCAATGCTGCGCCCCTACGCATAACAACACCATGTGGCACGCATACCTCAACGCAACCTCCATTGAAGAAGTCCTGCAAACTTTAAAAAATAAAGGGGAACGTGCGCGTATTGTTGCAGGCGGAACCGATCTAATTCTCGAACTCGAGCGCGGCGTCCGCAAAGGGGTAGATACTTTAATTGACGTCTCGCGCATTCCCAATCTCGACCAGATCACCCTCGACGAAGATAACAACATTCATCTGGGCGCGCTGGTCACTCATAATCATTGTGTTGCATCAAAAATCATTCGTGAGCACGCCTACCCGCTGGCTCGTGCGGCCTGGGAAGTTGGCGCGCCGCAGATCCGCAATCGCGGCACGGTCGCAGGCAACCTCATCACCGCCTCACCCGCCAACGATACGATCACACCGCTGATCGCGTTGGGGGCATCGGTCACACTGCAATCTCTGAATGGTGTGCGTAAAATTCCACTACAGGATTTTTATATCGGCGTCCGCAAAACGGTGCTGCAACCCGATGAAATGCTTGTGGATATTTTCTTCCCGGCTCTGACATCCACACAGCACGGGACGTTCATCAAACTAGCCTTGCGCCGCGCCCAAGCCATTTCCCTCGTCAACGTAGCGATCATTCTAACTATTGAAGCTGATACCGTCCGATCTGCATCGATTACGCTGGGAGCTGTCGCCCCCACGATCATCCACGCAACGGAAGCAGAGAAATATCTCGAGGGTAAAAATTTATCCAGTGAAATCATGGAAGAAGCCGCGCGCCTAACCATGCACGCCAGCAAACCCATCGATGACATTCGCAGTTCTGCCGCGTATCGTCGCGAGATGATTCGCGTCTGCACTCTGCGTGGGTTAAGGTCAATACTCAAGGGTGAGGAGCAGGCTGGGATGCCGTCTGAAGCGGTGCTGTTGTGGGGAGTCCAGAAGGCGGAAAGCGGAATACAGAAGCGGCATGAGTCTCCGTCAAGTCCCATTGAAACAACGATCAACGGCAAGAAATATACATTCAAAAGCGGACACGAAAAAACCCTTCTGCGGCTCTTGCGTGAAGATGGGAATTTGATCGGCACCAAGGAAGGCTGCGCCGAAGGTGAATGCGGCGCGTGCACGATCTTCCTGGATGGCAAAGCCGTGATGGCATGTCTTGTCCCCGCCCCGCGCGCGCATGGTGCGGAGATCGTCACTGTGGAAGGTCTTGCGGTGGGTAATGAACTTCACCCTGTTCAAGAAGCATTCATCCAGCACGGCGCGGTGCAATGCGGATATTGTACGCCCGGCTTTATCATGTCGGCTGCGAAGTTGTTGGAAGAAAAAGAAAACCCGACCCACAACGAGATCGAGCAAGCCATCACCGGTAATTTATGCCGTTGTACGGGTTATTATAAAATCGTGCAAGCAATTGAAGACGCAAATAAAATCAGCACGTGAGGTGAATTATGGGTAAATACAGTACAAACTCAAGGAAGCAAGCCCCGATCGCACGCAATCAGGTTCCGCCGTTGGTGCGCGGTTTGGGTTGTATCACCATGGTGGTCGTGCCCCTTCTTTCATATGGCATTGCCGATTATTGGATCAAAAATGGTCTACCAGGCGCTGCACTCATTCCTCCAAAATTACTCGGCACACCTAACATCCCAGCATTTTTGTCTCAATCACAATATCTTTCTGGAATCGGTAGCTTCTTCCAAAAACAAACCAACCTTAGCGCCAACTTGATCTTTGCGCTGGCGTTCACCATGATCATCGGCGGCTTCATGGCGATCGTGTATGGATACATCTACTCAATGTTCGGACCTTCAAGGTTTGGTCCTACAGACGTCCCGCCGCCACGCGTCAAAGTCAAAAAGTACAAACGCTAAATACTCATTATCAAGGAAAATGCCATGCCTGTTTCCAAAAAGAATACTAAACCGGGTATTGAGTTGGAATATAACAGTTTGCGCAGCGAAATTCTAAAACGTATCGAACTCCGTCAACAGTTGATTTCAATTACATTGACCCTGGCAGGTATCTTTCTGGGTATTGGTCTGAGTACACAATCAGTAGCATTAATTTATCCGCCTCTTGCAATGTTTCTTGCATTCGGGTGGGCACAAAACGATTTCAGAATACGAACTGCTGCAGAATATATTCGCGAACACCTTGAAAATCCCGATACTGGCTTGATGTACGAACACAGGGTTCAAACTGGACGCAGAAGCACATCAGGTCTGGGAGGATGGCGCTTCGTTGTTATCTCACATATCGGAATTTTCATTTTTACCCAGATCATGGCAGTGGTCATTGAGTTAGCGCGAACTAATTTCAATTTGAATTCCCTTACACTTACTCAATGGATTTTGCTCGTCATTGATATAGTATCTATTCTGTTCGTTCTTTGGATTGCACGGCAATCCACTCGGTAAATTATCATGACCACACACAAAACCATTGGACATTCCCTCCCCCGCGTGGATGCACGCGGTAAAGTGACCGGCACAACGCCCTATTCTGGCGATCTAGCCATGCAGGGCATGTTGCATATGAAGCTCCTGTTCGCAGGACGCCCGCATGCACGCGTTAAGTGGATCAAGACCAACGCCGCCGAAGCCGCACCAGGTGTGGTCGCTGTGTATACCGCAAAGGATGTACCGGTCAACGAGTATGGTCTCCAATGGCAGGACCAACCTGTGTTGTGCGGCCCCACTTCTTCTCTCACACTCACCCGCTCTGCGAAAAAAGAGAAGCCCGGCACGGATATCGTCCGCTTCGTTGGCGACCAGGTTGCGGCGGTGGTTGCAAAGACTGAAGCACAAGCTGCGGCGGCGGTGAAGTTGATCCAGGTTGAATATGAGGACCTGCCCATCGTCAGCGATCCGGTTGCAGGGATGAAACCGGACGCGCCGCGCGTCCATGAATATATTGGCGATTCAAATATCTGTGTGCATTACAAGATCCGCAAAGGGGATATCAACGAAGGCTTTGCAAAAGCAGACGTGATCGTTGAAGGCGAATATCATACTCCAGTGCAGGAACATGCTTACCTACAACCCGAAGCTGGGCTGGCGTACATAGACGATGCCGGGCGCATCACGATCGAATGCGGCGGTCAGTGGACACATGAGGACCAGGAACAAGTCGCGCATGCGTTGAACATGCCGAAAGAAAGTATCCGCGTGATCTACCCTGCCATCGGCGGCGCTTTCGGCGGACGTGAAGATATGTCCGTGCAGATCGTGCTGGCGCTCGCCGCGTGGAAGCTGCAACGACCCGTGAAGATTGTTTGGTCGCGGCAAGAGTCAATGATCGGGCACGGCAAACGTCATGCTGTGGTGTTGCGCGCCAAATGGGGCGCGACCAAAGACGGCAAGTTGATCGCCATCGAGAATGAGATCATCGGCGATGCCGGCGCATACATGTATACAACGAATAAAGTGCTGGGTAACTCAACCATCACTTCCACAGGTCCGTATTTCATTCCCAATGTCAAAACCGATGTGTATGGCGTGTACACCAACAACGTCCCGGGCGCGGCCTTCCGTGGATTCGGCGCTCCGCAGGCTTTGTTCATGGCTGAAATGCAAATGGACAAACTCGCCGAGAAACTCGGTATGGACCCGGTCGAGATCCGCTTAAGGAATGCCTTGAAAGACGGCGACACCATGGGTGTGGGAACTTCATCACCGAGTCCGGTGACGGTCACGAAATGTATTGAAGCCGCAAGTGCTAAGTTTGGTTGGAGCGTTGGAAAGAAGAAAGAAGAAAGCAGACCGTCACACTTGAAGCGTGGTCATGGTTTTGCGGCGGGCTTCAAGAACATTGGTTTCTCTTTTGGTTATCAAGAAAATTGCTGGGCAAAAATTGAGCTCCGTGGCAATACCGAGATCGAGAAGGTGATATTGCACCACGCAGGCGCGGAAGTCGGTCAGGGCACGCACACGGTGATGAGCCAGATGGCGGCAGAAGCTATCGGTGTGCCGTTTGAGAAAGTGCAGATCATTACATCCGATTCAGCAACGATGGGTAACTCCGGTTCGGTCTCAGCTTCGCGCATGACCTTTATGGCGGGCAATTCCATCAAGGGCGCGGCAGAAGTTGCTATGAAAAAATGGGTTGCAGAAGAACGTCCTGCCATTGGCGAATTCAAATATCTGGCGCCGCGTACCACCGAGTTCGATCACGAAACCGGTTATTCACGACCCAACTTCGCCTACGCTTTTGTCGCCCAAGCCATCGAAGTGGAAGTGGATACCGAGACCGGGCATGTGCGCGTGGTGCGCGTGGTCTCGGCTGATGATGTTGGTCAGGCGATCAACCCGGCGTTGGTGGAGGGTCAGGTGGAAGGCGCAGTAGTGCAAGCCCAGGGCTACGCCGTGCTTGAAGATTACAAAACCAAAGACGGGCGTATACTCACCGATCAACTCAGCACATATCTCATCCCAACTATTTTGGATATTCCTGAAAAAGTGGAAACCGTCATCGTGGAAGTCCCCGACCCGAACGGTCCCTGGGGCGCACGCGGTCTTGGCGAACTTCCCTATCTCACGGTTGCGCCCGCGATCGCTGCGGCGATCCATGATGCGATCGGCGTATGGGTCGATGAATTTCCGTTCACACCCGAACGCATTTTGCGCGCGTTAGGAAAAATATAATTACGACACAGGGCGGGAAGACCCCGCCCCTACAATATAATGCGTGATGAAACCAAAGAATTAAATGATGAAGCTCGCAAATCAGCGGGCGGCGCATTTATACAACTTTCCAACGGCGTCACACACTACGAACTTGGCGGGAACGAATCAGGCGAAGTGGTCGTTCTAGTGCATGGGTTCTCCGTCCCTTATTTTATTTACGACCCCACCTTTGAGTTCCTAACCCGATCAGGTTTCCGTGTTCTGCGTTATGATCTTTTCGGGCGCGGATTTTCCGACCGTCCTCACATGGACTACAACCTCGACCTCTTCATTGAACAACTATCTGATCTTCTGGACACGCTCCGCTTCACACCACCCGTGAACTTGATCGGTCTATCCATGGGCGGACTCATCGCCTCAGCCTTTACCGTCCGCCACCCGGAGCGG
>JBDTWO010000201.1:0-8789 GCA_040006635.1 Chloroflexota bacterium
ACCCTTCAAGATCGTACGCTCACGCTTGACAGTAGGATCTGGGATCGGAATCGCCGACATCAATGCCTTGGTATACGGATGCATGGGGTTACGGAAGAGCTCTTCGCGATCAGCCAGTTCCACCATCTTGCCGAGATACATGACCGCCACGCGGTCTGAGATATGTTCGACCACACTCATGTTATGAGCGATGAACAAATAGGTGAGCCCGAATTCAGATTGCAGGTCTTTCAGAATATTCAAGACCTGCGATTGAATGGAAACATCCAACGCCGAAACCGGTTCATCGCAAACAATGAACTTGGGCTGCAAGGCCAGCGCGCGCGCAATACCAATGCGCTGACGTTGACCGCCTGAAAATTCGTGCGGATAACGACGGGCATGATAATCTTCAAGCCCCACCTTCTTGAGCATAGCGATGGCAACATCCCAACGTTCCTTGGGATGTCCAACGTTATGGATATGCAAACCTTCCATGACCGATTCGCCGATGGGCACGCGCGGGTTGAGCGAGGCGTACGGGTCCTGGAAAATGATCTGCATATTACGGCGCGCCAATTTCAGTGATTGCGGGCGCATTTGAATAATATCTTCGCCGTTGATAAACACCGAACCGGAGGTGGGTTCGATCAAACGCAGCATGGAACGTCCCACGGTCGTTTTGCCGCAGCCTGATTCGCCCACCATCCCAAGTGTTTCACCTTCTTTGACCGTGAAGCTAACCTTGTCCACCGCCTGCACCCAGGCATTGACCCTTTGCAGGATACCCGAACGAACCGGAAAATATTTAACCAGGTCTTTTACAACAACAAGTTCGTAATTATCTTTGGTTGAGTTGATTGGCATGGCAATATCACTTCTCATTGATTTTGTTTTTAAAAGGCGCGGTGTGCTGATCGGAATCTTCATACAGCCAGCAGCGAATTTGATGACCCTCACCAGCCTGGATCAAGTTGGGTTCTTTTTCCGTACAAATTGCCAAATTATGGTTGACACGTGCTGAACAGCGCGGTGCAAACCGGCAGCCTACCGGCAAGTTCACCAGGTTAGGCACCGAACCGGGAATTACATCCAGCTTATCGCGTACTCTTCCAAGCACGGGAGTGGAACCGATCAAACCAACCGTATAAGGATGGAGAGGTTGTTTAAACAGATTGAAGACGCTGGTCTGCTCGACGATCTGCCCCGCATACATTACCGCGACCCGATCTGCCATTTCTGCGATCACACCCAGATCATGCGTGATCAGGATAACCGCCGAGCCAAGTTGGGTTCTTAGGTTTCGCATCAGATCGAGGATCTGGGCTTGGATGGTCACATCGAGCGCAGTGGTCGGTTCGTCCGCGATCAGGAGATCAGGCACACATGCCAGAGCCATCGCGATCATGACACGCTGTGCCATGCCGCCGGAGAGTTCATGCGGAAATGCCTGGGCACGCCGTTCCGGTTCAGGGATGCCGACCTGTTTGAGCAATTCGACCGTACGCTTCTGCGCGGCTTCTTTTCCAAAATCCTGATGGATGTTTAGCACTTCCCCGATCTGCTCCCCCACACGAAATACCGGGTTAAGCGAGGTTTGAGGTTGCTGAAAGATCATGGCGATCCGATTTCCGCGTATCTCCATCATTTCTTTTTCAGGTATCTTCAGCAGGTCTTTACCTTCATAAAAGATCTCACCTTCAAGAATCTTCCCCGGCTGACCGATCAGGCGCATGATCGAAAGGGATGTGACACTTTTGCCGCAGCCTGATTCGCCCACGATACCCAAAACTTCACCAGGGTACACAACAATATCAACACCGTCCACGGCGCGGACGGTGCCATCTTCTGTATAAAAATACGTCTTCAGGTTTCGTACATCAAGCAGGGGTTGGGTGGCTTTATCTTCAGTCACAGAAATTCTCCAAGTTCAGGTATACAACGGGCTTTACAGCTTTAAGCGCGGGTCGAGGGCGTCACGCAAACCATCGCCAATATAGTTAAACGCCAGGGAGCAAATGAAGATCGGCAAACCCGGCACGAGTGGCAGCCAGGGTTTATCCAGCATGAACTGTTGTGTCGCCGCCAACATATTTCCCCAAGTGGGAACGGGGTCGGTAATACCAAAGCCCAGAAATGCCAGTGCCGCTTCAGCCACCACATATCCAGCCAGTCCCAGCGATGCATCCACAATGATCGGCGCCATGGCATTGGGGATCATATCGCGCATGATGATGCGGAAATTGGACGCGCCCAAAGATCGGGATGCCTCTACAAAGGTCTGCTCCCGCAAGGATAGAATGGTGCCGCGCATCAATTGCGCGGCAGAAAGCCAACCAAAGCCTGCCAGCACCATGATGATCAGCACCGCATTCCTAGAATCACGCGGGCTGAGCAACATCACCTTACCGAGAAAAGCCAGCACAGGTTCAGGGATGGGGACCAGATCCTCGTTCCTTAATAACATGGACGAAATAATAAGCAACAATGGCAGGGTTGGAATGGTCAACATAAATTCGACAAAGCGCATGAGCACATTGTCGAGCCAGCCGCCATAGAACCCGGAAATCGCACCCACAACGATCCCGATGAATTCAGAGATAATTACGGAAAGCAATGCCACAGACAGGGAGATACGACCGGCATAGATCAACCTGGAAAAATAATCGCGGCCGATATTATCGGTGCCCAGGTAATGGACACGGCCCGTGGCTTCCTGCACCGTACCCCAGGGCAAGAAGTAATCGCCCACTGAAAGCTCATCGATCTTGAATTTAGCGATCCAAGGCGCCATGATCGTGATCGCAAAGATCAGGATCATGAGAAATAAAGAAACCATGGCCAGGCGATGGCGGCTAAATCGCCTGGCTACGATCTGGAAGGGCGTGCGCTCCTCAATGGAAGCGGCTTCAGCCTGAAGTTGGACAACTGGAGCGGTAGGCGTGGTCATGGATTCTATCCTCGTTAACTGAGACGGATGCGGGGATCCACAACCGTGTATAAGACATCACGAATCAGAGTGGCGATCACAGTGAGGACTGCCAACAGGAAAAAGATCGCCATGGCAACCGGATAATCGTAGCTATTCAAGGCATCAATATATAAACGCCCCATGCCGGGCCAGGCGAAAATGCTTTCTGTGATGATCGCCCCGCTGAACAACCCTGGCAAGGTAAACACCACGATCGTCACAAATGGGATGAGCGCATTCCGAAGCGCATGCTTCATGATCACCTGCCGATCGCTCAAACCCTTGGCGCGGGCAGTACGCACATAGTCCATCCGCATAACTTCGAGCATGCTGGCACGGATGAAGCGGCTCCAGCCCGCAATATTTACAAAGGTCAGCACCGCAACCGGCAAAATTAGATGCAGAGTGTGATCCAATGAAGAGCCTGCAATTACTTTTCCCAGACCGGGAATGGTGTAATTGCGGACTGATTCAGATAAGCCAGCTGGCACATAGAACCAACCTGCGTTCTTGGGCAAGATCGAAAAAACTAAAATCATCAAAAGTCCAAAGAAAAACGTGGGCATGGCCGAGCCCATAAAAGCCAGGGTGGTGAAAAAATAATCAAAACGAGAATATTGCCTGACCGCTGAATAAATACCTAATGGGACGCCGATCAATAGCGATAAAAGGGTTTCAAGCCCAATTAATTGGAGCGTTTTGCTGATGCGACTTGCCACTAGGTCGGTCACCGGGCGGTCACGTAAAATTTTCCAGGATAAGCCAAAATCGCCAAATATAACGCCGCGACTGGTGCGGCGATCTACAATATCCTTCAAGGCGACATTTTCTTTACAACCGGTTGTATGGGTTTCGTATTCACCCTTCGAATTTAAGACTTCCTCTTCGATGGGTTTACGGCAGCCGATCACCAGGTCGGAAAAATATTCTTTCCCGCCGATAACAACGGGACCGCGCGGCTCACCAACCAGCCAGCGCGTGAAACGATACGGGAGAAATAAATCCAATTCAAAATAAGCGCGGATGCGAGCGATATCTTCTTCAGTAATTTTGAAGCGGCCACCTTGTTGAACCTGGCGCAAACCAGCCAGCGGTCCCCCAGGCGCCAAATTGAGCAACGCGTAGGATGCAATTGCAGAGATAAAGATAACCAGGATCATTTGAAACACGCGGCGGACTAGATAAGCGCCCATAACTTAGACTCCGAACATCGTACAAATAATTTCTTTATGGATAGTATTTGGGGTAGGTGCAATTCTTGCGAGCCACACCTACCCCAAGCTAACTTACAGAAACAAGGATGGTTTAGCGAACGAACAAGGAAACATCAATGTGTTCCCAGGTCGCGCTTGGGATCACGTAGGTCTTGATCTTTCCAGCCGTTGCGGCATCCACCAAAGTTTGATCGAGACCGACCAAGGTGGTTGAGTCAAGTAAGTCCACTTCACCGCTGAGCAGCAAGCCTTCAGCACTCTCAGGGGTAATGAACTGGATCACAATGTTCGGGGTCTTGGGTGCGCCAAATACCCAGTTGGGGTTGGCTTCGAAGGTCATCTTCTCGCCTTTCACCCAACCGGTGATGATATAGGGACCAGTGCTCCAGGGGCTTTCAGCGATCTCTGGGAGGGTGGCATACTCTTTGGCAGGAACGTCAGCGAGTTTGCGTCCATCAGCAAGAACGCGTGCCGCAGGATAGGAACCCCAGACCGGCACAAAGTATAGCGGGTCTTGGACACCGGGCAACCAGGTTTGGGTATAACCAACAAAGTCTGTGCCGAACTCAGTACTAGCAGTCTTATCGCAGGTGATGAAAGAGGTTGCGCCAGATTCAGGATCACAACCGATCTTCTTACCGAGCTCGAGATCGGCACTGGTGAACGGTGAACCGTCCTGCCATTTAATGCCGTCAATGTACTCAAACTTGGAAACCAATTGCTTCATGGTGACAGCACCACCAGCATACTCAATTTCTTCACCGGCAGCATTCTTGATCTTGGCACCGGCTTTCAATTCCACAACGTCGCCGTTGGCATCCACAACCTTGTCGCCTTCTTTAACTTCGACATCATTGTTGGTGGTGCCACCGTTTTCAAGGGTGGGCAACTGTTTGACATACACAGCCTGATAATCGTAATTCAAGGTGGTGTAATCCAACGGGCCGGTCAGGTAAGCAGCCAGTCTTGAAACCTGGGCATCTTCTACCAAGGTAAAGAGGGAAGCGGGTTCCTGGGTAAAGCCGAGGATGATCGTATCCTGACCAGGTCTTTCCCAACTACCAATGTTATAGTCCCAGTAGGATTCACCGGGGGTCGGAGCAAAGCCGGCCAAGTCAGCCGCAGCCGCAAAGGTATCGGTACGGTTAAAAAGTGGAATGCTCGGGACGTCCTTCGTGAATTCCTGTTGGACGATCTTATATGCGGCAATGCGATCATCTTTTACAAGAGTGTTGTTCGCCAACTTGATGTTCTTGCTGGCTGCTTCATTACACCAGCCCATGGCGTTCTGGCCTACCCAACCATTGGTGGGCAGCGGAATTTGATCACAGGCATACAGGGTTTGACCACCGGGGTCAGCTTGACCAACCCAGGCGAAGGCACCAAGTTCATAGTCACGGCGGGCAATACCAGTGGTATCACCAAACCACCAGGAGGCGGGAGCATACAAAGGCACAATGCGGATACCGCAATCAGACATTTGCTTCGACCAAATCGCGCCCCAGGTTTGGCGGAAGGTGGCGGTGGTGGTGGTGAACTTCAGAGAGAGCTCATCGCCAGCGGCATTGGAGCGGAAGTCAGCGCCATCAGCGAGGGTCCAGCCAGCTTCATCGAGCAAGGCTTTGCCTTTTTCAGGATCATACGGATAGATCGTGATATCCGCATCACCGGAATACGCCCAGTGCGTGGTGGGGATGAAGGTGTTCATCACCAACGACTTCTGCTCAGCTTCGCTCAGCAACGGATAAACCGACTTGATCAAGTCAAGCTTGTTCGTGCAGTAGGAAAGCGCCTCGCGCACTTTGAGATCACCAAGGATCGGGTGCGGTGTGGTAAAGGCGGCGCGTTCCACCTCTACTGATACTTCCTTGGTCACGACAACTTCTTTCGTGACAACTACTTCTACTGGTGCAGCCGGGGTCGCGGCGGGACCACAAGCACTTAAAATCATGCTCACGGTCACGAGCAGTCCGAGAACCAGCATCATGCGATTCTTATTCATGGAATTTCTCCTCCTACAAATATTTGGATTGAGATTTTAAATCGACGTACGAACAGAGAACGCTGATCGTTTATTTCTCCCCTGTGACCTCCTTTCGTTGAGTAAGATATTTATGCAATAGCAACAACCTGCAAAATACGCTAACAAACTACCGATCTATCTACAATTGATGTTGCCTCAACTTGGTTTTGAAATTATACCTAATTCCTAGGGAGTGTCAACGGCAATACGTACTTATCAGAAATCAAACGGAAAAATGGGTGAAAAACAGTTCTATAGAACTACACATCTGTCAGACATGTCACACGAATCCCATCAAGACTGACCTATTCATCGGTTTTGTTTGACAGCCCCTATTCCCAAAGGTAGAATACATTATCGCTCGTAAATTTAAATCCGGAGGCTTGCATGTTAAAAGAATTCAAGGATTTCGCCCTGCGCGGCAATGTCATGGACCTGGCTGTAGCTGTGATTATCGGCGGTGCGTTCGGGAAGATCATCACTTCACTGGTCAACGATGTGCTGTTTCCATTAATTGGGCTCATTCTCGGCGGGATCAATCTGGCAGAAAAGGCGCTCACCGTTGGTTCGGCGGTTGTCAAATGGGGCGCCTTCGTGCAAACTATTATCGACTTCACCATTATTGCGTTCGTCATCTTCCTGATCGTCCGCACGATGAACCGCATGAAAAAGATCGAACCCACGGCAGAACCCACCACCAAGGAATGCCCGTATTGCTTCACCACGATCTCCATCCAAGCCAAGCGCTGCCCGCACTGCACATCGCAGTTGTAGATCGCAGAAACGCACACAAGTAAATACGTAGACACGGAAACACGTCCCGCAGGATTTGTGCCTAGCCAAACCTGCGGGACGATCTTCTACCCACTGATTACTGATCACCGATCGCTGATCACTCCCAATAAGCTTTCATCCTTCATCCCTTATCCTTCACCCTTTACCTCATGGATTTCCTCGATAAGCTCAACCCTCCACAACGCGCCGCTGTCACAGCTGGGAACGGACCTGTTTTAGTCGTAGCAGGTCCCGGGTCCGGTAAGACGCGCGTATTGACTCAACGCATCGCCTATCTCATCGCGGAGGAAGGCGTCCGCCCGTGGCAGATTCTCGCAGTTACATTTACGAATAAAGCCGCGAAGGAAATGCAGGAACGCGTCAAACGCTTGCTGCCCGACCAAGCCATCGAGGGCATCATGCTCGGCACGTTCCATTCGATCTGCGCGCGTATTCTGCGGCGTGAAGCTGAGCACCTGCCCATCGAATCGAATTTTGTGATCTTTGATTCTGATGACCAGGAACGGATCGTCAAAAGCGTGATCCGTGAAATGAACATCAATGAGAAATTGTATCGCCCCGCCAGCGTGCATGCCGCGATCTCGCGCGCCAAGAACGAACTCATCCGCGCGGACAGCTACCCCACCACCACTTATAAAGATGAGATCGTAAAGCGCGTGTATGGCGAATATCAAAAACGACTCGTCGCCAGCAACGCCGTGGACTTTGATGATATCCTCGTGTACACTGCGCGCCTGCTAGAAGAATTGCCCGCCGTTCGTGATAAATATGCACAGCGTTTTCGCCATGTGTTGGTAGACGAATTTCAAGATACGAACCTGGCGCAATACTCACTTGTACAACAACTTGCTTCGCATCACAAAAATATCTTTTGTGTGGGTGATCCCGATCAATGTTTTCCCACAGGCACACAGATACAAACCTCAAATGAGAAAAAGAAAATTGAAGACCTGAAAAAGGGCGATGAGATTCTCGCAGCCAGTGGACGCGGATCGACTATGACATCCCGTATTTCACACGTTGGCAAACGAGCATTCAAGGGTAATCTTGTTAAAGCAGTAACTCGCAAAGGACATATTATTCGAGCCACGCCAAATCATATTGTCTTTTCAAGGCTTGGAATGAATCCTGGCTTGCACTACGTTTATCTGATGTATCGCAAGGATAAGGGCTATCGCATCGGGATTGCATCGCACGCGCGCAGTGACGGAAGCCAACTGAAAATTGGGTTACAAGTGCGGAGCAATCAGGAAAACGCAACCAAGATGTGGGTTTTGAAAGTCTGCAAAGATAGAGGTGAAGCTCATTATTGGGAAGCTTTTTATTCGACAACTTATGGGATTCCAACCACCGTCTTCCACGTCCGTGGTCGCAGAATGCGTATGTCACAGGAATACATTGATAAGCTATTCAACGAAATTGATACCGACTCAAACGCCCATCAACTAATGACCGATTTGGGAATGGACTTACGCTATCCCCACTACACACCACAAGGAACTTTCCGCAACATCGTTAACCTGCGCTATTTTGGCGATGGTCGCATTACAGAAGAATCGCCATGGCACGCGCACCGCGTAGACTTATGGAGTAGCGATCCCAAACTCGCAAAACAACTTGAGGCGCTTGGCTATAACCCACGTATCCGCAGTAGAAACAACTGGCGAATTGGAATTAACCGATTGCAATATGAAGACATTCAAGAAGCCGCTCAAAAGTTAAGCGAAGCCACAGACGACGCGGAAATTGTTGTAGGCGCATTTTTGGTTGACAAGGGCAAATCTCCTCTTGCTCCAAAATTCAGCCT
>JBDTWO010000202.1:0-8742 GCA_040006635.1 Chloroflexota bacterium
TGATCACCACCATGTTCGCCAATACCGGCAACTATGGCTTGCCGCTGGTCTCGTTTGCCTTTGGCGACAAAGCTCTGCCGTATGCCAGCATCTTTTTTATCACCACGACGACTTTGTTCTATACAGTGGGTGTGTTGATCGCATCGCTCGGACATATGAACTTCAAGGAAGCCGCGCTGGGGTTGTTCAAGATCCCGACCTTATATGCGGTGGCTCTCGCGATCATCATCAACGCCTGGAGCGTTACCATCCCGGCGCCGGTCTATCGCGCCGTGGAGTTGGCGGCGGGCGGGACGATTCCTCTGATGTTGATCCTGTTGGGTGTGGAACTGTCAAAGGTGGAGTTATCGGGGAATATCCGCGCCATGCAATTAAGTGTTGCATTGCGTTTGCTCATCGCACCGCTCGGTGCATTGTTGATCGCGGCGCTCTTTGGCTTCAAGGGCGTTATCCGTCAGGGCGTTGTCACCCAAGCCTCGATGCCGAGCATGGTCAGCGCAACGGTGCTCGCGACAGAATATCATTTAGATTCGAAACTCGTCACAGCAGTGATCTTTATCAGCACGATCCTGAGTCCGATCACGTTGACATTGTTGTTGGTGTTCCTGGGGGCGAAGCCATGAAGAATTATGTAACGCGACATTTATGTCGCACTGCCAGGCGCGACATAAATGTCGCGTTACTTCTTATAGTCGCCGCATCCGTTTTGTTGAATACCGGGCAGGCCCGGGCACAGAGTGGAATCGCAATGCAGTCCACGGCGACGTATCAGTTCGGGGAGCAGATCACGTTCATTGCGCAGCTTCAAGCCCCGGTCCAAATCCAGCAGGCGAACATTGTGATCTTTGATGAGGCGCAGGCGGTCACGCAGGTGCAGCCGGTCCAATTCATTGATGGTAGATCGGAATTTCGTTTTGACGCGCGCCAGAATCTCGTGCGTTCTTTTTCATCCATCCGCTGGTATTACGAGCTGACGCTCAGCGACGGCAATGTGGTGCAAAGCGATTCGTTTTCGATGCGCTATGATGACAACCGCTTTACGTGGCAAAAACTTGAAGCGGGGTCGCTGCGCGTGTTTTGGGCGCAGGGCGATTCTGCGTTCGGTCAGAATGCGTTGAATGCCGCGCAATCGGGATTGCAGAGCCTCAACAATCTTGTGCCCGTTGACCTTGCCCAGCCCGTGGATATTTTTATCTACCCGACTCAAAATGATCTGGCAGCGTTGGGCGCTGAAACCTGGGCGGCTGGTCATGCCAACCCCGCGCTGGGTGTGGTGCTCGTGGTCATTGAGCCGGGCGCGAGCCAGAGCCTTAGCATGGAGCAGCGCATCCCGCATGAACTCATGCACGTAATGTTGTATCGTCAGATCGGCGCGGGCTATAACCAACTGCCCGCGTGGTTGAACGAAGGCATTGCCACGCTGGCAGAAATTAATCCGAATGCGGATTATGACCGCGTGTTGTCCGACGCGAGTAATCGCAGCGCGTTGATTCCCATGGCGGACTTATGCGCCTCTTTCCCAGCCGATTCTGCCCAAGCGTTTCTAGCTTATGCCGAAGCCCGATCTTTTACCACCTATCTGCGTGATACCTATGGTGCACCCGCATTATTAAATCTGGCGCAGGTTTACGCCGAAGGCATGGACTGTGACAACGGCGCGCAACGCGCTCTCAACACTTCACTTTCACAACTCGAATTGACCTGGCGCGAGAAAAGCCTTGGACAAAATGTATGGGGCGTTGCCTTCCGCAAGATGCTTCCGTATCTTTGCTTGTTGGGATTGTTGATTTTTATCCCGCTGATCATTGGGATGAATGCGACCCGCCAAAAGGTAGATAAACATGGACCAGAAAAATATACCAACAAACGTTAGAGCGCATATCTGGGTGAAGGGCATTGTACAAAACGTCGGCTTCCGCGCACATGTGGAATATGCCGCGCGTCAGATCGGCGAGTTGACCGGCTGGGTGCGGAATGTCGGTTACAACACCGTCGAAGCTGTTGCAGAAGGGGAGCGCGGTAAAGTGGAGTTGTTCATCGAACAAGTGAAGCAGGGTCCGCGCATGTCACGGGTGGATGAGTCAAAGGTGGAATGGGAAGATGTGACCGGCGAGCTTCAAGAGTTTGGCGTGAAGCGGAGTATGTGATGGCTAACGGTTTGTGTAAATCTATATCAATCGATTTGATAACCTGAATTCAAAATAAGGAGTCACGCATGGATAAAAGTTTTTACGGTGAGAACAGGCGGAGACTAGCGGCACATATGACGGGGAATGATGCCATGCTGTTTTTTAGCGGTGAAGGTGTGCGGAAAACTGCCGATGAGGATTTCCCGTTTTTCACCAATCGCAACTTCCTATATTTGACGGGTGTCAAACAGGAGCAGTCAGCGCTGCTGCTTCAAAAGAAAGCTGATCTCATCACTGAGCGTCTGTTCGCCACCAAACCCGACCTTGAGCAGGAGGTCTGGACGGGCAGGCGTTTCACAGATGCAGAGCTCCATGAAATTAGCGGAATTGAGCAGGTTGAAGACATCAACAATTTGAGCAGGACCCTCGATCAACTGCTCGCCGCTCAACCGGCGATGACCCTGTGGCTGTGTTTTGACGCGCTGGCATCGGAGCGTTCTTTTGATATTGAGCGCGAATTCGCGAAACACATCCAGAGCAGGCATCCGCATATCGCGATCAGGAACAGCTATCCGCTGCTGGCTGCGATGCGTAAGATCAAGTCACCCAGGGAGATCGATGCGATCCGTAAAGCAATGCAGATCACCGAGGCAGGCATCCGACGTTTGATGCGCGCCGCCAAACCCGGCGTGATGGAATACGAGCTTGAAGCTGAATTTAATTCCGAACTCGCTGCCCATGGACAGCGCAGTACCGCGTTCCCGTCCATCATTGCAGGCGGGGAGCGGATCTTTTATCTGCACTATTCGAACCCGATGGGCAAGCTGGCAGATGGCGAGTTGATCCTATCCGATGTGGGCGCGGTCTATGACGAATACTGCACGGATATCTCGCGGGTCTTCCCGTCAAACGGACGCTTCAGCGAACGGCAGGCACAGTTATATCAAGTCGCTTACGCCGCCAACCGGGCGCACATGGCACAGGTACGTCCCGGCGTACCGTTCCATGTGCTGCCCCAAACCTGCAAGGAAGTCACCTTCGAAGGGCTCAAGGCTTTGGGTTTGCTGGATGATATCGCTGACGTCCGCAAATATTATTGGCACGGACCCACACACCATGTGGGACTGAATACGCATGATGTCGGCGGCTACGATGAACCTGTGGCAGAAAACATGGTGTTCACTGTGGATGCCGGGATCTATGTCCGCGAGTGGGGCATCGGATTGCGGATCGAGGACAACGTGCTCGTGACCGCCGATGGCTGCGAGAACCTATCAGCGTCGATTCCGGTAACCATTGAAGAGATCGAGAGCTTCATGGCGAACAAGCAATAGTAGCCGTCCGCAAACAAAAACTCGATCGCCAAACGGGATCGAGTTTTTGTTGCGTTACTTACGTGCAGGTGATATGGATTCTGAATTGGATCAATAATTTAATTGTCAGCGGACTTCTCGTAATACTTTTGCTTCGTCAGCTTTCACGCCCTGCTTTAGAAAGGATTTGCACAAAGAATGGACATCCCTTTCAAGGAAAGCGCTCGCATTGGGATTATGCTTCAATTCCATCACTTGCGGAAAATCAATCACAACCGCCGTTTCAGCATGCCAAAGAATATTGAACGTGGAATAATCGCCGTGGACTCTGCCTGAACTCACGATCAGTTTCAGATTCTGAACCGCTTGCCTGAAGGCTTCCTCAGCCTCAGCCTGTTCCATGTTCAAGTCAGAGATGCGCGGAGCGGGATTTCCGTCATCGTCCCCGATGAATTCCATGATCACCGTCAACCCGGCAACAGCGATCGCTTTGGGGACTCGGACGCCGTGCCGCTCAAGCTGTTTCATCTGCCTGAACTCTTCCTGCACCCAGAGCACCTGATGCGCATCGAGACCATGCTGACTCCCTTGTTCGATCGCCTTTTGGATTCTTGCATCGCCGATATACCTGCCTTCTCTGTACGGCTCATCACGCTTGAATGACCGCACTCGCAGATCGGTATACATTTTCACTGCGACCAGTCCCTCTGAATTTCTGCCAAGAAAAACCGAAGCCTCTTTGCCCGTCTTAATGCCGGAGATCAACTTATCCAGAAAGCCCATCTTGGAGAGTTGGTTGAGGTCGGCGTTCTCGAATTTCGAATGGGGGTCTGCAGGATTTTGAGAAATGAGTTGCGTAACTGTTTGTCTGCCTTTCAGCTTATGTTGTTTGCTTGTGAACTTTACGAAATTTTGTACTTCTACATCCTCTGCATCTACTTTATTTAAAGCAATCTTCATTTTTTTTGTTTTCCTGAATAAATCATCCTACGATAAACAAAATCGCAGGGTTGCGCCCTGCGATACTGACAGAATCAAAAACCGCAGGGGTGAGCTACGCCTGCGGTTGGATGACCAAAAGGAACGAATCAGATTCGTTGCTAAAATCCACCTGTGGGAGGCGCGCTCAAAACAGAATTTTTAAGTGAGTTGATGGTTGTCATATATTCGTGCCTCCTTTCTTTATTTTGGAACGATGTGCTTATTTTATTGTAGGGGATGATCCATGTCAAGAACTCTGTGTGGGTAGAGTTGTTTTCAGCGGATTTCGAGTTGGATGGTCACGGTGCTGCCTTCCTCAAGCTGTTCCGCGATCTGCACGCTCTTGCGGATGGGTACCAGGTAGCGACCGTCTTTTGGAAACAAGGAAGTCTGCCATTCGGTTTTGCCGATCCGCACATGGACCGGGATCACGCCCCAGCCATACGTCACAAGTTGGGAGACCGCTTTGATGTCACGGCTCTGTTCTTCTGGGACAGTCACGAACAGGTAGGGCGCAGGTCCGCGCCAGTAAAAGATCTTGCCAGTGAATTCGATGTGCATGAGTGTTGCCGCGCCTCTACACTCGCCGCGTATCTGTACTGCAATACGGACACACCACATGATTCGTCGAAACCGGAAACGATAGCAACGCTCCGCACTTTTGGCAGGGGATGGCTTGACTGCCCACATCCAGGGTGAAGCCGCACGATTCGCAGACGACTTGTTTCGCACCGGGGAGCGCTTCCACGTCTGAACCGCAACTGCCGCAGTGACGTTGTTCTGATTCGTGCGGTTGCACTTCGTCATATTCAGAATTCAAGCCATAGAATTTCAGGAGTCGTTCGCCATCGGCGGGGGCGAGGTGCGGGAGCCAGGCTTGGCAGAAGGTCGAATATTCCATACGCAGAGCAACCTCGGGCGAGGCATGATCCGGATCCAACTTGTCCGCACCCAATTCGCGGATCAGCGCATATGTCCCAAGCATTTGTTCTTTGTAGAGCGCAGCATACTCCCAAAACGGACCAGCCACCAACCACGCACCGCCGGGGGTGGGGATGCGTTGCAGCGCGGCGACGAGCGCATCCATTTTCACTTGCAGGGTGGCTTGATGCGGGTCCATATCCTTGACCACGGCGCACTCGGCGAAATAGTCGATCAGTTGCTTGCGAAAGTCCATGTCCTTGATGGCGCGCGGCGAAGCGGCATTCGGACATTCCTGCAGCCATTGCGTGAATACCTGCTTGTAAATTTGTCGCACCGCATCGCGATCATTGCGGGCTTTGGCTTGCGCCAGCGGCATCTGCACCGTCATCATAATGCGCGCATAGATCGTATTGGTGATGCCCGCGTTGGTATTGGCGTTCGCCGCGCGGAAGTCATAATCCATGAGCGAACCGCAGAAATCACAATAGATGTACGCCGTGGTCGAAGGTCGCGATTTGGGCGCACCGCACTGCGGGCAACTCACGCGTTTGATAAACCGCGAATGCGCCTTCAACGACTCAGGAATCGCATCACCCATTTTGGGAATCCCCGCAGAGATGTTCGATTGTTTCGGTTGTTCAGGCTTGCGTTTTTTGAAGAAGAAATCCATAAGGCATGCTCCGCAGAAGATATTGATAAAGCTTACAAAATCATATCATTGGATGAAGAACCGCTTCATCCTCCATTTGGGCTGATTCCGCTTCGATGAAATTTTTCCTCTCTGATGCCAACTGCCATCATATGTTCGCAAGTGGAATGGGAAGATGGTACGGGCGAGTTTCTGGAGTTTGGGGTGAAGGAGAGTATGTGATTGAAGCATAGAGTTCAGCATTAGTAACGGTTGCATGTGACGTTACCTGTAGATCGCTTATTATAAAGAAGTCACAATTTAGAATGGAAAGTCATTCTCTTCCTCCACATGTGGAGGAAGTAATGTAGCACCAACTTGGCTTAGTTTTGCAGATAGGTCAGATGAGAGTTTGGACAACCCCTCGGTGTTCGGTAGATACTTGAGTACTCGATGATGACGCATATCGAATGGTACATCATCAAGAGTCTGTGAAATAGGTATGACATGTTTCCCCAGCGTGTGAGCAATTCCAGTCTCATACATAACGTTCGGATTCTTCCCGCTAAAGTCAACGATCACAACTTGGGCACGAAATATAAGGTTGAAGATATCCTGCACTATTGTTGTGTCTTCCCAAATATCGTCTGCCCGAAGACAACGCAGTCTGCATTCGGATGTGGCTCGCTTGATGGCTTCGTAGACATTGTTGAATTCCATTGAAAATGGCATCATTACGGTTACTAAATCCAACTCGACATATGTTTCAGGTATTTGAAATACATACGGTGAGAATGTGATGCGGCGCTCTGATGGCTTTGCTGAGATGTAAGTCGACTCCGTAGGGAAGTTCTTATCGAGATAAGCTTCGATGATTGGTAGAGTGCGGAGGTCTTGTTCCACAATGCGACTTAGTACACTCAAGACATTCCCTGCATAGTCCTCGTCACCCCAAGAAAGACTACGAAGGAGACGTGGATGGCGAGTAATAAGGTCTGTTGCACCTGTTAAGAGACCAATCTCTTCCCAGTTTCCTGCTTCGAACCCACTGACGATGCGTGCTCGAAGCTCAATAAGGCGGTTGCCAAGATCGGTATCCATTAAGTTTCTCCCGTGTACCAAATATTAATCTTCATTGCGCGACAACTATACAACTGTTTTTATTTTCACACAAACCCCAAGCCTCTTTCCTTCAACGAGACCCACTTGCCCTGTAGATCACCAAATGATCGAACACGTCTGCATCTAATGATTTACCAGCTTGCGGTGAAGGGGCAACATAAGTATTACTTCCGTAAAGATGATTTGTTGAAGCTCTAGGAGGAAGTCAAACTGCTTCCGCAATTGGTGCAGAGTTTTATAGTTCCCAGATATGCAAAACCGCACTTCGAGCATTTCACTTGAACGCCGCTCGTTGCAATGTCAGTTAGTTTTTTGGCGCTCTCTTGATCCACACCATTCGCAATGAGTTTCTGCTGAACCATGTGGATGGGTGTGCCTGTTTCGAGTTCCTTCCGCACCGTAACTAACAGTCTTTCCTCAGGGGATGGTGGTTTATAACTTAATACTTCAGGTTTATAGGACTGATGGCAAGATTGACATTCGACAAATTCGCCAAGACTTTTAATTTGAAAAAGTGGAATGAAGAACAGCGTGAAATATTGAGCAACACGTTTGCGTTTATACAGCCGTGTCATGTCATATTTGGGACAATGAAATTGCCCTGATGAAAGTTCAATCTGTCGACCACGCGTACCCCAAATTATCATTGTCGCTTACTCCTTCCTTTGGACTGGCTATTTTCCTGTTTTGGAATACCTCTCAAGCGGAATAGCGTTTCACCTGCACATCGTCCAACTATAAACTATTCCAGTTTTTACGCAAAGCCCAGACCGCGTTCCTTCAACGATACCCACTTTCCCTGACCGATCACCAGATGATCGAGCACGTCCACATCTAATAATTTGCCAGCCTGCACAATGGCGCGCGTTACAGCGACATCATCGGGGCTGGGGGTTGGGTCACCGCTGGGATGGTTGTGAATCACCACCAACGCCGAAGCATTTTTGCGAATCGCTTCTTTGAAGATTTCGCCCACACGCACCTGCGATGAATTGACCGAACCTTTATATACTTCCACAGTTTCCATCACGCGGTTTCTTCTGTCCAATAGAATCACGCGCAAATGTTCCTGCTCCAATGCGGACATTTCATACGAGACCAGCGCTGCTGCATCAGCAGGGGAGTTGATGCTGGGTCGTTCTTCGGGAGATTCGAGAGTCAGCCTACGCCCCAGCTCGATGGCGGCTTTGATCTGTGCGGCTTTGGCATCGCCGAGTCCGTGTTGTTTTTTTAGTTCGACAAATGGAGCGCGATGCAAGCCGGTTAGCCCGCTGAATTTGTTGAGCAGGCGTTGCCCGACCTCGACAGCATTCTCGCCTTTGACGCCAACGCGCAGCAGGATCGCGAGCAATTCAGCGTTGGTCAAGGCTTGGGGTCCCAACGCAGCCAGCCGCTCGCGCGGACGATCCGATTCGTGCAAGTCCATGATGCGGTAAACGGGTTTGGGATTAGTATCAGCCATAAGAATGTCCTCGATGAGTGAGATAAGTCTATTTTACAGCGAATCTTATGAAATACTTTGCTTGACATAGCCTACTCCCTCAAGTAGAATGTCCTTCGCCTTGTAACTTGGGCCTGTAGCGCAGTTGGGAGCGCGCCTCAATCGCACTGAGGAGGCCAGGGGTTCGAATCCCCTCAGGTCCAC
>JBDTWO010000203.1:0-8719 GCA_040006635.1 Chloroflexota bacterium
CGTAATTGTCATCACGGTCATGAAAACCGTATTTGTATTCACCAATATCATCTAGGATTTTTGCATCATCAGACATAATTGTCTCCAGTTTTTACCGTTAAAGCCTAGCTACTTCTTCGTACTTCTCGCGCACCCAGTCATAACCCTGGTCTTCGAGATGCAGTGCTAGGTCAGGTCCGCCCGATTCGACGATCTTGCCATCAAGCATGATATGGACAAAGTTCGGTTTGATGTAATTCAACAGGCGCTGATAATGCGTGATGACGAGCACACCAAGCCCAGGTCCAGAAAGAGCGTTGACACCTTCCGCGACGATACGCAGCGCGTCAATATCCAAGCCTGAATCTGTTTCATCCAAAATAGCGATCTCTGGCTTGAGCGTTGCCATCTGCAAGATCTCAGCCCGTTTCTTTTCGCCGCCCGAGAAACCGTCGTTGAGATAACGACCAGCAAAGGCTTGATCCATTTTCAGCATTGCCATCTTCTCTTTGAGCAGCTTACGAAACTCAGGGATCGGCATGCCTTTATCTTCGGGGTTCGCTGCACGGCGCCGGGCATTGACCGCAGTACGCAGGAAGTTGGCAACGGTCACGCCCGGGATGGCAACAGGATATTGAAACGCCAAAAAGATACCAGCACGGGAACGTTCATCCGGTTCAAGTTCCAAAACGTTCTGACCTTTGAAAATAACCTCACCCGCTGTCACCTTGTAGTTGGGATGACCCATCAAGGTGTAAGCCAACGTGGACTTACCCGTACCGTTCGGTCCCATAATGGCGTGGATCTCGCCCTGATTGATGGTGAGCGAAAGCCCCTTGAGAATTTCCTTATCTTCGATACTAACGTGCAGGTTCTTGATTTCAAGTTGCGACATGCGTGTTTGCTCCTAACAAATTAAGCCATTACTGGCGTTTTTATACCACTTCGTAGTACTTCGTCTTCTATACGGCATTATAGCAGGGCTAAGTGGAAAAGTCAATATTTATGATATTGTTCTAGTATATTGACAATACTCAAGCAGACGAGTATACTCCCGCACATGAAAAGCACGAAAGATCGGATCCTCCAAGCCCTGCTCCGCAAGCCCAAGATGACGATTAATGAGTTGGCTGAAGCCGTCGGCATCAATGCAATTTCAGTCCGTCATCACCTGACCAACCTCACGGCAGAAGGTCTGATCGCGGCGGAAGAGGAACGTCATGGCGTGGGACGTCCACGCTTGATGTATTCGCTCACCGAAGACGGCATGGAGAAGTTCCCCACGAAATATTTACGCCTGACTACGCGTCTTTTAGCCCAGATGAAAGACACAATGCCCGCACCGGCTGTGGCAAAATTATTCAGCCAGATCGCCGAAGACATGGCAAGTGAATATTCAGATCAAGTAAAGGGTCTCAGCATGGAAGATCGCCTTGACTTTGTCAAAGCCATGCTGGCACAAGAAGGCTTTACGGTCGAGTGGGAGAAGAAAGGCAAGGAATATCAGATCCATGAAATTTCCTGCCCATATTATCAGATCGGCATCGCCCACCCGGAGGTCTGCACAGTTGATCAAACCTTGATCTCCAAAATGCTGGCATTGCCTGTGAGCAAAGTTCAATGTATATTAAGCGGCGCCGCACACTGTACCTATGTTGTGCAGCCCGTTGCAGTAAAAAATTAAATTCTCGAGGAAATTATGACTGACGAAATTATCAACGAAATCAAATGGACCATCCACGACACCCATCCTGAAATTGTCAAGCAGGCACGTGAAAAGCTTTCCGAGGTGGTCGACCCTGAGATCGGCATGAACATCATCCAGTTGGGGCTGATCCGCAACGTCGAGATCGAAAACGGCATCGGACATGTCAAGATGATCCTCACCACTCCCTTTTGTCCCTACGGACCCGCCATGATCGAAATGACCAAAGCCAAAGCTGTGGAAGGACTCAACATGCCCGTCACCATCGAAATGGGCATGGACGTGTGGGACTTCGCCATGATGGAAGACCCGTCTGCTTTGGACTGGGGTATGTACACGTAATTTAGTTTGCTGATCAAATAGTCGCTTAGTCAAAACTAAAGACGCCATCCGCAAGGACAGCGTCTTTTTTGATTCAGCATCGTCTCACGAATTCACGCAACCCACTCCACATTACTCACTCTTCTTCCAATGCATCGCGTTCGGTTGCTCACCTTCCGCAAAACCTGAAATGATGATCAAGGCATTCGTCACAGTCTTGCCGGCATTCTTCCATTTATGTTTCAACTGCGAAGCGAACAACAGACTGTCCCCCGCGCTCAGATGGAAAATCTCTTTCTCCACTTGATAATCCAATTCACCGCGCAAACAAAATACAAACTCATGACCTGTATGCGTAATGAAATGTGGTCCGCTGGTTGCGCCACTTTCCATGGTGAGCATAAAAGGCTCCACTCGCCCGGCAAACTGCTCCCCGCCCAGGGCTTCAAATACACCGCGTGTGAAAGCCATGCGCGTGCGTTCATCCGATTTAATGAACACAACTGATTTCTTGTCGGACTCTGGTCCAAAAAAAGCCGTGATCGAAACGCCCATCGCGTCCGCCAGTTTATAAAGCGTACTCACTGACGGCGAGGTCTTACCGCGCTCGATCATGCTCAAGGCATTGGCAGAAAGTCCACTTTTGGTTGCCAGCGCACGCATGGACACATTCCGCGCTTCCCTTAATTCTTTGAGGCGCGGCCCCACATTAATAGAAGTTGCTTCACGTTGAAATGACTCCATGGGTCTCCTGTAACTTGACTTAATGTAGCAAAATTATACACCTATCTATATGTGACATTAAACACAACTTAATATGACACCAATCACTGTTACATAAACTGTCACAAACGCCTGATGGGGATATAAAAATATGTTTATGAAAATATAGGCAGGGACAACATAGCTAATCAAACCCTCAATAAGCAGCAAGTAAACACGTATATAAGTAAAAGTCCTCACGGGAAAAGTTCCCTGAGGACTTTGTTCATCCTTCAACCTTCATCTGTCATACTTTGATCTACTGCTCCGTGATCGTGACACTCTCGATGGCATCGCCAGTAAAGTTAGGATTTGTATCCGGGTCGCGGCGTGTAATGGCATTAACAACATCCATGCCTTCGGTGACTTGACCAAAGATGGTATAGCCGCCGTTCAAAAAGTCAGCAGGGCCGAAGGTGATAAAGAACTGACTGCCGTTTGTATCAGGTCCAGCGTTAGCCATCGCCACGACACCCGCTTTGTCAAAAGTCAGATCGCTATTCTCATTGACGAACTGATAGCCAGGACCGCCACCACCGGTTCCGGTCGGGTCGCCGCCTTGCGCCATGAAACCATCCAACACACGGTGGAAGGTCACGCCGTTGAAAAAGCCCTCGCGTGCGAGGAAGACAAAGCTATTGACCGTGATCGGCGCTTTATCGGGATAAAGTTGAATAACGAATTCGCCACCCTTCGCCATTTTCACCGTGGCAAAATATTTCTTATTCACATCGATCGTCATCGCTGGCGCGGCAGAGTACTGCTTGGAGGTCACTTGCGGAGCCTGACCACCGGTTTCAGCAGTCGCCACTGGCTGGCTGGCCTGCTTGGGTCCAAACGCCCAAAAAGCCGCAACAATAATAACCAGAACACCTGCGATGATCGCGATCTGTGTATTTCGTGCTTTTTGCGCCTGAGCTTTCTGCGCACGGATTTGTTCTCTCTTGGTTGTCATACGAAATATCTTCTCCTTGAAAAATTTTTCTGAATTCTAACAGCAATTAATTTGCCGCGGCGACCCGCGCATTCAACTCACGCAACCGCGAAGACATATTGCGTAGCACCGCAACTGCCACCTCGGGTCGGTCAAGCAAGATCGTCTTGAACGCATTGCCGTCAATGACCAGCACACGCGCATCGCCGTTCGCTTTCAAACTGGCGGAACGCGGCGCCGATTCCAGGATCGCCATCTCGCCCACATATTCACTTGCCCCATGCGTCGCCAGCACACGCTCAGTGGCTCCAAACCGCTTGATCACTTCCACCTTGCCAGACGCAATAATGAACAAAGTATTCCCGGGCTCGCCTTCAACACAGAGGAACGACTCTTTGGGAAATAGTTGTTCATCTGCGATGTCTGCGATACGCTCCAGGTCTTCAGGCGTAAGCCCTGCAAACATGGGCACTTCACGCAACAACAAAATGCGATCCAGCGTGGAAAGAGTCTTGAGAGTCTTTACGTTGACGATTTTTTTCATGACAACCGTACCATCCATTTGAGAGATCGAATTGCGCGCGGCATCCTTTACCAATGGAACAGGATCATACGTCAGTTTGCGCACTTCCGATTTGAAATTGAACAATTCCTGCTCTTTCACAACATACACGGTCAGCGCCCGCAACCAGGATTCTTCACTAGCTAATAACTCTTCAACCACATCCACCAATGTGCGATGTTGCTCATCGTCCTGAAATATGCCGCCGCGGTCCAGGATCGGCAACACTTCGGTCGTGATGCGCTTATCACCCAGGGTCTCAAACGCCTCCAGCGCCGCCGCCCGCGTGGCGGTATCCCCTGCGTGCAAACTCCTGCGGACCAGATCCATGGCGTGCGGGTTGCCAAATAAACCGACCGCATCGATCAAGTGATCTTCACTCATCGACACACGCTGTTTCAGCGTATTGCCCAACAACAAGGTCGCGCGTCCTTTTTGCGGCAATGGCTCGACCTTCATTCGTAAATAACGAATATGCGCGACTTCATGCTGGATATAACTCCGCAACGCATCCACCACATCCGCGTCACCCGGCGGGATGGACTTCAAAGCCAAGTCGGCAGACATGCCATCCGACTCAGCCAACACACGCAAGACCACGCTTCGCGACGCGGGCCAAACCTGCTTCAGCGATTCTGACGCCGCTTTTCTCACCCCAGCATCTTTATCGGCAAGGCGCGCGGCAAGCGCTTCATAGATCGAATCATCTTTCAGATAGACCGCCACCTTCACCGCTTCTCTACGCACAACATGAGCCTCATCAGTCATCGCCTTGATGATCAAGTCTGCGTTGAGAGATATAGTGCCTTTGGTATTTACGGCGATCACACGAAAGGCATCGATCGCGGCATAACGCTTATCGGGGTTATCATCGTTCAACAGCAAAGAAATGAACGCATTGGCGCGCGAAGCTTCACCGAGATAGACCAACACCATCGCTGCCCGCGCCTGGATGCGGACATTTTGATCATCCAGCAAACGTTCGAGGGTGCGGATCAGCTCGGGTGATGAAACAGCCTCCAGCTTTGGGAATGAGGCGAGCGTCTTCTCGCGGACAGAATCGTCGGAGTCATCCAAGCCCATAACGACTTCGTAAAATACTTCTTTCGCATTGAGGTCTGCCAACGCCTGAGTTGCCGCCGCACGGACGCTGGCATCGTCATCCACTAAACGTCTCACCAACTCAGGGACCGCCAGCGGACTGCCCATCTTCGCCAGCATTTCAGCGGCGAGGCGGCGTGTGAACGGTTTAGGATCCTGCAAAGCGTTGAAGGTGGCTTGCAATGCGGCGGGATCTTTTTCGAAACCGGCAAAGGCATCATCCTCATCGCTGAACACTTCCACACGCCCCGCCTGCAAAGCCGCGACCAAGGCGTTGCCATATTCAGCGCGCATCTTCCACGTGAAATAAAAACACACCAATGCCACGAGCGCGCCCATCAACAATATTTGCTGGGTCGTGAAAATACGCGAACCCGCAACGAGCAACAAACCCGAAAGAATCACCCCGATCTGCGCCGGGACACCGTTCATGAATGCCAGCACCTGACCGCGCCGTTCGATCGGCACCACGTTGAACAATGCATTCCAAGCCGTGCCCATGATGCCGCCCAACATGACCTGTTGCAAAAAGCGCACCGGCACCGCGCCTTCGAATCGGAAGAAGACAAAGAATGTTACTAAGCCCAGTAAATAGGTAATGGGCGCGATCAAGATACTATTCACGATACCCAGCTTGGTATATAAACGGTTCGCCAAAAACAGGGAAACAAAAAACGTGATGAGCGTCGCCGCGCTAGAGAACAACCCTTTGAAGTTCGCCACTTTGACTTCATCTTCCAAAAAGTTTTTGGAGACAAATTGGCTGAATGGAAAGTCTATTGTAAAAAATAAGATCGAATAAAGAATAGAGGTGATCGCAACCAGCCGGAACAATCCGGAGGTACTCACGAAATCAAAACCTGAACGCAGGTCGCTGACAAAACTATATTTGGTCAGCAACGGCGGCTCGGGTTTGAAATATTCACTTGTGATCGTGCGCAATAACAAAACACCCCCGCCCAACACCACCGCGTACAACACGATCAAATTGCTTGTGCCAAAGATGCTTGCCAAAACACCGGTCAGCGAATTACCCAACACACTGCCGAGAATCCCAACGCTGGTAAATAAGGGAAACAAGCGCTTCGCCTGACGCGCATCGCAGACTTCGCCAGCCGTTGTCCACAACAACGTGCCGAGCACCACATTCATCCCATTGACGGTCAGCCAAAAATATTGGGTGATGGGTAATTGAAACAGAACAATGGCAAGCCACTCACCTGCCAGCAGAAACACAAAACCAGCCAGGAACCACAGCACGACATTGGCATTTTGAAAACGCCCCAAACTGGCAGTGTACGCCATCGAGGTCAGAAACACGATCAAGCCCAAAGGCGCGTACATATACGGCAGGCGGTCTACATTATGGGAAACGAATAAGGCAAACGCGGCGGTGTCGCCAAATCCCTGCCCCGCCTGGACAACCAAAAAGAGCACAGCCATCAACGTGACCATGCGGATTTCTTCCGGTCGCACCTTTAGTAGGGAAACGATCTTTTCTCTCAGCATAAATATAGAAGGCAGGCTCGACTGCTCCCAGTCCTTGATTCCGATTCTAGCATATCTACTATATATGTGTCATTCTGAGTGACAGCGAAGAATTTCTGATATTGCTGTAGAGACCCTTCGCTGTCGCTCAGGGTGACAACCCATATTTCACATATAATAACCCCGTGCTTGCCTCTCTGTTTCGAAAACACATCTTTCTGCCGCAAGATCATGGCTCGTGGGTCTTTATCGCGAGCCCATTGTTCGTCGGTCTATTTGCGGGCAAACAGTTCACTTTTGCATCTTTCACCTTGACTGTCGCCATGCTGATGGCATTCCTCATCCGCCAGCCGCTTACGATCGCGGTCAAAGCTTATTCCGGTCGCCGCGCAAAAGACGACCTCCCCGCTGCACGCTTTTGGATAGTGTTATACAGCGCGATTCTTCTACTTGCCGCCATCGGGTTAGCGCTCAAAGGTTTCGTTTTTATTCTTTACCTCGCCATCCCAGGCGCGCCGGTTTTTGTATGGCATCTGTGGCTTGTCAGCCGCCGCGAAGAACGCAGGCAGATCAATGTGGAGATCGTCGCGACCGGCGTGCTTGCCCTCGCGGCACCCGCCGCCTATTGGGTGGGCAGCGGTCATTATGTTCCAACCGGCTGGTGGCTGTGGATTCTGTGCTGGATGCAATCCGCCGCGAGCATCGTCTACGCCTATCTCAGGCTTGAGCAACGGGAGCAGGCTGAAAGCGCCGCCCTGAGCGATCAGTCGAAGGGTCAGACGCGACGCGTACAATGGAAGATGGGATTCCGCGCCACGTTGTATACATCCTTCAATCTCGCTTCATCACTAAGCCTGAGCCTGCTCGCTGTGCTCCCAAGCCTAATCTTCATCCCATTTCTGCTACAATGGTCGGAGACGTTGTGGGGCATCACTCATCCCGCAACTGGCTGGAAGCCCATCCGCATCGGCATGCGACAATTGATCGTCAGCATGCTTTGGACCGTATCATTTATTTTGCTCTGGAGGTAAACATGGACGAACTCAAATGGGAACATCTCACCGACGTGCAAGGTCGCTTCGAAGCCGATATCCTCAAGTCTTATTTTGCAGAATACGGCATCGAGATCGAAACGTTTCAAGAATCGCTCGGGCAAAGCATCTACCCCACCACGCTTGATATTCTGGGGAACGTACAGTTGTACGTATCGAAAGAACAAGCCGAAGCCGCGCGTAAACTTTTGGAAGAATATCACAACGCTAAAATAGAAGAATAAAGACTCTGGAGTCGGACAGCTTGCTGTTCAAATATCCAGCAGCATACCCTGTCGGGCACACGAGCTGCTGGATTCCAGAATCTTTGCAAAGGAACCCAATCATGGATTTTGATCTCACCGCCGAACAAAAGCTCTGGCAAAAAACCGTGCATGACTTCGTTGTGAAAGAAGTGCAACCCAAAGCCCACGAAGTGGACATGACCTATGAATTCAACTGGACCGCGACACGCAAGATGGGGCCGCTGGGGTTGTTGGGATTAAATATCCCTGAAGAATACGGCGGCTCAGGTGTGGATGCGATCAGCGCGGCGATCGCCATCGAAGAGATTGGTTGGGGTTGCGGCTCCACTGCACTTGCCATCGCCGCCCATAACGGACTCGGCACAAGTCCCATTGTGTTATTCGGCAGTGAAGAACTCAAAAAGAAATGGCTGCCGCTTGTAGCCAGCGGACAAAACAAACTCGGTTCACTCGCGCTCACAGAACCCGGAGCAGGCTCGGATTTGCAAAGCGGCGTGATCACGAAAGCTGTCAAGGATGGGAATGAATGGGTCATCAACGGCGCGAAGATGTGGTGTACGAATGCGTCCA
>JBDTWO010000204.1:0-8683 GCA_040006635.1 Chloroflexota bacterium
CCGCGCTGACTGAGAGGGTCTTTTCGCCCCACTCAATGCGGAAGCCGATGGGTTGGGTGTCATGTTCGATCATGGAGTTTAACAATAAACGGCTTTGTGTGGCGAGTCTGGGATGCTCGATCAGTTCCCGGAAATTTTTGTTGATGATGAGTTCGAGTGGAATATCCAACATGCCTTTAATAGCCGGGTTTGCCATGGTGGCGTTCCACTTTTTGTCGAACACGATCACGCCGTCGGCGATGGAGTTGAGGATGGCTTGGTTACGCCCGGCTTCGACGCGCTCACGGTCGAGTGATTCGGTTAGGGCAGAGGTACGTTCGCTCACTTCCTGATCGAGGTTGATGTTGATCGTGCGCAGATCTTTGAGCGCAGTTTCCAGACTACGAGCTGAAAGCCACGAGACCAGCGCCAACATAAAGAAGCCAATAATCGCAAACAGGTTGATTGGTTGTTCTATTGAGAGCGCCAGTCCAGCCACGATCCCGCCGCTGATGAATGCAAAGAGGAAGCTGGCTTCAGGGAGCAGGATCAGACTTGAGATGGCGATAGGCAGCGTGAAGATGAAGAGTGAGCGTCCGTTTGAAAGTTGATCGGGGGAGTCGGTGAAGGTAAAGATCAAAGTGAGCAGCAAAAGATATAGCAATGCTGCCCAGCGTCCAGACCAGCGTTTGTTGATCTGGTAAATCCCCATCATTCCCAGGGTGATCACGAAGATGCCCACTAGTAATAGTTGGATCTCGGGTGCGCCCAGTTCGCTGCTGGAGGCTGAACCGATCATGATCCCCAACAAACCCAGGAAGGTTGCCGCCAATGTGCCGAGCAGCAGGATGTTTAATACCCGCCTGCGCCGGGCATCATCGGGGTCGGGGGCATGGACATTTACGAGAGAATCTAGAAATCTTTTCATGATGTTTATTGAGCGAGCGCCAGCGCGCTGATGACTGCCGAGCGGATAACGAGGTTGGGACTATATAAGCATTTGCCGATCCACAAGGGCGGATAAGGATTGTGCATGTTTTCCTTGAGCCAGCGCGCACCGTTTTTCAAGGTGGCTTTGGGGATGCGCGCAACTTTCTGGTCCCAAACCCACAAAGCTTGAATGGCATAGGCAGTCTCTTCGGCGGTTGAAAGGTAGGTGCCCCACGAGCCGTTGGAATTCTGCAATTTGAGAAGCCACTCCACAGATTCGCCTACTAATTCATTTGCAAGCCCGGCACAGGCAATGATGGCATGTGCGGTGGCATAATACGGTGAAGAATGCCATTTATCCACCCAAAAAAGTTGTTGACCTTTGGTCTTGTGCAGGAAATGCAGGATCTTCTGCACAGAAGAATTTTTCGCATTCAGTCCAGCCTGCCCGAGTGCACCCAGCACGTGGATGTTCGCACTGATGGACGGGTTGACCTCCAGGTCAAAACAGCGGAAGTGATCTTTCTCTTCGTACATCAATACGCTGGCAAGATCTTTTTCGATGCCGTAGCGCAACAATGTTTCATATACCAGCCCGGTATCGTCGCTGTCTTTGACAGTGTAGCTGGCGGCAAAACCAACCCCGGCTTTTGGCTGCCAGGCTTTGGAGAGGAAATCAAGATGAGGCTTAAGTTTTTCCGCGTGACCTAACCCAGGGATTAGGCTGAGATTCCACAATGCCCAGCCGATCTCAAAGACATCGAACGGTGCCACATTCGGCAAGCCGCCATCGGGCTTGAGGGTGTTGCGTAAATAATTCAGGGAAGCCGCATCGCCTTTTTTGATGTAAGTTGCAAAATATGCCGTGGCAGATGGGCTGACACCCACGGAGCCGTTGGTCTCCTGCAGGTTTTGAATATCCAGCATGTGCTGCCCATCAGTACCAGCCATTTCGGACGAGAAAGCCATTGTCACATGGCGGCTGATCATATTGCCTTGAAGATAGGAAAGTTTCTTGGCACGTTGTTTGGATAAACGCCCTAAAATGCGATTGCCCTGACTTTGGATGATGCCTAACTTTTCAGCTTCGGCAGCCAATGTGGGTGCGATCATTTCAAAGCCGACAGTTGCTCCATTGGGATCGGACTGGAGTCCTTGCGTTGCGCCTCCTACAACCCGCTCGAGAGCCTGTTTACCCCTTTCGATCTGGGCTTTATCGTGCCCGCGCCGCCCTCGCACAGATAAGGCGATCATGGCGGCGAGCGTACAAATTACACGGTCATGATAGTACAACGGCGCTGGCGCACCCCAGGAGCCATCCGGCAGTTGATTCTCTGCCAGCCAGGATAATGCCTGGCTGCTGATATTCCAGTCAATTTCGCCGAGACGTGCCGCCCAGGCGGTATCGTAGGCAGTGCTTGCCATGTGCCCAGGACCGATTTCTTCGATCAGTTGCGCGATGAGGTCTGTCATGATCCGTTTCCGATTTCGGGGAACCACAGATTGAATTTCAGTTTTCCAACCCCGAAGGCATAATCCTTGTTGTGGCGATAATATTCCCTCAGCCAGCCAAGCTCTTCACTTGGAAGTTTTGTGTAATCGGGTTCGGGTACAGGGCGGACGTAGAGATGATCATATAAGATCGCCCGCAGTTGATGTTCGGTCATGTAAGGGGAGGGGCTGAGTGAAAAGTAGAGGTCTTCTGTGCCAGTGGAAAGGAGCGGCATATCGAATACACTGAACTTATCGAAGCCGATGAACATGCTGACTGGGGGCAGATCTTCGCCGTAATATTTACGTACCAGCGTTTCTTTATCGGGGATGGAACCTTGCGCGAGATAGTGTTCCACCGAAAGGCGCGCGATCGTATCCGTGACTTCATCAGCGAAGACGCCAAAGAAGAGACGGAAGCCAGTGTTGTGCTTTGTCGCTTCGGTCACTTCATACATCGATTTCAGCGCATACTCATAGGGCGTGCCGGTTAATACATCGCGGTAATCCCCATAGAACCGGACTCTGGCATTATATTTCTCGAAAAAATCACGATAGTTTTTGTCGGTGGCTGTACGTACCAGACCGTCGATGCCCACGCGTTTGGTATATTCATCACCACGCCGCATCAACTCGCGTCCAAAGACCGGGGCAAGGATCGTTTCCACACCATGCTCAAATAGCAGCGCGCACAAGTCGACATGATTTTTGATAGATACGTTCATGTAGGCTTCGATAAAATCGTTGCCAATCTCGTCGCCATGTTCGAGCATGAACCAGCGTCGCGTCCCGTTGACGGGGAACACGCAGACTTTGTGACCGGTGGCTTTTACAAGTGTGGAAACCTCGTCAGTGGGGAGCTGCAGGAAACGCTCAAAGGACATCATCGGCTTCTCCGCAGGCGTGGCAGGAAGCGGGGAGTCCGACGCGCGTAGTCCGCGTAGCCGGGTAATGTCTTTGTGAGCAAATCTTCTTCTTGTTGCGCGGCGCGGGTGAAGTCCCAGATCGTATAGATCAAGGCGGCGAGGGTCGTGAGGGAAGGATTGATGAGGAACAGTCCGCTGGCGATGCCGAAGAAGGAGGTGATGACCGGGTGCTTCATCAATGCATACGGACCGGTATCGATGACTTTGTGTTCAGGCTGCACTTCCACGCGTTCGGCGTAGTAGTGTTGCAGATGCACGCGCGACCAGATGTGCAGGACGAGTGCATCTAGAATGACGATCAAACCAAGGAGTTGAACGAACAAGCCCCAGGTTTGATTTGTGCGAAAACTAATGATCGAAAAAAATAATGGTTGCAGAACCAAAATGGCAACCATGACGAAAATGAAAAACGTAAAATCCCACGCACGACCGGTGCCGCTGGCTTGTCTTTGCTTATCGTAACGGCGGATGAGGGTGAAGTCCATCGCATAAAAAGCCAGGATGGTGAGCAGGGTGGCGGCAGATTGTGGGATGCCAGTGAGCATTATGATTTATTCTGAGACTAATTGTTTTGCCAGGCGCGCTGAGAAACCCGCCATGGTCATCATGGCATGATTTGTGTCTTCAAGATGGAAGCCCAGCCTGCGTTTGACATCGTAGGCGCCCGTGCCAAAACGGACAAGTCTGACGTTGTGTTCAAAGGCTTCCTGCAAGGCAGTGTACAGCAAAAGGAAATAGCCGCCGGGTACATCATCTTCCAGTCCGAGTGCGGTGGCGAGTTGGAATTTATTGTCGCGTACGACTGCGCCGCAGCCCATGAGCTTTCCGTCTTTGTGTAATTCGATCCAGGTGCCGTCGATCATGGAAAAGTTTTCGAGCAGACCGCGTATCCACGGGTTGGGGGCTGAGCCGTGCCAGATGGAAACGTTTCGGATGAGGGTCATGGCGGCATCAATATTAGGAACAGTTTGATGTTTGGAAAGAACGAGTCCGGCCTGCTGGGCTTCTTTCAGACTGCGCACATAATGTTGGCGGTCTTTTTTATTGCCAGCTGTAAGGTAGGCATTGAAACTTTCCCATTCGATCGGCATGTAAGTGCCTGGTTCCGAAACGGTGATGGCTTCAAAACCAGTAGACCAGGTTGTGTATTTCAATTGTTCGGTGAGTAAATAATCGAAGATCAAAAATGACCCGCGTTGTTTTTTGAATTCGATCTGTGCGGCATGTGTGATGGCAGAGAGTGCTTCATCATGCAGCGGTTCGCCGGGCAGGAGCAAGCCAGATGTGTCTGCCAGCGGAGAGCGGCAAACGACCAATGGCCTGCGCTTTAGGACAGACGACATAAAACGGCGTGCAACGCTTGGCAGGGGCAAAGGCTCATTGTGCACCGTGAATAATGCGGCTGCTGCGATGGGTGTTTCCCCGTCCCATGCGATCAGGTAGGTGGGCTTGGCGTCTGCCATGGCTTTTTCGCCGAAGGTGTACCAGCGATGGCTTTGAAAGCCGCGGCCCGCCGCGATACCATCCCAAAGCTCCGGAGAAATTTCCTGAATACTGTTATATACTTTGACTTCTAATGCGCTCATGCTGGCTCCCGTGTATTTCAATTTTACATTAGCTCATGGAAAGATATCGTCATCTTAACCTTGCTTTGCAAAACTGAAAACCGATACATCATTTATATCATTATTTTAGGATCTATCTATGCAAAATTATACCTTTCGATTGAAGCCCGGGCAGGATTTGTTTGATTCTATAGATGCTTTTGTAATGCAGGAGCAGATCGAGGCAGGCTGTGTGTTGAGCGGAGTTGGCAGTCTGACACATGCCACCCTGAGGCTTGCCAACCGCGAATTTTACACAGAGTATGAAGGTCACTTTGAGATTGTCTCCATCACCGGCACAGTTTCCATTCACGGAACACATGTACACATCGCGATCTCAGATGGAGACGGCGCAACCATCGGCGGGCATTTGGTTTCAGGCTGTAAAATTTATACAACCGCAGAGATTGCGCTCGTGGTGTTTCCAGATATTGTTTACAAGCGTGAGTTTGCCGAAGATTCTGGATACGACGAACTGGCGGTGTATAAAAAATAGAGGCGCAAACGCCTCTATTTTTTTAGTACAGCTAGAAACTCAGCTTGATTCCGCACAGTTTCTTTGAACCCCAATCGTTTTCCCAGGCGGGTGAGTTGCGGTGGGTCAACATAGGTTGTTGCCAACGCTTCAGCCTGCCCCAAAATCTCATTAGCTTTTCCATCCAACAAAACCTTGCCCTGCGACATGGCGATCACGCGCTCGAAATTCTCGGCGCAGAAATCAATATCATGTGTGATCGTGATGACCGTCTTGCCGCGTTCGCGTAAGACCTTGATCACATTTGCAATGCGGGCAATATTAGCGGCATCCTGCCCGGTGGTAGGTTCATCGAAGACCACGATCGGAGTGTCCATCGCGATGATGGATGCGATCGCGACCATCTTCCGCCAGGTGGGGGATAGGTCATATGGATTTGTTTCCGTCTTGTCGGATAGCTCCGTCATCGCCAGCGCATCTTTGACTAACGCCTGAACCTGCTCGCTGGTATACCCAAGATTTTTCGGACCGAAAGCGACTTCCGTGCCGACATTTTTCGAGAACAATTGCTCATCGGGATTTTGGAAGACGTAGCCGACTCTATGCGCGAGCTTCGCGACTGAATGTGCCTTCGTGTCCCAATCCTCGATTCGGACGTAGCCGGAAGTTGGTTGCAACAACCCGTTCAGATGCTTCACGAGAGTCGTTTTCCCCGCGCCATTCTGCCCAACGATGGCAACTTGCTCGCCTGTGCTGATGCTCAGCGAAACGCCAAATAAAGCTTGGACGCTGGATGCGTAGGTGAATTGAAGGTTTGAGATTTCGATGTTCATTGACCCTCACCCCTAACCCCTCTCCCTGAAAGGGAGAGGGGAACGAATCCCTCCACTGCCTCATCCAACGTGACCGGCAAATTTTCTTTTTTCCACAAGTTCAATTCTTTCGCCTTGCGTGCCACGGACGTGTACCGTGAAATGCCAAAGCCTTTGTCGGTTAACAAGTCAGAGGTCAGCACTTCTTGTGGCTTGCCTTCCAGTAACACCGAACCATTATGTAAAGCAACGACTTTATCTGCGAACTCGGCGATCCATTCCACTTTGTGTTCGACCATGACGACCGTCATGCCTTGTTCTGATAGTTTGCGGATGACGCCAAACACTTCACGTGTGCCAATGGGATCCATCTGCGAAGTCGGTTCGTCGAGGACAAGGACTTTCGGATGCATGACCAGGATCGAGGTCAGCGCGACGCGTTGTTGTTGTCCGCCAGATAAAGAATAGGGCGAGCGATCCGCCAGGTCGCTGATGCCGGTCATCTGCATGGCTTCTTCCACACGCGGTTTCATTTCTGCACGCGGCACGCCGGTATTTTCCAACCCGAAAGCGATCTCCTCAAATACTGTATATTTTGCGCCGCTGATCTGGTTGAACGGATTTTGAAACGCCAGCCCCACGTTCAACACCCACTCATGCAAATTGGATTTGCTGGATTCGCTGCCAGCCACTTCCACGGTACCTGTGAGTTCACCTTTGAAAAAATGCGGCACGAAACCGGCAATGGTATAGCACAGCGTGGACTTACCCGCGCCGTTGGGTCCAATGACCGCGACGAACTCACCTTCATTCACTTGCAAGTTAATGTTTTGCAACACCGCCACATCAGTGAGCGGATATTTATACGTGACGTTTTGCAGGTTTACGATAGCCATATTTTCAATGCCACGGTGATGATGACGAGCGCGATCAGTATCCAGCGCAGGAAGCTGTCAAAACTCGTATCAGAAATATCATGCAGGGACGTTTTGATATGGGTGGAAGTGAAGCCGCGTGCTTCGATGGCGATGGCACGTTCTTCCACTTCAACCAATGAACCAAACACTAATGGTCCGACAAGCGGTAACAAAGAACCTGCGCGTTTGAGAAACGTGCTTTCGGTATCCAGCCCGCGGGCGCGTTGCGCGGAGATGATGGTCTGTGCCTTGGCTTGCATCTGCGGCAGGATCTGGAGCGTGGAAATAATTACGTAGGCAAATTGCCCGGGCAGTCCGCGGCGGGTAAGATCAGACATCAACTCGCTGGGATGGGTCGTCATGAGGAGCAGTGTAAAGGCAGAGATCATCACTGCGATACGCGTGGCAACCCGGAATGCGAATGCGAGGCTTTCATCTGTCACATCCAGGAACAAAAATTTAAAGATAACAATATTTCCACCCGGTTGGAACAATGCTTGCATGATAAAGATGAATCCAGAGGCAGGCAGGATCAGGCGCAAGGCGGTCGAAAAAAACTCTTTCGAAACCCGGCTGGCAAAAGCGAGCGGCACCACGATCAGGAGCAGTAACATATGTGCCGTCCAGTACCAGGGACTCAAAAATGTAACCAGGACAATACTCAAAGCCAGAACGATCTTGGTGAGCGGATTCAGACGATGGATGAGGCTGTTGCGTTGGATGTAATAGGAAAGTCGTTCGCGCATGGGAATGGTTTGGATTATAAACGAAAAGAATCAGTCCCACATTTCTGCGGGACTGATTCTTTGATGCATTGTTAGTGATTATCCGAGTAGGCTACGAACGTAAAAGCCCACGATAATTACGATCACAACTACAACCAGGGCAATGACGATCTGAGTGGTGCCGTTACCGCCTTCTACTTCGACATTTTCGGGTCGCGGGAAGCGTGCGAGCAACCGCTTGGAAAGTCCTTGCAGGATGGCGTAAGCAAGCATGGCAGTGGAGATCTTGTCCACCGGTTCAACCAGGAAGCCTGTGCTCAACACCGCAGAGACCATGCCTGATCCAGTCTGCATCAAGTAGGCGGTGATGAAGGATGAGCCGCTGGCAGTGATGCCGCCGTATAAATAGACAGAGATCGGTGTGGAGACGATCGCCGCAGTCAGTGCGATGAGGAAACCTGAAAGGATCACCTTCCACCAGCTCTTGAACAAACCGGCATTCGCACATAAACCGGCTACTAAGCCAATGAAGAACGCTACGGGCCACCACGGCAGGGAATCGGGATTGAATAAGCCCCAAATGGTATTCGAAAGAGCGCCGGTCAATGCGCCAGCCCACGGACCGCAGATCACGCCTACGAGCACCGTACCGATCGAATCAAGGTATACAGGCAGTTTCAACAAAACAACGATTTGTCCAACCGCAATATTGATGGCGATCGCAACTGGGATGAGCACCCACGTCATGGTAGTGAAGTCTTTCTTGATTTTGTCAAACATGGCAATTCTCCTTTTGTGATTTGATTCTTACAACACCGCTGGTG
>JBDTWO010000205.1:0-8642 GCA_040006635.1 Chloroflexota bacterium
CTTTTCGATGCGGATATTCTGGAGATCGCCGAGCAGGTTACGGGTAGAGAGATCGATGTCATCCCGCATGACATCAGTGCGATGGTGATGCTCGAAGTCGAGGCGCAAGTGTATACGTCGGCGGTGGTGCGTCGTATGCGCGGGTTTGCGAATGTCTCGAATGTGTATGAGATGACCGGCGATTATGACATCAGTGCGTTTGTGAATGTAGAGAACGTGGCGGCGTTGAATAATCTGATCGAAGAGATCCGCACGGTGCAAGGCGTCAAGCGGACCGAGACGCGCATGGTGTTGAAAAAATATAACGGAAGCAGTAAATGAAGAATGCAAAATGCAGAATGCGGAATAAGTTTCGCATTTCAGCATCGTAAATTCTGCATTCATCATTCTAAATTCTACATTTGGAGGAACTATGGGCACACTGATCGAAGAAATTTTTGCGCGGAAAGCTGGCAGACCGGTGCAGGCAGGTGAGATATTGCTGTTGGACGTGGACTACATCATGAGTCACGATAACACCACGCCGCTGGCGATCAAGGCGTTTCGTGAGATTGGCAAACCGATCCATGATAAGAACCGCATCGTGCTGCATCTCGATCATGCGTATCCAGCGCCGAATGTGTTGGCGGCGGAGAACCATAAGAAGATCATCGAGTTCGTTCGTGAGCAGGGACTGCCGCACTTTTTTCATCAAGGCGTTTGTCATCAGGTGATGTTGGAGGAAGGTTTCATCACACCTGGCGCGATCGTCATCGGCGCGGACTCGCACTCGAATACGTATGGCGTGATGGGCGCATTCGGCGCGGGACTTGGGTCAACGGAAATCGGCGTGGCATGGGTGACGGGCAAATGTTGGTTCAAAGTGCCTGAGACGATCCGTATCGAATTGGCGGGCAAGTCACAGCCTGGAGTCTATGCCAAGGACGTGATGATCTATATTGCTGGAATGATGGGCATGGATGGCGGCACGTACCGCTCGGTTGAATTTGGCGGCGAGTATATAGATAATCTGCCGATGCATGAACGGATTATCTTCCCGAACATGTCCACGGAGATCGGCGCGAAATGTGGTTTGATCGCGGCGGATGATGTGACGATCGAGTATCTCGAAAACCAGACTCCAGCGAAGGGTCCGTTTGAAAAGATCCGGCCTGTGAATCCAAGATATGAGCGTGTGATCGAAATTGACGTTGCCACGCTTGCACCGCAGGTGGCTTGTCACCCGGATGTGGATAATGCCAAGCCGTTGACCGAGGTCGAAGGCTTGGAAGTGCATGAGGTCTACATCGGCACATGTACTAACGCACGCTATGAAGATTTAGAAATCGTGGCGAATATGCTTAAGGGCAAGAAGGTCAATGAATTTACACGCGTCATCGTGACGCCTGCCAGTGACCGTATTTACAAGAAAGCCATGCAGAATGGATTGATCGAGATTTTGTTGAATGCAGGTTGCACCGTTACAGGTTCAGGTTGCGGCGCGTGCATCGGGCGGCATGGCGGAATCCTTGCGGCAGGCGAGCGCGCGTTGACGACGATGAATCGCAATTTCATCGGTCGCATGGGCAGTCCACTTTCGGAAGTGTATTTAGCCAGCCCAGCCACAGCGGCGGCAACAGCATTGACGGGTCGTATTACGGATCCGAGAAAAATTTAACCCGTCATTGCGAGGCGCTCTTGTTCTGCGCCCGAAGCAATCTCCGTTACAGTGTTGGAGATTGCTTCGTCGTTATCGCTCCTCGCAATAACGAAATAATAAAAAGGAGAACCACTATCATGGGAAAAGCCTGGACATTTGGCGAAAATATGAACACGGATGAAATCATCCCTGGTCGTTACAACATTACGATTGATCCGCTTGAATTGGCGAAGAACGTCTTTTGCGAAGTCAAGCCTGAATATGCAAAAACCGTGAAACCTGGCGACATCATCGTCGGCGGACAAAACTTTGGCTGTGGCTCCTCGCGCGAACATGCCCCGATTGCCATCAAAGGCTCGCAGGCGAAGTGCATTATCGCGCCGTCGTTTGCGCGCATCTTCTTCCGCAACTGCATCAACATTGGCTTGCCAATCATCGAGTGCCCTGACGCCGTTGCCGATATTACTGAAGGAGACGAGGTGGATGTTGACCTTGCCACAGGTCAAATTTTCAACCGCACCAACGGGCGTCAATATCAAGCAAATGCCCTGCCCGATTTCGTTTTGAAGATTGCTGATGCAGGCGGCATCGTCAACTTTTTGAAAACGCATGATATTCAGGAACTAATGTCGTAAATGTCATTGCGAGGAGCGCACTTGTTTTTTGCAACGAAGCAATCTCCTCTTCGAGTGGGGGATTGCTTCGGGCGAAAGTACATCGCCCTCGCAACGACATGAAGAAAGATAACCATGACATATAAAATATGTTTATTGCCTGGCGATGGCATTGGTCCCGAAGTGATTGACGCCGCCGAAAAAGTTTTGCGTGCCATGCCCTTGGATTGGGATTTCGTCCGCGCTGAAATTGGATTCGGCGCCTACGAGCGACTCGGCACGTCTTTGCCTGATTCCACGTTGGAACAAATCCGCATCTCTTCCGCCACCTTATTTGGTTCTGTTACGACGCCCCCGAACCTCGCTGGATATTTTTCCCCCGTTGTGCGGATGCGCCAAGCGTTGGAGCTATATGCCAATCTTCGTCCCTGTCGTTCCATTCCGCATGAGTCATCGAAACCAAACATTGACCTTGTCATCGTGCGCGAGAACACCGAAGGCTTGTATTCAGGTATTGAACGCCTCGAAGACGACGGCAACCGCGCCATAACCGAACGCGTCATCACCCGCAAAGGCTCAGAGAGAATTATCCGCAAAGCGTTTGATGTTGCTCGGCAACGAGAACGCAAAATAGTTCATGTTGTCCACAAAGCCAATGTGCTTCGCCAAACCTGCGGACTGTTCCGCTCGGTCGCATTTGAAATCGCAAAAGAATATCCCGATGTCACCATGCACGAAATGCTTGTGGATACCTGCGCCATGGAGCTTGTCCGTGCGCCCGAGCAGTTTGATGTCATCGTTACGACGAATCTTTTCGGTGATATCTTGAGCGACGAAGCCTGCATGTTCGTCGGCGGATTGGGTGTTGCTGCTTCGGGCAATATCGGAATCAACGCCTCCGTCTTCGAGCCTGTCCATGGAAGTGCGCCTCCGCTCGTAGGTACTGGAAAAGCGAATCCCATTGCTACTTTCCTCGCCGCTGCGATGATGCTGGATTATCTTGGCGAAAGTGGATACGCAACTTCACTGCGAAACGCTGTTGAGTCTTGTATTGCCAATAGACAAGTCACACCTGATTTAGGTGGCAGCCTGACGACAAGTCAGGTGACTGAAAGAATTATTGAATGTTTGTAATTTCTGTTATGTCGTTACGAGGAGGACTCTTGCTCTTTCTGCCGAAGCAATCTCTGCTATTAGGAGACTGCTTCGGCACGAACAAGAGCGCCTCGCAGCGACATCTCAATAAAAGGAGTAAACCATGACCCGAGTTGGATTTTTATATACCCGCCTGCGTGCGGAAGAGAAATACCTATTGGAAGAATTTGAGAAACAACCAGATGTGGAAGTTGTCCGCATCAACGATGGTGATACATTCTTTGATATCAATCAACTTCCAGAACAAGTGGATGCATTGTTCGAACGTTCCATCTCCTATTCACGCGGACTGTATATCTCGCGCATCTTTGAAGCGCATGGCGTACCGGTTGTAAATCCGTCTGTTGTTGCTGAACGCTGTGGCGATAAATATATTACGAGTCAGATCCTTGCGCAGAATAACATCCCGACTCCCAGAGTGCTGATGGCTTTTGACGAAGAGTCAGCTTTGGCGGCGGTTGAAGCGATGGGCTATCCGTGCGTGATGAAACCGGTCGTCGGTTCGTGGGGTCGTCTGCTTGCCAAGATCGAGAATCGTGAAATGGCGGAGTCGTTGATCGAGCACAAAGCCACGCTCGGAGTCAATCATCAAGTCTTTTATATTCAGGAATATATCAACAAACCCGGACGCGACATCCGTGCGTTCGTGGTGGGGGATGAATGTATCTGCGCCATCTATCGCGCCTCCGAAAATTGGATCACCAATACGGCGCGCGGCGGTGTCGCCACGAATTGCCCGGTCACGGATGAGATCGCAGAGTTGTGCCAACGTGCGGCGCGGGCAGTGGGTAGGGGCTTGCTGGCGCTCGATCTCTTTGAAACAGAAAATGGACTTACCATCAACGAGATCAATCACACGATGGAATTCCGCAACAGCATAACAACTACGGGCGTGAATATTCCTGCGAAGATGATTGAATATGTTTTGCAGCAGGCGCGGGTCAAAGAGTTGGCGCGTTAGCTGTATGTTGGCGAGTACGAATTTTGAGGACGCCCGACCGGGCGTCTTTTTAATTCTCGGAATTGCCTCTTGAAATTTAACTGAAAAGTGCTATGATTGTTTTTGATGGATAATGATTGATTGTGAGCGATTTTACCCCAACCCCTGAACGCCAAAAACAGATCCTGGCTTTGCTCACCCGGCAGGGACGCTTGAGCGTGAACGAGATCGTGGAGCAGTTTTCGATTAGCGTTGCCACTGCGCGCCGTGACTTGGAGTCGCTGGCTTCGCAGGGGAAAGCCGAACGCGTGCATGGCGGCGTGATCGCCATCGAACAGGCGCCGCCCGAGTCACCGATCCTTGAGCGCGAGAGTGAACAAGCGGATGAAAAGACTCGCATCGGACTCGCCGCCGCGAACCTGGTCGCCGATAAAGAGACCGTGTTCCTCGGCTCGGGCACGACCGTGCTCGAAGTGGCGCGCCAATTGCGCAATCGCAAGAACCTGACCGTGATCACCAACTCTTTGCCCGTGCTGAATGCGCTGGCGGGAGCCGAAGGGATCACGGTCATTTCTTTAGGCGGGATGCTGCGTGACAGCGAGATGTCTTTCATTGGGCATCTTACCGAGCAGGCGTTGGCTGAGGTCCGCGCGGATAAGGTCATCATTGGCACGCGTGGTGTCAGCCTTGAGCATGGACTGACGAACGATTACATGCAAGAGACTTTGACTGACCGTGCCATCATGAAGATTGGACACGAGGTCATCATCGTGGCGGATCATACGAAAGTGAATCGTGTATCCACGGCGTTACTCGCGCCCTTGGATAGTATGCAGACGTTTGTGACAGATTCAAAGGCTGACAAGAAATTTATTCAGGCGTTGAAGAAACAGGGGATACAAGTGATTGTTGCATAATGTAGGGGCGAGGTTCTCTCGCCCCATAATAAGGTTGAATTAAATTGGGCGGGGAGACCCCGCCCCTACGGATAACCAATGAAACTAACCGACTTCAAACCCAAATCTCAGCTCGTAACCAAAACGACATTAGTGGACACACCCAAGTTCCCGGTCATTGATGCGCACAATCATCTCGGCGAACCGTTTGGTGGCGGCTGGGATCAAAAGCCCTTGAGCGAGTTACTTGACTTGCTCGATGAAGCGGGTGTGACTCACTATGTTGATCTCGATGGCGGTTGGGGTGAAGATATTCTTTATGCCCATCTCAAACATTTCAAAGAAGGTTCACCGGAACGCTTTCAAATTTTCGGTGGCGTGGACTGGTCGAAGTGGGAAAGCTTGGGGGATGGATTCGCTGATTGGGCAGCAAGCAGACTCAAAGTCCAGAAAGAGGCGGGCGCGCAAGGTCTCAAGATTTGGAAACCGTTCGGGCTGCATGTCAAAGACGATAAGGGACAGTTGGTCAAGGTGGATGATGCGCGCTTGAGTCCGATCTGGGAAACGGCTGGTGAACTTGGATTCCCCGTATTGATCCATGTGGCTGACCCGGTGGCGTTCTTCGACCCGATCGATGAAACGAATGAGCGTTGGGAGGAGATTGGCGAACATCCTGATTGGGCGTTTACGAGCCCGCCGTTCCCACCGTTCAAGGAAATTATGAATGGACTCAAGAACCTGGTAACGCGGCATCGCAACACAATTTTCATTGGTGCGCATGTCGGTTGTTATGGCGAGAACTTGGGCTGGGTGGGGCGAATGCTGGATGATTGCCCGAATTACTATATTGATATTTCTGCGCGGCTAGGTGAACTCGGACGCCAACCCTACACCGCGCGGAAATTTTTCATTCAATATCAAGACCGCATTATGTTTGGCTCGGATATGAGCCCTGATCTGGATGCGTATCGCTTGTGCTATCGTCTGCTTGAAACTGATGACGAATATTTCAATTACAACACCGGTGAAGTCCCCGGGCAGGGACGCTTTTACGCCTATGGTTTGTATCTACCCGAGGATGTATTGGAGAAGGTATACCGCAAAAACGCCAAACGTGTATTGGGACTGTGAGGACACGTGGAACTTAATTTTCTAACGATGGCAGATGCACCCGAAGATTTGCAACCCTTGCGCGGTTTGTTGGCGCCTTTTGAACGTGAGAGGCAGATCCAAATTTCATTGGGACGTGTCGGTTGGGACCGCGCCTGGCAGACGCTATTGATGGATGCCGTGGAGGGGAAAGGTCCGCAAGTTTCGCAGATCGGTTCGACCTGGGCTGCGACCATGGCGATGCTGGATGCGTTACGGGTTTTCAAACCAGAGGAGGTCTCCGGAATGGGAGGGGCGTCGCACTTTTTGTCATCCGCCTGGGAGACTGTAAAGCTTACAGACCGTCCCGAAGTGTGGGCGATGCCGTGGTCGATCTATACATTTGTTTTGTACTATCGTCGCGATATGCTGGCGAACGCTGGTATTGATCCCACCATCGCCTTTTCCACACCCGCCATGCTGCGCGAGACTTTTACAAAACTAAACCTGAATGGGATCGCACCCTGGGCATTTCCGAGCCTGCATCCCTATGCTGACCTGGTGCATATTGCCTCTTCATGGGCACGCGCCAATGGCGGCGATTTCATCAGTGCCAATGGGCGCGAACCTTTATTTGCAAAGCCTGAAACCAGCGCAGGCTTGGTGGATTTCTTTGGGCTGTTCCCTTTTATTCCGCTGGAGTTGCGTGGGTTTAATATTGAAAAATGTACGCAAGCTTTTGCAAGCGGTGATGTGGCAGTCATGATCGGTGGCGTGGAAATTGCGAATGAGTTATTGGAGAGTCCGTATGCTTCACAGGCAATGCGCGATAACGTGGCTGTGACCACCCTGCCCGGTGTTCCGTGGATCGGCGGCGATCATCTCGTAGTGTGGAAGAATGTTCAGGCAGATGCAGCACAGGAGAAAGCCGCCCTGGACCTGGTCCGCTATTTGAGTAAAAAGGAAACGCAAATCGAACTATTCAAGGTTCAAAATATTTTGCCCGCGCGCATCGATGCTTATGATGCGTTGACGTTTCCTTTGGAAACGTCCGCTTCCACCGTCCAGAAAATTTTGAAGACCGGGCGCCCGCATCCGACATTGCGATTGTGGCGGCGCATCGAGGCATTTCTGGGTGAGATGCTTTTGGATATTGGCACAGCCGTCTTGCGGCAATATAGCGTGCCGCCCGTAGATATCGTGAACCAAATGCTGAATGAGTATGAAAAGAAATTGTCGGCAGTGCTTAAAGGACAATTATGAAATTAACGCAGGACTACGCAACGTATCGCGAGATCAAATCACAGCCTGAAGCCTGGGCGCAAGCATTGGATGTAGTGAACGCATCCTCCCTCCCGAAAGCTGGCGACTACGACCAGGTCCTTTTCACTGGCTGCGGCTCGACCTACTACCTCTCGCTCGCAGCGGCGGCTTTGTATCAAGAGTTGACCGGTCGTTCGGCGCGGGCTGTACCAGCAGGAGAGTTGTTGTTGAATTCTCAGACGGTTGTTGGGCGAGATAATATCTCGCCTTACTTGTTGGTTGCCATCAGCCGTTCAGGGACAACCACCGAAACCGTCAAAGCTGTTGAAAAATTCAAGGCTGAAAAGCGCGGAGAGGTAATTGTCATTAGTAATTACGATGAAGCGTTGTCACGACTGGCAGATGTGAATATCGTGATCGATAAGGGACAGGAAGAATCAGTCGCGCAGACGCGTTCGTTTGCTTCGATGTACGTGGCGGTGACAGCGTTCTGTGCGCGTATGGCGGGGCGGGGGGATTTGATCGAGGCGATGAAGCAACTTCCGGTAATTGGTAATTCGGTAATTGGAAAGTATGAGGCGTATGCAAAAGAGCTTGGCGAGAACTTAAATTTTGACCGGTTCTATTTTCTCGGCTCAGGCATTCGTTATGGACTGGCGTGTGAAGTGAATCTCAAGATGAAAGAGATGACGCTCACGCACAGCGAACCCTTCCACTTTTTGGAATTCCGCCACGGACCGATGAGCATGGTTAATGAACATGCGGTTGTGGTGGGGATGTTGTCGGATGCGAACCGGGTCCATGAGGCGAAGGTGTTGTCAGAGATGAAAAAGCTGGGGGGCACAGTGGCAAGCCTGGGTGAGTCTGAAGCGGACGTCCAGTTTGAATCGGGAATCCCGGAGAGCGTCCGCAGTGTCCTATATCTGCCGGTGTTGCAGTTGATGGCGTTCTATCGTTCGTTGGCAAAGGGTCTTAACCCCGACCGTCCTGCTAATTTGACGGCGGTGGTCAAACTAGATTTCTAAAAAGGAGAGAAGCATGAAAAA
>JBDTWO010000206.1:0-8396 GCA_040006635.1 Chloroflexota bacterium
CAGTGCGCCGTGAACGCATGGGACACATCAACCTTGCGACACCGGTTGCACATATTTGGTATACGCGCCGTATCCCGTCTTATTTGGGCATGCTGCTTGATATCTCGCGTCGTAACCTTGACCGCGTGCTTTACTTCGCGCAGTACATCGTCACTTATGTAGATGAAGATGCCCGCAATAAAGCCCTCAAGCGTATTGAAGATGAGATCTCCGTTTCTGAACGCGAACAAGCGACCGATGTCAATTCCAAGATCGCCGAAGTCAAAACGAAACGTGATCATACGATTACCGAGATCAATCAGAAGCGCGCCAGCCTTGAGCAGGGTTACGATGAAGTGATTGCTGAAAAGCTGGACCCGGTTATCAAAGAAGGTCAGAAGCTTGAGAAGTTGCTTCAGGGTCAAATGGGTGAAGCTGCCAAAAAGGCAGTTGTCTTTGAATTGACCGGTGAAAAGATCATTGATGCTAGTGACAAGGTTGCCGCCAAGCACCTGACCCAGGTCCAGAAGATCGTTCAAAAGCATATTGAAACTGTTGAAGGTGAATTAAAAGATCAGCGCGCCAAGGAACTTGAAGAACTCAAGATGGAAGCTGGCCGCGTCAAAGCTGATGCGGATATGAAGATGGAAGCCCTCCGCTCTCAATTGGAGAGTCAGGCAACCGTTTCATCCAATAATACGTCGCGCCAGCGTGACGAATTGCTGGAACTGCGTCCCTTCACTTTCATCAGCGAAATCCGCTATCGTGAACTCAAGCAGCGTTGGGGCCAAGTCTTCCGCGCGGACATGGGTGCCGAGGCGTTCTACGATATTCTCGAACGTCTGGACCTCGATAAACTTTCTGAAGAACTCTGGCATGAAGTTAAGACCACCAAGTCCAAGCAGAAGCGCAAGAAAGCTACGACTCGCTTGAAGGTCGTGGAAGCTTTCCGCCGTTCTGGCAATCGCCCTGAATGGATGATTCTCACGATTCTCCCGGTTATTCCTCCAGACCTGCGCCCGATGGTGCAATTAGATGGCGGACGTTTCGCGACTTCCGATCTCAATGATTTGTACCGCCGTGTGATCAACCGTAACAACCGCTTGAAGAGATTGCTCGAGCTCGGCGCACCGGATGTCATCATCCGCAACGAGAAGCGTATGTTGCAGGAAGCTGTTGACAGTCTCATTGACAACTCACAGCGCGGCAAAGCACTTTCTCGCCGTGGACGCCGTGAACTCAAATCCTTGAGCGATATGCTCAAAGGCAAGAAGGGTCGTTTCCGCCGCAACCTGCTCGGTAAACGCGTGGACTATTCCGGTCGTTCCGTAATCGTGGTGGGTCCGCAGTTGAAATTGAATCAGTGCGGCCTGCCGAAGAGCATGGCGCTTGAGTTGTATCGTCCGTTCGTGATTGCCCGCCTCGTGCAGGGCAATTACGCTGCCAACGTGAAGGGTGCGCGTCGTTTGATCGAGCGCAACCGTCCCGAAGTTTGGGAAGCGTTGGAAGGCGTGATCGGCGAACGCCCCGTGTTGTTAAATCGTGCGCCGACCCTGCACCGCTTGGGTATCCAGGCGTTTGAACCGATCCTCATTGAAGGTTCTGCCATTCAATTACATCCATTGGTGACCACCGCGTTCAACGCTGACTTTGACGGTGACCAAATGGCTGTGCATGTTCCGCTTTCACAAAAGGCGGTGCATGAGGCGCGCACTCTTATGCTCGCATCCAAAAACCTGCTCAAGCCTGCCGATGGCGAGCCGATCATTTCCCCCTCCAAAGATATGGTGTTGGGTGTGTACTACCTGACCATGAAGCAGAAAGCCAATCACAAGGGTGATGGACGCGCCTTCTCCAACTTCGATGAAGTGGAAATGGCATATGCATTGGATCAGGTGGAAGTCCACTCTGAGGTCAAGATCAGTGCCAAGACCTGGTACGATGATAAAGGTGATCGTTTACCTGAGGCTGTAACCCGTGTGATCGATACAACGGTTGGTCGCATACTTTTCAATCGCGTCCTCCCGAACGAAGTTCAGTTCGTCAATGAAAAATTAGACAAAGGCGGCGTGAAGGATTTGATCGCCGAAGTCTATGAATTGTGCGGACAGGAAAAAACCACCGACGTTGCAGATAAAGTCAAAGCCATTGGTTTTGAATATGCAACTCGCTCTGGGATCACGCTGGCGGTTGCCGATATCACCATCCCGCCGGAACGTAAGGCGATCATTGAAGAAGCCCTCAAAGCCGTAGAATTGGTGCAGCGCGATTTCCGCCGCGGTCTGCTGACCGAGCAGGAAAAGAACGAACGTGAAATTGAAGTCTGGCAGGCTACCACCGAAAAAGTGGGTGACGCTGTCAAGAGATATATGGATCCTGATGGCAACCTTTCAACCATGGCATCCTCCGGCGCGACCAAGGGTGGTTTCTCCACCATTTCGCAGTTGGCAGGTATGCGCGGGTTGATGGCTGATCCGTCTGGTCGTATCATTCCGATGCCGATCCGTTCGAACTTCCGTGAAGGACTTACCGCACAGGAATACTTCATTTCCACCCACGGTGCGCGTAAAGGTCTGGCGGATACCGCTCTGCGTACAGCAGATGCCGGTTACCTCACCCGCCGTCTCGTGGATATTGCACAGGACATCATCGTTAACGAACATGACTGCGGCACGCATGACGGTGTCTACATCCGCAGAAAAGATGACGTTGCTGGTCAGGCAATGAGCAGCCGCCTCTTCAGCCGTTTGCTGGCTGAAACTGTGATCGACCCGAAAACTGGTGAAGTGGTCGGTGAATACAATGACATCATCAAACAAGAGCTGGCGCGCAAACTTGCGGCTACCGGTCTTGCCGAAATTAAAGTCCGTTCACCGTTGACCTGTGAACTGCAGCACGGTATTTGTTCCAAGTGCTATGGTCTCGATCTGGCACGCGGTAATATGGTGGAGCTCGGCTCGGCTGTCGGTATCGTCGCCGCGCAGTCCATTGGTGAGCCTGGTACCCAGTTGACCCTGCGTACCTTCCACACCGGTGGTGTGGCTGCCACCAGCGCCGACATTACAACGGGTCTCCCGCGCGTGGAAGAAATCTTCGAAGCGCGCAAGACACCGAAGGGTGAAGCCGTTGTCGCAGAAATCAGCGGCACCTTGCACATCAACCAATCGGAAAAGTATGCCGATATCCGCGAAGTGACCATTGAGCACAGCGAACTCGTCAGCGATGAATACAGCCTGCCCGAAGACTGGAAGTTTGCGGTCAAGGATGAGGCGGAGGTCAAAGTTGGTGAGGTGCTGGCAACTTTGGATGAAGCGAAGATCGTTGCCCAGCATGGCGGGCGTGTCCGTGTGGAGAAAAAGGACCGCAAGGTGATCGTCTCCTACGACCAAAAAGAGTCCACCACCTACGATGTCCCCAACACTTCGCGTTTGCTCGTCAAGAATAACGATAAAGTGGAAGCGGGTCAGCCGCTGACCGAAGGCTCGCTCAACCCGCACCGCGTGTTGAAGATCCAGGGCCGCGAAGCCTGCCAGATGTACCTGATGACCGAAGTGCAGAAGGTGTATCGCTCACAGGGTCAGAACATTCACGACAAACACTTTGAGGTGATCACCCGCAAGATGTTGAGCAAGGTGCAGGTGACCCGCCCCGGCGATACAAAATATCTGCCCGGCGATTCGGTTGACCGTCTCGAGATGCGCAAGCTCAACGAAGGATTGTTGGCGGAAGGTAAACAGCCCGCCAAGTTCTCAGAAGTTTTGCTGGGCGTGACCAAAGCCTCTCTCAGCACCGACTCATTCCTTTCGGCTTCCTCGTTCCAACACACCATCAAAGTGTTGGCAGGCGCGGCGATCGGTTCCACCACCGACCCTCTCTTCGGCTTGAAAGAGAATGTGATCATCGGTAAGTTGATCCCCGCCGGAACCGGCTTTGTGCAGGGACGTTTCAATGACATCGGCAACACTGAAGTTGGCGGTCCAGCGCACGAGTTCCCCGAAATTTCAGATGCTACTGCCACCGCGGCAGACTAATCCAGTAAGTAAAGGCGACCAGCAATGGTCGCCTTTTTTTATTTAATTCACGGATAAAATTAAGTCCATGCCGCATTCGCATACCTCCAAAAAGCCGCTGGGACAAATCACTCGCGGGAAGACCGCTTCGAACCGCCTGCGCCGTGTCGATAACTTTATCCTGCTCTATGAGCCCGCGCTTCTCACGCGGACCGATGGCTTGTTTCCCGATTCTCTATTCGTTGACCTCGGCTACGGCTTTGACGCACGGACCACGCTCGAAAGCACCGAGCGTTTCAGGCGTGTGAATCCCGATCTAAAGATCCTTGGTGTTGAAATTGACAAAGAGCGGGTTGAAGCCGCGCTGCCTTTTGCAGACGAGAAAACTTTCTTCCGTTTGGGTGGATTTAATTTACCGTTGAAAGCTGGCGAACACGTGCGTTTGATTCGCGCCTTCAATGTGCTACGCCAATACGAAGAAAAGGACTTTGCGCCCGCCTACGAACGCCTCGCGCAATATGTTCTGCCCGGCGGCTTGATGATCGAAGGGACCTCGAATCCGTTTGGGAGTATTTGGTGTGCTAATCTTGTGAGGAGAAAGACTCTGGAGTCCGACAGCTTGCTGTCGAACCAGAGTCTATGGAAATTTGAAGCCCTCGTTTTCAGCACTAACTTCCGCCTGGGGTTTGATGTGGAGGAATTCCAAACTATTTTGCCGAAGAACCTGATCCATCATGTAGTCAAAGGCGAACCGGTCTATGATTTCTTCGAAGCTTGGAAACGCTCTGCTAAAGAGACAGCCGCAATGAAAACGTATGGGGCGAAGCAATGGTTTGTCGCCTCCGCTGAGTCACTGGCGCAAAAAGGATATAAGGTCAATTTGCAGAAGAAGTTTTTGTCGAGGGGATATATGGTGTGGGAGATGTAGAGTCGTATGGCGGTTATGGTCTTATAGTTTTTTTCTTTCCTTCCTCTGTCGCTAAGACGGCAATTCAGCATCACTTTCCAGCGTTATAATCAATCCATTGTCCTGACCAACCAACCGGAGGAACCATGACATTTAAACTCGTGTATCTTTCACAGCAAGACCCGCAATGGAAAGCTGACCTGCTCGGCTTTGGTGACCCTGGCGACACCATTGGTATGTATGGTTGTGCGTTGACCAGTGTCGCCATGCTCCTCAGCGGACATGGTTATGATGAAACCCCAAAAACGCTCAACGAAAAAATGAAAGCCAATCAGGGCTTTGTCAGCTCGGGCATTCGCTGGGAGGTGGTTGCCAAAGTGCATCCACAAGTCACCCTGAAAGAACAGGTCATGTGCGAGAACACGGATGCGCCGCTTGCCAAGATCGATGCGGCGCTTGCGGCGGGTCAGCCCGTGGTCGTGCGCGTCGATAGTTCACCTGCGCCTGGTTTGCAATGGCACTATGTCATGGTGTATGCCCGCAAGGGCAATGACTATCTCATGCTTGACCCATATCCCTATTCGCCCGGCACCGCCAAAGAAGATTTGCTGATGGCGCGCTATAGTCGTGGCAACCCGCTTCAACGCTCCATTCAACAGATATTGATCTATCAATGTTCTACCGCTGGCGGGACAATTTCCACACCTGCCTCTTCCACACCGACGACAACCACGCCTCCTTCTCAGCCGACTCCTGCTACGCCTTCGATCAGCGGACCGCGCGCCCGTGTCATGACTGAAGTGACTTGGGGACTCAACATCCGCTCGAGTACCGATACATCGAGTATGGCGAATCTGGTGGTGAACGTCCCGGCTGGAACCGAACTTGCACTCATCGAAACCAATGCTGAAGCGAAGATCGGTGTGAACGGTCAATGGGTGCGGGTGCGGACTGCCCAGGGACAGGAAGGTTTTGCCGCTGCCTGGTATTTGGAAAAAGTTGCTAGCACCACTCCGGCTCCTGTAACTGAACCAGTTCCAAGCCCAGTCAATGATGCGCCGGTAACTCCATCCACAACTCCCACGCCAGCAACTCAACCAACTTCGACTCCCGCTACAACACCTCCATCCACACCTCCAGTTGCTCCATCAACGCCCGCTGCCACGCCAGCACCCTCGGCTGGAAAAATTCAAGTCACCGTTTTAGTTACGGGGACGAAAATATATTCCGCCGCGGGCGCATCTGCTTCACTAGTGGCTACAGCCAGAGCCGGTACACAGCTCACGGTCCTGGAACCGGCTGCGGGCGCCAAAGCCAAGATCGGTGTGAAGGGCAAGCGCATCAACGTGAAAGATTCGTCTGGCCGGCGCGGATTCGTGGACGGTGACAAGGTGAAACTTGCGTAACGTCCCTGTGGCTGTGTGTTAACATTTACAAATACCAGTGTATGCCGAGGAGAAACGTATGAACAGTGACTTGAAGATCACAACTGAAGAACGACAGACGGCTGTGCCAGTGACGGTTTTTTACATCCGCGGCTGGCTGGATGGGCAGAGCGAGGAACAATTTTTGATAGCCGCACGGACCGCCTATGAGGGTGGCGCGCGTTTTCTGCTCATCGATATGACCGACCTTGATACGATCACCAGTGCCGGTATTCGGGCAATTCAAAAGGTCTACCAGATGTATACGCCGAAAGATGAGCACGTCAAGATCGCCCGCCTGAAGTTATGCAATGCCCCGCCGCAGATCTATAACGTGTTGGGCATTACCGGGTTTCTACAGAACATTCCCATGTATGAAAACCTGGACGATGCACTCGACTCGTTTGGCAAGGAATGACATCCCAACTCACCAAAATACACAGGCTCTTTGTTTTTCAAAGAGCCTGTTGGTTATCTAAAGCAAAACATTGTTCTTTCGTATGATTAACTCCATAATCGACTTCACAAATAAAAAACACACTAAGCCTGCAGCCTGTTCCATGGTAAGTGTGCATTAAAATAGACCCCATTCTGTTACTCAACAGAGTATATTGATTATTATGGTATTTCAGTTCCATCCTTATGCTTTGGTATTACTCACCTCGGCGCTGACCGCCCTTACGGCAGCGGTCATTATTTTACGGCGTGATGTCCCGGGCTCCATCACGCTGGGCGGTTTGCTATTAAGCGCCTTTGTATGGAGCGGCGCCTATGCCATGGTCTGGTCTTTGGTGAAGCTGGAGGATAAGATCCTTTGGCTGCGGCTCATGTACTTTGGGGTAGTTGCGGTTCCAACGTTGTTCCTGGCATTTGTATCAAAGATTACTCATCATGAGGACTGGTTGAACGCCTGGAATATTCTGCTGTTCAGTATTCAGCCGCTTGCCAGTATTGTGGCGATCTGGATGAACATCCATTTGATGTTTGATCGGGTCGATCTTAAAGTTGTGGGCGGGCTGGCAGTTTTACATATGGAGCGGGGGATTTTCTTCTGGGTAAACACCTATTATTCTTATGCGGTCATTCTGTTGGCGTTCTTTATTTTGGGGGGCAGTTCCCTGCGGGCAAACCCATTCTTTAAAAGACAATATCTCATTATCCTGGCCGGTTCCAGCATCCCGTTTGCGGCTAGTTTATACACACAGATAAATTATAAAGAACTTGCCGATCTGGATATGGCGCCGATTGCTTTTGGTCTATCCAGTATTCTGTATGCGTATGCCTTCTTCCGCCACCAGTTCATGGACCTGTTGCCGGTGGCGCGCGGTCACCTGATCGAAAGCATGAGTGACGGCGTGCTGGTGTTGGATGAACATGGGCGCATTGTGGATATCAACCCAGCCATGCAAACCATTCTCAGTGACGGGCCCGCCTCTTATATTGGTCAAAATGTCTCTGTGGTTCTCAAGCAATGGGGCCAGAATACCGAGCAGCTGTTGAATGGGATCGAAACCCGCACCGAATTAAAAGCTCCCAACAGACCCTCTAATTATTTGGACTTGCGGATAACGTCTTTGTATGACGACAGCCACAAGGTCAATGGTCGTTTGATGGTCTTTCGGGATGTGACCGACCGCAAGGAAGTGGAAAGGGATCTGCGCCGTGCCATGGACAGGCTGCAGACGCAGTTGATCGAGATCGGAGTGCTACAGAGTCAACTGCGTGAACAAGCCATTCGCGATGCGCTGACCGGCTTGTTCAACCGCCGTTATCTGGAAGAGACGTTGGAGCGTGAGCTGGCGCGCGCCACGCGCGAGTCGTATCCGTTGTGCGTGATCATGATGGACCTCGATTACTTTAAAGAGGTCAACGACACCTACGGACATGAAGCCGGTGATGTGGTATTGAGGACCCTCGCCGAGACGGTCACCAAAAAGAGTCGGCATGGTGATTTTGTCTGTCGTTTTGGCGGTGAGGAGTTTGTGCTGGTGATGCCCAATATTGGCATTGAAAAAGCCAAGGAGCGGGCTGATGATCTGCATGCGACCATAGATGCGTTGAATATTCCCTACAGGC
>JBDTWO010000207.1:0-8334 GCA_040006635.1 Chloroflexota bacterium
CGATCACGATCAGCCATGTTGAAAAAGATGGTCTGTTCGGTTGGTCGGCTGTGGTTGGGAGTGAAAAATATACATCCTCGGCAATCGCCATTGAGAATCTTGAAACAATGCGCGTCCGCGGTAGCGAATTACGAAGGTTATGTGTGGAGCAGCCTGAGGCTGGCAAGGAAATTTTGGAGCGACTCGCACGTTCGGTTTCTTCACGCTTGCAAGATGCCCAGGCGCAGGTGAAATCCATGCTTGAACAAGGCATGAAGGATAAGCGAGATTAGTTCGATAATACCGGAGAGGGCAGGCAATATAAAACGGGATGCTGGTTTTAGCATCCCGTTTTATATTTAACTTAAGTTGCTACCTTGCCATAGATTTTCGCCGTTATCCAGCTGAGAACCCTCACCCTGCCCTCTCCCACCGGGAGAGGGGGAAACCGTCCTAACCAAAAATCGTCTCAAACGGGGTGAGGGATTATCAGCTCTCAAGGTAGCAACTTGGATTATCTAACCATATCACTTCAGGCAGACGATTGACTCCTGAAGAAACGCACCACGAAAAAACCGCCCAAGATGATGAGGATCGCGGGCCAGAGATATTGAGTGAAGCCAGCCAGAGGCGTGCCAAGGATCGCGCCGAAGACCAGCAAGATCGCACCAGGGATCAACGCCCAGGCACGTGAACTGCCGCCGGGCAGGACGGCAACCAGAATAAAGGTCAGACCGAGACCAAGGAACAACATCCCGCCGTTCTCCGCGCCCGACACATTATCCAATACTGAGATCACGCCGAGGGTCAGCATAACGCCCGCCGGAATGATCGCCCACCAACGGCTGGTATCTGTAAAGTAGACCCACCAAAACGCCAGGCTAAGCCCGCCCAGAAATGCCAGCCCGCTAAAGGCTTCCAGTGAGTTAGGCAACAATTGCGAAGCTGACAGCCCTAACAATGTAAACGCCGGGAACGCCGCCCACCAACTGGAGCGGTCAACAATAAGTCGGTAGAGAAAAAACAGACCGATCAAGCCCCAGATAACACCCCAAAACAAATCACTGACATCGGAGATGATATTTAAATTATCGAGCAGAGTGAGTGCGCCGAGAAAGATCAGAATTCCACCGATCCATAAACGAGGGTCATAGCGTTTCATGTGGTTATCCTTTGAGGCTATTTAACCGTCACCGAAGCCATACCGGCTTTGATGGAGATTTCACAACGATCTGGCGATGAACTAAAGTTGGGTGATTCGTACACACCCATCGCAATTTCCGCAAAACGATTCTTATCCACGTTGAGCGCCGAAAAGCCTTCTCTGGCGCTGATGCGTGCCGCAGTCCCATCGGGGACACGTAAGTTAAAGGTAGCCGCCCCGCCTTCGATATCCAACACAGATACGCCGCGCACAGGCAGAGTCAGATTGACCGTGCTGGCGCCCACTTTCACTTCGGTACGTGTTGCCAGCGTGTCCTTGAGATCGATCTCAAAAGTACTCGCACCAGCTTCGATGGTCAATGTGACCGGGACATCTTTGGTAATTTGATAGCGCCACAAGCCGCCATTCGGACCAAGAAAGGGAATCATTGACGGTCCCGTCTCGATCTTTACATCGAGCCTGTCTCCGTCCAAACGGCTTTGGTGGTTCATCCCAGCCGCCGAGGACCCAATCATTGCCATCCCAGTGGGTGCATTACCTGCGATCTCGATCTGCGCCGCGCCATGCGCAAAATTATAGCGGACACTTTTCGCCTCGCCTAGTGGAACTGAAAATGTTTCACTAGCTGAGATGGCTGGTTTCCAATAGACACCCAGGACGATCCAACCGCCGACCAGAATGAGCATCAAGGGCCAGAAAAAACGGAAGACGTTGTTGATAAGTCCCTGCGTTTGAAGCAGGAACAGCACCCCAAACAGGATCAGCACCCCACCCCAAAAGATATTATCGCGCTTCATCTTGAACCCTACTTCCTCGCATAAATCCGCGGGCGAGCACATAGACGCCCAATAAAATGATCAGGATCGGCGCGCCATAATTACCCAGAATGGTCAACCCACCCAGGAAAGTCCCAAACGCTAGGAAGAGCACGGCGCTAATTACTAGGTTCCGCGACCCACTGGCAAGATTCCTGCGCGTGTTCTCGCCCAATAGCCCGGCGAGGATCTCGCCCACCCCCACAAAGCCGGTAATGAGCGTCCACATGTAAGCCCAGGAGCCATAATTTTGGTTGACTTCCTGGTAATACAATATGCCGCCGATACCCGCAATGATAGAAGCCGGGATCGCCATGCCAGGGTTACCCGTGATCAACCCGATCAGGAACACCAACGCACCCGCACCGATCACCCACATGGGCCAGATGAAGTTATCATCGAGCCAGTTCTGTACAGACGGCACCTGACGGGTGACTACCATCCACCCGCCGATCAATATTAATAACAAGCCTAGAAAAAGATTGGAACGATTTTGTCTCATAGCGAATCTCCTTTTATGTCACGCCTCATCTTAATCTTACGACGGAATCAGTAAAAAGTTTCTAGTCACTTTCTGAATGCAGAGCCGTTCACTCTACAAAACTACTTTTGCCAGGGCTTCCAACCCAGCCAGATCGTCCAAATCCAGCCATTGCAACATAATGCGTTGCAAACCGGCTTCTTCCAGTTTATGCAATTGTTCCTTGACCTGGCTTGCGCTCCCCGCCACTGTGCCGCGCTCCTGTATTTCAGCAAGGGTTCGTTTTCGTGCTGTGACCTTCTCGTTCAACGCGGCATCGTCCTTGCCAAACACACAACCGGTCATCATCGAACGCCGTACCGACTCAGGTTTACGCCCAGCACTGGAAAGCATTTCGGTCAAAAGCGAGTTCTTTCGCGCGAACACATCCGGCAACAGCATCACACAATTCCATTCATCGGCATAACGCACAACCGCAGGCAATGTCCGTTTCTCGCCATCGCCCCCGATCAAAATACGCGGACCACCCCGTCGTTGCGGATGCGGCAAAAGGGTCGCGCCACGCAACTGATAGTAGTGACCTTCAAACGTCACTGGCTCATCGCTACGCAATAATTGTGTCACCACTTCCATGCCTTCTTCGAAGCGATCAAAGCGCGGCTTGATGTCCAACAGATCAAAACCAAAAAGATTATGTTCCCGTTCCTGCCAGCCGGCACCCAATCCCAACGTCAAGCGCCCGCCCGAAAGATCATCCACCGCCGATGCCATACGCGCCGTAAAAACGGGATGTCGAAACGAGAATGGCGTTACCAATGGACCGAATTCAATGCGGCTGGTGTTGCCTGCCAGCCACGTAAGCGATGTCCAGAGTTCCAACGAATCCAAATCGATTGCGTTGGAATTCGTGAAATGATCAGAGCGATATAAACCAACAAATCCCAGTTCTTCAACCAACTTAGCAATTTTCTGCCAACGCGACCATGTCAACCCGTTCTGACCTTCGATCATAATTGCGATTTCAAGCATGATGTTTCCTTTTTGGAGTCGGACAGCTTGCTGTCCAATATTACAGGAGCGAGCTCCCGCACTCCAGAGTTATTTGACTAATTTCAGTAACGCCAACCACTGCCCCTTTTGTTTGGGACGTTCGGACTCGACCAACATCCGCTTCTCGACCAAGCCGGTAATTGTTCGCTGTACTAATTCCTTTTTCCACCCGAAGAGTTTATGCACATCGCTTTCCTGCGCCGCACCCACCGACTCAAAATAGAGTTCAACTAGTTTTGCGCGTGCCTCGCGTTCGCCGATCTTGCGTGCGCGTTCAGGGAGATCAGGATAATGGCGCGAAACAACTTCATAGATAAACGAATACTTCCACGCGCCTGCCTGAGCAATGCCCACCGGCAAGATCTTGAAATCAGATTGCAAAATTTCAAGCGCCTTATTGAATTCCGATTCTTTGGCATTCGCCAGTTTGGATGCACGACGCAGATCGATGGTATTTAGGGCGCCTTCGTTGAGTATCGCTTCATAGACTTGTTTCGCGGCTTGCGGCAAACGTCCCTCCTCGTAGGCGATCAAATAATCTTCTTCAGGCGCGCCGTAATTTTCAGATAGAGCATAAAAATACGGCGCGATATCCAACGAGATCATCGTCGCTTTTTTGCGCAAGATCTTGGCGTAATACCAAACCTTCTTATCCAACGCGCCATCTTTCCAACCCCACGTGATGTGACCAGGGTCATCATGCTTATCAGCAACCGGTCGTTCGCCAGCGACAGCGGTCCACAGATTTGGCATATCGATCCCTTTGATGGGCCAGAAATAAATAAAGCCACGCTTGTTGACGAAGGTCAAAGCCTGGGCTGGTGATGAGATTCTTTTAGTGGGAGGCAGGTGAAAGGTCCGCGTGCGATGCGTTTGTAGTTTTTTCAAGTCAATGATGGGCATGGGTCGATTATACCCGTCGGGCATACACAGCAAGCGTTATAATCCTACGCTATGCGAGTCTTATTTATATTTCTTGATGGTATCGGCTTGGGCGAAAACAATCAGGGCATCAACCCGTTTGCAAACGCGAAAATGCCAAAGCTAAATGCGTTGTTGGATGGGCGATCTTTATTCAAAGAGTCCGCTCCATTTCATGGTGAACATGCGTCGTTAGTTGCCATTGATCCCAACGTCGGTGTGGATGGTTTGCCGCAATCCGCAACGGGACAGGCGATGTTGCTGACCGGCATCAACATCCCGGCTGAAATCGGTTATCACTACGGCCCAAAGCCCAACCCGGAAGTGGCAGCCTTTCTCAATGGCGAGACGTTATTTTCAAAGTGTGTAAAAGCTGGCAAGAAAACTGCGTTATTGAACGCCTATCCCCCACGTTATTTTGATGGCATCGATTCAGGCAAGCGTTTGTATTCGTCGATTCCGTTGGCAGTGACCAATGCGGGTTTGGAACTTTTCAAGCATGAAGATTATTTTGCGGGACGTGCGCTCTCCGCTGACTTCACCGGCGCTGGCTGGCGGACGATGCTGGGCTTCCCCGATGCACCCGTGACGGACGCGCCTCAAGCCGGACGTAAGCTTGCCATGCTTGCGAAAGAATATGACTTCTCTTTATTCGAATACTGGGCAAGCGACTACGCCGGTCACAAGCAGGATATGGATTCAGCCGTAGAACTCATGGAAACATTCGACCAAGTGATCGGTGGATTATTGGAAGAAATGGGCGATGACTTACTCGTGGTCATCACTTCCGACCATGGCAACATGGAAGATCTATCCACACGCAGGCATACGGATGCGAATGTCCCGGCGTTGGTGATTGGGGAGAAAACTGCGCGTGAGGAATTTACGCGCGGAATGAAAGACCTTACTCATATTGCGCCTGCGATTTGGAAAACAGTGAAGAGCGATTTGTAAGTTTCGGAAAGGCGTATAATTTTGATATAGCCTTTTATGCATAATAACTCTGCATAAGACATGATTGGCCGCGCACATTTATCCAAAACATAAGGGCATACTAATGAGCAAAAAAAATATCACGGCATTAATCCTCTGCGCCATGCTTTTAGCAAGTTGTTCAAACTCTTCGAATCAAGATTTTTCTACTGCAACTACTACATTTTCTTTGACTCCAACTATAACGTCGACCAAAAGTCCTGTCCCTACCAAAATACCTGCCTCAACAATCACACCCATCCCAAAAGTAACAATTGAGTCATATTCCAATCATTTTCCCGTAAATTCGATCTTGGAACCTTTGTCTGTTAAGCAACAGAATGAAGTAATCGCTTGCGATATACAGAAGTTGGCAAGCGAAAGGTATCCTGAGAATATTTTGCGAGATGACTTCACCAATACGGCTGATGAAGATTTGTCATCTATCAAAGGGCATGGCGCGGTTTTGACCAAAGTTACCATTGATGAACTCATTCAACTGTTTGACCCGGAAACTTCTTGCGATTGGGCAAGTTTGGCATATGCGTATACAGTAAGACTGAAAGATGATGAAAAGTTGCCAGATATTGCCAAAAATGCCTTTGGTAAAGCTATAGAGAAAAATAGTGGTTTTGCACTTGCAACACCACTATTTTACAGGTATTACTACGACAATTTCATGATTGTTGAATCTCCAGACATTTTTGAGCAAAAGATTACAAAAGTCCAGATTGAATACAAATGGGGAGGAATGGGCGACCAAGTTGAATACACTGTTGAAATAAAGCAAGCGGACACTAACCCAATTGTAACTTTGAGGAATTTAACACCTGCCACATTAGGAGAACAAGCAAAGACAAAAGTTAATACAGAAACAATACAAACGCTGGGAAAATCATTGAATAATTTAGTACCGATCAGTTCTCAGTTTTCGCTAACTACTTGTTATGATAATTATCCCGACTGGACGGCAACGCTTACTCTAAAAGATGGTTCCGCAGTTGAACTGAAAACGAATAAATCGAACATGATTTATATTGGAGGGCCCTGGCAAGTAAATATTGATGGTCAAAACTACATTCAATTCTCGATTGAATTTATTAAAGCGATCGACACACTAATCCAAGAAATTGGATTACCTTATGGTCAACCTATGGCTATGACCTGTGGCACAAGAGATGTATTTGAGCAGGCTTATCCATAACAGACCTGCAAGCCGTTGGAAAATTCTTATTACACAAATCGCATAAAGACTTGATTGCCGAGCAGGCGTCCGCGTTGGGTGAGGCGTAAGACTTCCGAAGTCTTGGAGACTTCGGAAGTCTGCATTTCAATCAACCCCATCTTCAACAATTCCCGAATCTCATTCCCAAATACATCTTCAAGCTTTTGATCAAAACGTTTTTCAAACTCAGAATACGAAACACCTTCTTGCGTCAGGCGCAAGCCGGTCATCATGAATTCGGACATGTCGTCTTTGGCAGATTGCTTGTGTTGGTTGACAGTGGCAGGTGAAAGAGGAAATGCAGTGAACAGTGATCGGTGATCAGTGTTCAGCCGCTCGATGTAAGTTTTGATTCGCAATACATTTGAGTAACGATAGCCGTTGGCATATCCATGTGCGCCCGCACCGAAGGCGATGTAGGGAAGTCCGCGCCAGTATTGGAGATTATGTTGACAGGCAAAGGCAGGCGTCAAACATTGAACGTCGAACGTCGAGGGTTTGACGTTCAACGTTTGACGTTTGACATCTTTCGCCCAATTACTTATTTCATAATTGACATACCCATTTGCTTCAAGCGTTTCACTAGCCCATTCGTACATTTCCGCGGCGAGGTCGGGATCAGGGAGAGGTAATAGTCCCTTCGATGACCAGCGTCCGAAGGGTGTGCCGTGTTCGAGAGTTAAGGCGTAGGCTGAGATGTGTTCGGGGTGCAAATCCAAAATTCGTTTCACCGTCGTTGGCCAGGTTTGGAGAGTCTGTTCGGGGAGACCGTAGATCAGGTCAAGATTCAAATTATCGAACCCAGCTTTGCGCGCAGAAGTCACTGCTTCGATGACGGTGAAGAAATCGTGTGTGCGCTCCAACATGCGGAGTTCTTCCATGTTCGCAGATTGGACTCCGAAGCTGATGCGGTTGATTCCGATCCTGCGCAGTTCAAGCAGGTTTTCATATGAGACAGTCCCAGGGTTGGCTTCGATGGTGATCTCAGCGTCTGCGGTCAAGGTAAAGGCGGAGCGAATGCTTTTGAAAATCGAATCAAATTGAAGTGGAGAAAGAAGCGAGGGTGTCCCACCACCGAAGAATATCGTATGTACTTTGGTCTTCTCGTCCGCTAGTCCTCTAGTCTCGTGGTCTTTTAGTTTCTGACCACTATAGTTAATTTCTTGTATCAATGCATCCACATAAGCGGGAATCATATCTTCTTGATTTGCGTAGGTATTGAAATCGCAATAGGCGCAACGATGAGTGCAGAACGGAATGTGAAAATAAAGTGAGTAATTCATAGCCGATGATTATAGTGTATGCTGAAATTCATTACACAAAAATATTGACATTCCAGCAGGACATAGTATAAATATATCCAACAGAGTCTATTCGAAAGCGCTTCATTCGTTACACAAGGCAAACATCTTGTGGATCGTTTTGAAGTAAAAAGTTCGTGCTTTCGGATGGGTTCTTTATCTTTTTAACCCTATGGAGGTGTGAGTGAACGCGACTTTGAAATTAGGAGAGCATTTTATCTTTGATCTCTCCGACTGCGACCATGAGATTCTCATGGATAGCGAGAAATCGTACTCGCTGTTTGCGCAAGCCGTGCGTGAAAGCGGCTTGACGGTTGTGGATGAGGGCTTTTACAAGTTTAGCCCGCATGGCTTTACCTGTTTTTTGCTGCTCGCAGAGTCGCATGCAAGTTTGCATGCCTGGCCCGAATATGGCTATTGCGCCA
>JBDTWO010000208.1:0-8116 GCA_040006635.1 Chloroflexota bacterium
AGGTCAGCATCCGCACATCATAATGCCGTTTTTACTATTTCGGATAATGTCTAATGCCTCTGGCTATGCAAAGGAAAATGACTCGGCGCTCACGGCGTAACCACGCCCCAATCAACAAGTGTATATTCCTTTAAATATGCTATCGTCCCGCTTTCCAAGTTAAGGATGACAATATAATGCTGGTCCGGTTCCAGATTTGTCGTAAAGTTATCAAGAGAAAAAGCAATGAATTTACCATCTGGAGAGAATTTAACTCGCATAACTGAGTCTTTCAAATCAAGACAATAATCATAAATGATTTTATTTTTGTAGTCTAAAACGTAGAACCACTTTCCACTTTGAGATGAGTTAAAACGATCAAATCGTTGAAGAGCAATCAAGTTTTCAACTGGAACGATCCCCAATACTAATGACGGCAATAACCGTTCAGGGAAGATTATTCTTTCCATTACATCGTTATACTGTTTATTTTCTCGCGCCGACTGAATATCTAGGTTGAAAGCTAAATCAATTCCGTCAGGACGAGTTATTGTGACTGCGAATTTTCCATCACCATAAACCCAAATTGGCGTAAATTGTATATCGGAGGGATTCACAGTTTCCAGCCATAAGAATGCCGGTAACTTTTTATCGTTTTCATAATCATAGACAAAATCAACCCTATTAAGTCTTCCATACATTCCAAAAGAACGATTATCTAGACTAACTGCGCCATAATAAAAGAGCCCTTCTTGTTGATTCCGTGCCAAATAGGTTAATGGACGTTGCTCCAACGTAAAGGGGTTGACGCTCATAAAAGGCATGTATTCCCACAGATTAAGCGCAGATATTTCGTTTTCATGTGGCGAGCCAATAATAAATACTTCTTGTTCAGAAACCCAAGAAGCGTAACCGGCATAGCCTTTGCCACCGAGCTCAATTATAGGCCATTGTTTTCTGCCATCTAGTGAACTAATCCATAACACCGAGTATTTTTCGTCAACACTCGGACGACCAAAGTAGATCCATTTATGATCTGGACTGACTGAATAATCATACAGCTCGTCGTCGAATATTGTTGTTGGAGATGGGTTTTCAGACGAAATACTCAACGGCTTACCAGGTATTTGAGGATACGATTCAACTGTATTCGGTAGTAAAAGAAGGCGAAGGTTTTTGGGCAACCCTAAATCTTCAAACAACACTATTTGTTTTTCTGGGCAATTATTTACCAATTGAGGAGAAATAACGCTTTGCTCGGAATTCAAATTCGTTTCTGTCGGAGATTGTGTCACCGCTGTAACTACTGAAGTAGGATTAGGACTCGGCTTAGTTACAAGAGGAGTTTTTGTGCTAAATGGCAGCAAGACAGGAGCACAACTAACCACGAACAAGATACAAACAAAAAACAAAGATACAGTTCTTTTCATATTACCTCCCAAAACTAGAAAAGCATCACTTCCCCGCCGCATCTACAAACTTCTGGAACAAATTCCTTGTCCCTTCCTGATCGGTTAACCATTCGGGGTGCCATTGCACCGAAAGCCCAAACGGATGATCAGGCAGCTCAATCGCTTCCACGAGTCCATCGGGAGCATAGCCTGCCACGCGCAATGCAGGCGCGATGTCCTTGAGTCCCTGATGGTGCAGGCTGTTGACTTTGATAAGCGGCTCGCCATAGATCTGACCAAGGTGTGTCCCCTCTTCAATCTTGATCTCATGCACGAGCACTGTCCGCAATTTGCCGGGGTAGGCATGGTCGAGTGCGCCGGGCAATTGATCAGGGATGTGCGTATACAACGTCCCGCCGAGGGCAACGTTCATCATCTGACAGCCACGACAAATACCCAAGAAGGGTTTGCCGTCTTCTGCCGCAGCGTGGATCAGTTTCATTTCAACCGCATCCCGCTCCGGTTCCACGTCATCGATGCGCGGGTGTGGATCGCCAGTAAAATGCTCGAGGGCAATGTCCCCGCCGCCCGAAAGCAAAACTCCATCGAGGCGGGAATACAAAGCATCCCAGCCATCCTCCGCAATTGCCGAGGGGATCAAGACCGGCACACCGCCCGCCTGCATGATCGCGCGCACATACGACTGCTGCAGCAGGATCAGCGGCTGTCCATAACTATTCGTACTCAGGTTGGTGGAAATTCCGATAAGTGGTTTCATATCCCCAATTGTAAAACAAAAATTGCTGCTTCAGCAGTTCAACTGTTGAAGCAGCGAGAACGCAAATAAAAAGACCCGCAGGTTTTACGCTGCGAGTCTGATCTGCTGAATAAATTAGTTATCGAACTTCTGCTTGAGGCGGGCAGATTTACCCGTGCGCTCGCGCATGAAGTAAAGCTGGGCGCGGCGGACCTGGCTGTGGCGTTCGACCACGACTTTGTCGATGCGCGGGGAACGCAGCAGGAACGTGCGCTCCACGCCGATACCGTTGCTCGCCATGCGGCGCACGGTCACGGAAGAGTCCTGACCACCTTTGCGCAGGCGGATAATCGTGCCTTTAAATTCCTGAATGCGCTCGCGGTCGCCTTCTTTGATCTTCACATGCACGCTGACGACATCGCCAGAGGCTAGTGCGGGGATTTTGTCATTTGTTTTGGCTTCGAGAGCCTTGATAATGTCTGCCATTTGCTTTCTTCCTTACTTGTGAGTGTTGTCGGTTTTTGAGCGACGGCGGATTATAGCACGCATTTTCTAGAACTACAAGGCAGTTTGGGATGAAAACCCGCATCTCACTACGCCGAGGTCTGCTCCCGTTTCGATGGCTTGATCTCCTCTAAAAGCTCCACACATTATAATTGCTTCATGACAAATCAACGCATCGGCGCACTGACTTTCGTAGTCCGCGATTATGACGAAGCCATCGCATTCTTCACCCAAAAACTCGGCTTCGACCTGCTCGAAGATACTCCGCTCGGTGAAGGCAAACGCTGGGTACTCGTTGCCCCACATGACTCAACCGGCACCAACCTGCTCCTCGCCCAAGCCGACTCACCCGCGCAAGCATCCGCCATCGGCAACCAAACCGGCGGACGCGTCTTCCTTTTCCTTCACACCGATGATTTCTGGCGTGATTACACCGCGATGAAAGCGCGTGGCGTCAAATTTGCCGAAGAGCCACGTACGGAACCTTATGGAACAGTTGCGGTATTCTTTGATCTTTACGAAAACAAGTGGGATCTGTTGGAATTGAAACCTTCAGATAAAACTTAGCCTACCGGTTCAGCATCTCTTCCAGCTTCCTCTTCACATCCAGCCACTCCGTACCCAAAATGGAGTAGAACACTGAATCGCGAATATGCCCATCCGGCAGGATCATGTGATTGCGAAGCACGCCTTCCTTCTTCGCACCAATCCGCTCAATGGCGTTTTGCGAACGCTCGTTACGCAAATCCGTTTTCAATTGCACACGGATACAACCGAGAGTCTCAAAGGCATGTTTCAATAACAAATATTTGCATTCGGTATTGACGGGGGTTCGCTGAAAATCTAGTCCATACCAGGTGCCGCCCACTTCGAGTCCACGGTCTTTGGGCATGATATTCAAGTAACGCGTCGCTCCCGCCACACGCCCTGAATCAAGCTGGATCGCAACAAACGGACAGTCTGTCCCTTTTTCGGCACGGGCAAGAATATCACGCACCCAGCCGCGCATATCCTCTTCCGTTTCCATTTTCCCGTACACCATGAAATCCCAAAACGGTTGACCAACCCCGATCTCCGTCAAAGCGGGGATGTGCCCTTCAGTCATCGGTTCCAGCTGGACGTATTTACCGGTCAATGTTACGGGAGCGACCCAATTTGTCATTTCATTTCTCCAAAGATTTCGACGATCTTCCGTTTTCGAAAATCAAATATGTGCTTCAAGCGTTTCGCGATCCAGAAACGATCTGCAATATCGCCCATGATCCCGAAAGGAACTACATAAGTGACGCGATCCGTCATTTTGGTGCAAGCCGATATTTCTTCAAACTTATGTTCGTGGTACCAAAACCGATACGGTCCGATCCGCTGTTCATCGACAAAATACTCTCTGTCGCTGACATGCGCAATTTCCGTCAACCAGAGCGAACGGATGCCGCGCAAAAATTCCACGCGGTACTCGATCAGCTGTCCTTCGTACATTTCCTCGCCGCCGCCCTTCAAGATCTCAAAGTTCATATCCGGCGGCGTGATTTCGTTCAGGTTTTTTGGGTCGCAGAAATATCCCCAAACTTTTTCCACGGGTGCGGGAATGACCTGTTCTCGACATAAATAATGTACCATTATCCTTTCAACCACTCCGCTTCCGGTTTATCCTGCGATGGCAAATAAGGCATCTTCGGACCTTCGGTGCCCAAATGCTCTGCCAATGCGGCACGCAGCGCTGTGCGATCATCCCATAAATATTCAGTCACGCCGAAGCACATGGACTGTTCATGTCCTTTACCGCAGGCTAATACAATGTCACCAGGCTTTGCCAGCGTCAACGCAAAGCGGATTGCCTCTCCACGATCAGGCACACGCCAGAAAGTCTCACCTTCGCGCCCGCCTTTGGAGGTTGCACCTGCCGCCATTTCATCCAAAATTCCATCCAACGATTCGGTGCGTGGATCTTCAGCCGTCAATATCGTGAGATCAGCCAGTTCCGCAGAAGTCTCTGCCATCATGCGGCGTTTTTCTTTATCTCGCAAGCCTGCGGAACCAAAGACCGAGATTACATGTCCTTTGCTCATCGTACGACCAGCCTCGAGGGCTGACTTCAACGCATTGGGCGTATGGGCAAAATCAACGATGGCGGTGAAGTTCTGTCCCATATCGATGCGCTCCATCCTACCAGGGATTCCTTCCAGGGATACGATGCCCTGCGCGGCAATTTCGGGTTTGATCCCCAAACCATAGACCGCAACAGTCAACGCGGCGAGACAATTTGATACATTGTACGCACCAACTAAATTGCTGGTCACATCCACTTGAAAGTCTTTACTTTGTGCTGTGAAGTGAATCCCGGATGGACTGTATGATATTTTTTTGGCACGTATGTCTGCGCCTTCGCTCAAGCCATAATTCAATTTATTCACTTTGATAAAGTCGTTGAGAAAATCAAACGACTTCAAGTCATCGCGATTAATCACCGCCAAACGCGGATTGCCTTGCCGCTTGGTGGATGTCCGCTCGAGACTGGAGAATAACCTCGCTTTGGCAGCGCGATAGTTTTCAAACGAGCCATGTTCATTCATGTGCTCATGTGTAATATTGGTCAGAACACCCACATCAAATTCACAAGCATCTACGCGATATTGCGCCCAACCATGCGAGGTGGTTTCTAAAACAACATGCGTCAGGCCTGCTTCCACCATCTTTGCAAGATAGCGCTGAACATCATGTGCATCTGGCGTGGTGACGTGGAAACCAGTATCGAGAACCTCATCGCCGATCACGGCATTGACGGTCGAGATCATCCCGGCTTTGATATTAGCGGCTAGCAAGATCTTATAAATAATATTTGTGGTCGTTGTCTTGCCGTCTGTGCCGGTGACGCCGATCACTGTCAGCTTGCGAGCGGGCCATTCGTAAAACGCAGCAGCTAAAAAAGTCAGAGCTTGACGCGAGTTTTCGAGTTGAATGTATGGGACAGAGAGTCCGCTTATATCTCTATCCCCCACTATCGCAGAGGCGCCGTTGTCGATGGCTTTTTGAATATAGTTGTGACCATCCGCGCTGCCGCCTTGCATGGCAACGAATAAATAACCAGGCTTGACCGCACGGCTGTCGATGGCAATGTCCACGATCTCAATATCGGGAATTTGGGATGGGATGGAAAAAGGGAAATCGGTGAAGAGCTGTGAAAGTTTTTTAGACATAGGGCTTAAATGAAAAAAGGGTCTTGGTAATTTTACCAAAACCCTTTTCGAATACTAGCTGTTACTTCAAGTTGTGGCGCAGACCTTCGAGCTTGCCAGCGACGGAACCATCGAGAACCTTATCGCCGACCTTGATGACGAGACCGCCCAAAATGGACGGGTCCACGCGGAAGGCAACATCCTTCGCGCCGGTCTTTGCAAGCACGCCATTCTTGACGGAGGTTTCTTCGTCCTTGCTGAGAGGCAAGGCGCTGGTGACTTCAGCGGTATCACCTTTGAAATCATCGCCATCGAGCACAACGACTTTGCCAGATTTGACGCCAGAGAAGAACTCATCGAGCAACGCGCGCTGTTTCTTTTCATCGAGCGCTTCGCCAACCAGTTTGTTGGCGGCAGCCATGGCAAGCGAGGCAACCTGACCACGCAGATCACCCAGAATGCGATTGCGTTCGACCTGAGCTTCTGCCATTGCGGATTCACGGGCTTTGACAGCTTCAGCTTCGGCAGCGGCTTTCACATCCTTACCGGCGGTCGCAGCGCGTTCAGTCGCTTCGCGCACGATCTTGCTGGCTTCAACCTGTGCCTCGGCAACGATCTTTGCGGCGTCTTTTTCAGCGCTGGCGCGGGCATCGGCGGCAACACGGGCATCTTCCAAGCCCTGTGCAATTTTCTGTTTACGGGTCTCCATCATGTTCAGCATGGGCTGATAGACCCACGCGTTCAACGTGAGGAACACGATGATGAACGCGATGATCTGAACAATGAGCAGACCGAGATTAATACCAAGTGCTTCCATCTGTTGCTCCTATCCGATTACACGACTTTGAAGAGCATGAGGAACGCGATGACCAGGCAGTAGATCGCGATCGCTTCGGAGAACGCGATACCAAGGATCATGTTGGTCAACAAGTTACCGTAGGTATCCGGGTTGCGAGCCATGCCCGTGAGCGCGCCCTGCACACTCAAACCGATACCGATACCAGCGCCTGCGGCGCCGATCATTGCCAAACCTGCGCCTACATAGCGCATCGCATCTAAAATATTGCCTTCCATGTTTAAAGCCTCCTTAGGTTTATCCTATGATTTCTGATTTAGTGAGCTTCTGAATGCTCTTCACCGTGGCCCTGGGTGGCTTGCGCCATAAAGACCATCGTCAACATACCAAATACGAACGCCTGAATGACGCCCACGAACAACTCGAACAGCATGACCATCGCCGCCAAAATGGAGATCTTGCCAAGCAAGCCAGCCACGATCGCGACCAACACAATGCCTGCAAACATATTACCAAATAGACGGAAGGCAAACGAGAGGATCTTCGAGAGCTCAGAGATCAATTCCAACAAGCCGACGAGAAAGTCCATGGCGCCGAAGAACGGGACCTTGAACATGCGGCGGGTGTTGAAGAACTTACTCAAATAGCCAAAGCCCTGCGCGCGGAAGCCAACCACCTGGATCATCACCACAGCGATCAACGCGAGCGAAGCGGTGAAGTTCAAGTCTACGGAAATACCGCGGAAGAACGGGGCAAGTATGTATCCGCCTTCTTCCACCTTAGCTGGCAGAAGATTCGCCCAGCCACCACCGAGTTGAGCAATTGCATGACCTTCGCCATGCGCGGAGTGCAACACACCAATTGATTCAAAGCCCGGGATCAACTTAAGCAGGTTCGCAAACAATACATAGATCATGATGGTTGCAAACCACGGGAAGATCATTTTGGCGTACTTGCCCGCTGAACCTTCAGTGAGGTTGTAAAGCATTTCCAAAATAGCTTCCATCACGTTGCCAATGCCGCGCGGCACAAGGTCGGTGCTGGCACTCTGCTTCAACGAACGATTGGTGAAGAGCGCAATGACGATCAGCAGGACAAGCGTCACTGCCAATGTAGGCATTGTGTTCACCAAATACAATGGACCGAGTCCGAGAAAATTCCCGACGATCGGTTCCTCGATCAATTTTTCTGCGGCGACTGTGATCTCAGGTTGAACTGCCGGGAAAAACTTCGGCCCGCCCAGTACAAAACCTACGATCATCAGCACCAGCACGACCCATCGGCGCCAGGGTCTACGTGTTTCGTGTTCCAAAATCCGCCTCCTATGACGAAGTTTTTGATTCGTTTTCTGCTTGATCCTTCAACCGCGCCAGCGTCTTGCGCGCCACCGTCAGCATCACAAACACCGACACGGGAATTCCAGCAAACAACAAAACCAAAGTAAAAATCGGCTTCGTGCCGAACGTTTTATCAAGCCACAACCCGCCAAACACCGAAGCCAGAATAATGACCA
>JBDTWO010000209.1:0-8086 GCA_040006635.1 Chloroflexota bacterium
TCCTTCCTCCGCGATAAACAATTCTTCCGCGCCATGCTGGCTTTAGCCGTACCGGTTGCCTTCCAGCAACTCATCACGGCTGGACTCAACATGATCGACGTGCTGATGGTCGGTCAACTGGGTGAAGCCTCCGTCGCCGCGTTGGGGCTGGCGAATCAAATCTTCTTTTTGCTGATCCTGTTCCTGTTCGGGACCACGAGCGGCATGGCGATCTTCACCGCCCAATATTGGGGCAGGGGCGATACGGAAAATATCCGCAAGGTATTGGGGATCTGTTTGGTGCTCGCGATCTCTGTTTCTGCTTTATTTACACTTGCGGCAACCTTGATCCCCGAACGACTAATGAGTTTTTATACCGAAGATTCTGAAGTCATAAAACTCGGCAGCAGCTACCTGCGCATTGTGGGGCTGAGCTATGTATTGATGGCGATCTCGGTCTCGTATATTTCTGTGCTGCGCAGTATTACGCTGGTGAAGATAGCCACGGTTGTGTCAGTTTGTGCATTGGCTCTGAAAACCGCCATTGGCTACACTTTGATCTTCGGTCATTTTGGATTACCAGCACTCGGTGTGCGTGGCGCAGCGATCGGCACAAGTATTGGCTGGGCATTCGAATGTATTCTGTTGTTGATCCTCGTCTATGTGCGTAAGACCCCGCTGGCTGGGAACCCGTTCACCTTCTTTCATTTCGACCGCGCGTTCCTGTTCAACGTATTACGCACATCCATGCCTGCCACATTCAATGAAGTGATCTGGTCATTCGGCATCACAACCTATAATGCGGTCTATGCCCGCATCGGCACCGACGCCATTGCAGCGATCAACATCAATGCCACAATCGAAGAATTAGTTTTCGTTTTATTTATTGGGCTGGGCAATGCCTGCTCGGTCATGGTCGGTAACAAGATCGGCGAAAAGGACAAGGATACCGCCTTTGAATACAGCCGCCGTTTTGCGATTCTAGGAGTGCTGTTAGCCCTGTTGGGTGGTATCTTCGCCTTTTTTATTCGTGGCTTTGTCGCGAGTTTATATCAACTATCCCCGTCGGCAACTCATAACCTGATGAACATCATGCTGGTGTATGCGTTCTCGGCGTGGTTGCGGGTGTTCAACTTCATGCTCTTCATCGGCGCGTTGCGGGCGGGCGGCGATACGCGCTATGCCATGTTCACTGAACTCTTTTCGATCTGGTTCATCGGTGTCCCGGCTGCGTTGATCGGTGGATTTGTTTTGCATTACCCCGTGTACGTTGTCTATGCCATGGTGTTGTTGGAAGAAGCCGCCAAGGCACTCATTATTATGCGACGTTATCTATCCCGTAAATGGATTCACGATCTTGTGAATGCCGAAGCGTAGTAGGCTTGAATTAACGGCGCTCAATTTTCAAGACTGTGTATGTATCGCCCCGCGCAGCGGTTGCCTGTCCAAATTGTCTGACCCGCTCTTCCCCATACTTATTCTCCAATAACCGTGCCACCAATTCTGCTGTTTTTTGATCGGTGACTTCGACTGCCTGCGCCTGCACCCATTCCCCGGTCGGATTTCCATTCGCTTCACACGGGAAGATGTGAATGTTTCCGTTATGCCTGACGCGTTTTACCTTTCCTGAATTCGCCACCGTGCGGACGTAAATCACCTCGCCGTCTTGTATGAACCAGACCGGTGTCTTCACGCCCTGTCCATTTTTACGGAAGGACTCAAGATTCAGGAAGGGCTGCCCATTAAATTGTTGCAGACGGTCGTCCATTGCGCCTCTTTCTACCGATTAGCTGTTTCAACTCTTCGAACCTGCCCACGCTGACGTTTGCCAGCAACAACGTCATGCCGAATACGATCAGCACGTTCGTAATGAAAAAGAAAACCACTTCTTCCAGCGGCAATATGCCAAAAAATAAAATACCGGTGGTCTGAGTGGCGGATATCGACCACGTCGTATCCTTCAACGCGACGATATCCATCAACGATAAATAAGTTCCGGGGATCAAGATCGCCAAAGTGACCAGCTTACGATAATGCCACAGAATATCCGCACCAAATAAAATCTGCGGAAGAATCGCGGGCAATGCCCAGAAGAGGGTGATGCCCAGATAAGTCCATTTTGTAGCACCGAAGAAAAAAAGATAGGTGAAGAGAATCCAAAGTAATACAAGTAGACCGGTAGACACGTAGACAAGAGTTTTGTTTTGCTTGAATTCAGCCGATGGCGGGGAGAGTCTTCGAGCTAGGAACCACCACCACAATCCAGAAAGAATAGTTTCCACCACGAAGAAAGTATATTCCTCAATGGGGACATAACCAAACACGATGCCAGTCACGAGTTTGGGGTTGTAATACCACACGCCCGTCGCCACGAGATAGTTATCCCACGGTGTGGTGTACACGACCGCCAGCAAAACGTGGATGCCGATCGCAACCCACACCGCGCGACCGTTCTTGAAGCCGATGATCTGTTTGTTGTTCTTGTTATCCCAAAGCGTGATGGCAAGGAAGATCAGAATGGGGATAAATAAAAAGCGAAGTAGAAATCCGAAGTAGGTCATGTTGCCTTTCCGTCATTGCGAGCCCCGAGCCTTAAACGGCGAGTGGGCGAAGCAATCTCCACCATTGTAGGGGATTGCTCACCTGCACTTGCGTACGGTGCAAGTGTCGTCGGGCTACGCCCTCCTCGCAATGACGACAAATTTCACTCCCGGACGCGGTTCCAACGTCGCGCCCATGTGAGCGTGGATTTTGTGATTCGTAAATTCGAATTTGTAAGTTTGTAATAAGCGTGACATTACGATGCGCGCTTCCGCCTGACCGAATGCCCCGCCGATACACGCGCGCGGACCGCCGCCAAATGGTACATATGAAAACGGCGGAGTCTTTCGTCCGTGGGCGAAACGTTCGGGGCAGAAGTCTTCGGCGTTTTCCCAGATCTCCGGGTCACGGTGCGTGAGATAGATCGAGTAGAACATGCGCTCGCCCTCGGGGACATTGCCTTCGCTGAATTCCATTTCTTTTGCCACGCGACGATTACCAATATGAATGGGTGGATACAAGCGCAGACTCTCTTTGATGACCTGATCGAGCAGCGCTGATTTTTCCTGCGTATCCACTTCATTCACAACGCGAGAATGTATATCAGCGTGTTGTCCTAACAAAGCGAATGTCCATGCCAGCAGGGCAGTGGATGTATCGTGCCCGGCGATGAGCATGGTCAACATCTGGTCGCGGATAACATCATCGGAGAGTTTGGCGTCAATGAGATGCTGCAGCAAGTCGTTTTTCTGGAGTGCAGGAGCTCGTGTGCCCGTTAGGGTATGCTCCTGCACATCCGACAGCAAGCTGTTGGACTCCAGAGTCTTTCTGCGTTCAGAAATGATCCCGTACAAATATTCGTCCAACGCTTTTAGTGGTTTGCGAAATCCCCATCTCGGCATCTTGCGCCACATGATCCACAGCCCTGGTGAAATGTATTCGATGGCTTTCAAGATGGACGTCCAAATGTGCGGCAGGTCGTCCCAGGCATCTTTGCTGAAAAGCGTTTGCATGATGATGAGCAAGGCGATCTTGCGACTCTCGACCAGCATATCAACCGTTTCGCCATCTTTCCATTGCGACGATACACGGTCGGTTTGTGTGATCATCATTTGGGTGTAGTTCTTCAACTGCGATGGGTGCAGCGGCGGCTCCATCAGTTTGCGATAATGGTCGTGCTCTTCACCGTCCACGACCAACACACCTTGACGCAGCAGGTCAGTGACTGGGTCAGTGTTGCGCCACGTGACCCAGTCACGTTCGGTGACCAACACTTTGCGATTCGCTTCGGGTCCAAACACCACGTACGGGCGAAAGCCTGGAAGCGGGATCTGAAAAAAGCGCCCCACATGTTTTGCCATCACTTTCAACGGACCAAGCGGTGAGCCTTCTTTGATGAGGGCTTGCATTGCGGCGCGCCCGGTTTCTGGAGAGAGTTTTTTATTCATGCACTTTTCTTTGTTAAGCGTCAAACGTCAAATGTCAAAACCGACGTTAGACCTTTGACTTTCTTTTGAAAATTTATATGCCTTCAATGTTCTTTCTTTGTCGCGCTCAATGATCGGTTTTTCAGGATAACCTTTTGCCTTAATGTCTTTTTCCCACGGCGCATGGATGTCTTTCGCATCCACTCCGCGTAGTTCGGGAACCCATTTGCGGATGTAATCGCCGTGCGGGTCGAACTTGGCGCTTTGCAGAACGGGGTTGAAAATCCGAAAATACGGCGCGGCGTCGGTGCCGGTTCCGGCTGTCCATTGCCAGCCGCCGTTGTTTGCGGCAAGATCGCCATCCAAAAGATTTTCCATGAACCACGCTTCGCCCCAGCGCCAATCGATCAACAAGTCTTTCACCAGATACGAAGCCACGATCATGCGCGCACGGTTATGCATCCAGCCGATCTCTTTGAGTTGACGCATTGCCGCATCTACCACAGGGACGCCGGTCTTACCTTGCTTCCATGCTTCAAATTCCGCTTTATCATTGCGCCACGGAATATTTGCCAATGACTGATTGAATGCCGTCTTCGCCACATATGGAAAATGATACAAGATCTGGATATAGAACTCACGCCAGATCAGTTCGTTCAACCAGACTTCTGCTCCTTTAGATGTTGAAGGTCGAAGGTTGGAGGTTGAAAGTCGGGCGACGTGAACGGCTTGACGTAAACCAAGCATGCCAAATCGCAGATACGGTGATAACGACGATGTGCCGTCCAGGTCCATGCGGTTGCGGTGTTCGGAGTAATTGGTAATTTGGTAATTGGTAAATTGGTCGAGGCGGTAGAGTGCTTCTTTTTCGCCCGCAGGGAAAAGCGGACTAACTTTATATCTTGGCAGTGGTTCGCTTTGGATGCCGGAGGGTGTATTGATTTTTTCAGGTGCAGGGTAAAGGCTGATCTGCGCTGGAAGTTTTGCCTTCCATACTTTTGAATAGGGCGTATATACCGTATAAGGCTTGCCATCTGCTTTCGGAACTGAATTCGGATGATGGACGGTTTGTCCGTGAATCAAAGTCAACGGCAGATGATGTTCGATTTCAGCGTCACGTTTTCTGGCGTAGGGAGTGAAATCCTCTTCGGCGTAAATTACATCCGCTTTTGTTTCGGCAATAACTTGCTTCAACACATCGAGTGGTTTGCCCTTACGTATTACGAGATACGAATTACGTGCTCGCAAATCTTTATCGAGCGCATGCAAGCCCTCGTAGAGAAATTCCTTGCGGCGGGCGGAGGCGGCGTCAAAGCCAGGGTCAAGGATAAAGATCGGGATAACCGAATCAGCTTCAAGGGCAGAGTGAAGCGCGGCATTATCCGTCAGTCTTAAGTCGCGGCGAATCCACCAAATCGCTGTCATGCCGGTTGTGGAGCGGGAAGCTGCATGTTCATCCACGTGATCTTGGCAATGGAATGATTCGAGGCAGGGAGGTCGTTGATCTTGATCGTGATGTCGCCGGAGCGAGTTAGCTCCAGACGTCCCGTGTTGCCGGCGCTGTCTTTGAGGTTGAGAAAGCCATAGGCGCGGATGCGGGTGTTGCCGAAAAGCGACAGGGCAAGTTCGCTGGTGAGGATGCCGTTGAATTCAGCGATGTAGTCGTCGGAGGTGAAAGTGAACTTTGAGGGTGCGGGCATACCCAAGCCGCGCAAGCCGACGGTGGTGCCGGTGATGATTTCAGAGCCGCGGAAAATATCGCGGTTGGGCATGAGGGCTTCGTAGGAAATATTGTATTGGGGAGAGCTGCTATCGAGCCGCGCAGTGACCATCGCTCCGGTGACCGGGTCTGCTTCGCTGACTACTTCGCCGGTGCGATTGAACTGCGGCTGATAATAGGCGCGCCCAAAGGATGTGGATGAAGTTGCCGCATAGACCGCCGCATGTTCGAGCGCTTTGGGAGTTTGTCCTTCGGCAAGCAGGGCTGGGACTTTAGCAAGCCAGTCCGTTTTGTGCATGCGTCGGACAACGTAACCAAGCAGTGTGATGCCTTCGGGGGGTAATTCGTAGCGGACGGTTTCGATCAACATAATTTCTCCTTTGCCAATTATTTTTACCGGGTGTCTGTTACAAAACCTGACCTGTATATTCCGAGTTCATGGTTTGCAGCAGACCGAGAATTTCTTGATTCTCTGGAATATCGCTGGGGTCATGCCCATAGTGGACGTAGCGTACCTGGCCCGTTTTATCGATGCTGACTTGTGCCGGCTGACGTCCAAACTTAAACAGGCTGACTTCCTGTCCATAAAGTTTCAGCACGCTGTGAGTGGGATCGGGCAGACCGATGAAAGGCAGTTTGTGCCTTTTCCAATAGGTGGAAAAGGCTAATGCACCTTCGGGACCAAGCACTACGATCTCAGTATCCTGCGCGATGAATTTGTCGTGATCCTGGCGCAACTGCGCCATATGCCGTTGGCAGAACGGTCAGAAAAAGCCGCGATTGAAAACCAGCAGAACGTTCTTTTTTCCCTGAAAATCTGACAGGCGGACTTCATGCCCATTGAAATCTGTCAGGGTGAAGTCTGGGGCGGGTTTGTTGAGTTCAGCGCGGCTCATGCTGGCAGCACCAAAATGATGCCGAATACGATCTCAACAGCCAGGCTGATGACGTTCGATGAGACGACAGATTTATCGAGAAACATGGAAACGGCGCGCACCAGTGCAATGACCAGGTAGGTGATGCCGAGCATCAGAAATGCGACAGGCGAATTGAGGATCAACGGCACGGCGCCGATCGCGATGAATACGCCGCCAAGGATCGCGCGGATCTCGGTGATACCGCGTCCGCCTTCGGGACGTAAGCCGGTGAAGCCAGTGATCGCTGTAGGTTTGACCAATGAGAACAATCCGGTCAGGATGGTAGCGACAGCGGCGATGATCTGTAATATTTGAATGAGCATATTTTCTCCAACTTAAAATCCGCGCCGTTGACTTTGCCACGGAGCCGGGGTGTTGTTACGAAATTCTTCCACACTGGGACCATGCAGCTGCGTAAGCCGCCATGTGCCGTAGAGATAACTGAGGATCAACAGCAAGATTGTCGCGGGCCAACCTGTCAGTATGTTGACCCATGACAGTTGGTTGATATTATGTCCTTGAAACAGGGTCACTTTCCAGAACAAACTAAGCCCGAAGAAGAGCGTCCAAGCCAGTGTGACTTCGGTATAAGCGGGGCGTACTTGCGTATGCCAATACCAGTCAAGGGGCCAGCGGCGGGCGATGAAACTGGTCCATGCCACCATGGGTCTGCGGATGATGAGACTAACCAGCGCCAGCGCAACCGTGAGTCCGCCGTTGACGATGCCCGGCAGAAAATATCCTTCAGAACGACCGAACAGAAAAGCGACTGCGATCGCCAGCCCGACACTTCCAATACCCGCCAGCGCATAAATCAAAGACTGTTTACGGAGCAAACGTAGAATGCCGATCACGACTGCCATTGCCAGCGATCCGAGCATGGCGACCTGAAAACCTGCGAAGTTATTCAACACCAGAAAGAGCACTGGCGGCAGGATGGTATCCAGTAAGCCGACCTTACCAGTGACCGAGCGGAATTCTTCCAGAAGTTCGCGGCTCTTGCTTTGTTTCTCAGGCATGTTTTCCCAGCCAGAATTTGCGCCAGTCATCACCGCTGGTTTGTAGGGCAACGAAAGCATACAGACTGCCTGCGAAGAATCCAAGAGTCATCATCGCAACCGTCCACACGATGGCAACAGGCAGGGATTTTTCGCGATAGATGATCCACGCGGAGAAGAGTGTGAAGCCGGTGTACAGGTCCACGAGTGAGACGATGCCCCACGGCATCGCTGCTAACTTACTGCCTTCGGCGAAGAAGTCGCCAATGGTAAAACCATAAATTAACACGATGGTCATGGCGAGCATGCCAAGAACGGAAATTATTTTTGCGAGACGCATGGTTACTCCTTTGAAATACAGGCAAAGCCGAGTGCGCCAATGCCGAGATGTGCACCCAGCACTGGTGTGATCTGGACGATGGGAACATCGCCGCTAGTTGGCAGGAAATCCTGAATGTGTTCAAGCATGGCTTTCGCTTCTTCTGGTACACCAGCATGGACGAT
>JBDTWO010000210.1:0-8050 GCA_040006635.1 Chloroflexota bacterium
CTTGAGTTGAAGAACATCTGGTGATCCGTATTCTGTGTATACAATTGCTTTCATTCGATTCTCCTTTTTTTGAACTTGCTCAATTAGTTTTCATTAATAACTGTTTTGATAGACATGAAAGCGATTGCATTGGTGTATACAATCGCTTTCATGCTTTTCATACAGATTAGCCTTCAGCGAACGCTATGTTATTAGGGCTAAATTTCAGGGTTACGCCATGTCCATGCATACCAGACAATGAGTGCGGTACACGCAATTTCTATCACTGTAAAAAATGCGTAATACATGGTTGGCACTGCAACGAATAGCGTCAAGGTTAGAGTGATAGTCATTATCGTGCCAGCGATGACGCTCGCCAAGCGATTTGCCCGATATTTCAATATCCGAGACAGGAGAACCATCGAAATCGGGATCATCATGTATATGGAACCTCCCAACAAGAATCCCTCGGTCAATTCAATGGATCCATGCTTAATAGGATCCATTAATGTTACAACATCGCCGTAGGTATAAGTGAGCATGGCAAACAGCCATAGTGACGAAAGCAGTACTTTTCGATCGATCAGTTCAGTGGTCTTTTTGTTTGTATTCTTATTTTCCATGGTAGTCATTGTATTTTCTCCTTTGGGTTATGTTCAGAATAAATAAAGCTTACACATATCGACTATCTGCTTTTTATCAATTTTCTAATATGGAAACCTCCTTTCTAAGTAGCTGGCTTCAATTTACAACTTGACATCTGTTGCGTCTGCCTGATCGGGTTTCACAAGATCGACCGAGAGCAATGGTATTCCCAAATCACGAATTTTTTTAACAATCCATGCAGGGCGGCCTGATCGACCACAATTCCAGTCAGGAGCGTATTGCCGTCCTCCTCCAGCGTGATGATCAGTCCTTGAAACCATTCTGTCCATTGATGACTCAGATGACCTTTGATCCTAATCTGGTAGACCATAGGTTCATCTGGATGGCTTTCTGGGCTGAGTTCATTTGACATTCTTCAGTTCCATGGTAATAACGGTTTGCGTTACCTGCGCTGGGGCGGGCGGCGGAACGCCGTACAACCAGAAAAATGCTCGGGCGTAGAAAACTGCTTGGGATGACCGCAGAATCCCCAGCGTCAGGTGAATGCTTTGTTGGGCGTTTTTCACGCTTTAAGTGAATATAGATTTAAGTTGAAAGTTTTCCTTCTTTGCGTCCTTGTGTGAATACAAATGGAGCAATTACGATTTCAATCAATGCTCCAACTAAAGGTTGAATACTGAATGGTACATTTAAACTTACCAGTCCAATACTAGCCGTCGCAAGCAATAAACCGCATACCCAATATATCCGCATACCATATATGGTGGAGAATGTTAGATAACGTCCGCCGATAACTAATAACATTGCGGGAAAAAACCACAGGTGGTTTATCTGTGAAATTGTGTATGTCAATGGCAAACAAAAAATTAACCAAATAGTGCCTTCCATTGCCAAAGTTATAAGTGGATTTCCAGGAGTGCCTTTATCAGGACGCCCTAAAACCTTTGTGAATATTCCACTGATGGGCGAAATTAATGCGCCACCGATTAGCAATGCCCATATTGCCTGATTAGTTTCTCTGCTCAAGGCGACGATTCCAGAAATTAACCAAACTATTCCTGAAACAAACATTCCAACGCCGCCACCAAAGAAGCCATAGCGCATATCTTTTTGTGCGTCTAAGATATTCAATTTATTCTCCTTTTTTGAACCATACGGATAAGTGTCAAAGATTTGCACCAGATATAACTGCCTGATTAGCTTCAACTAGATACACTATACAAATGAATGTGGGGAGTTGTCTTCCCCACATGTGGGGATTTCGTGTGGGGAGAATCCAGAGACCCCGCCAAATTTCTCTGGCGGGGTCTCTGGATATCCTATTTAGTCTTCCCCGTTTAGATCAAGCCGAGTTCAATTGCCCGTTTCACAGCCCCTCGGCGGCTATTGACGTTGAGTTTGCTGTAAATGCTCTTGGTATGGGTGCGGACCGTACTTAAAGCGACAACAAGCTCCTGCGCGATCTCAGGACCCGACAACTCAGTCTTGAAGAGGCGGAGAATATCCAACTCGCGTTGGCTGAGCGGCTCTATCAGCTTTGATTGATGCGATTCTTTAGGCTGCGCAAAAGCAGCGAGGAGTTTATCTATATAACCCGAAAGTTCATAGTTGTTGCCCTGTGGTTGCTTTTCAATTGATCTTCGAAAATCCAAAAGCAATGCTTGCAAGGGTTCGCCCTCATCTACAAAGATTCGGAAGTAGCCTTCGGGTTGTGCCAGAGTCAAGGTGCGTTCCAGTGATGCGTAGACCTTGGATGTGTCTCTTTTTGCTTGATAAGCAAGCACTTGTGTGAGGAGGATTTGGAGCACGCTACCCAATCTCTTTGTATCTTCTGCTGCCTTCAAAAGATGTTCCAATAAGTTCAACACCTTAAGAATAACGTATTCATCCTGATTGTTCTGATACTCGGCCAGCAGAACACGTGCCAGGACAATATGTTCGAACTCCCGCAAATAGATCAGTTCATCGTCCACCGAAAGCCCTTGTTTGTTTACCCACTCTTCTGCTTTAGACAATCGTCCTTGCTTAAGATAGATTCTCGCCTTTATTGCATCAAGGGGCCGCGTATGGGGCATGAGAGTCTTAATATAAAAGCTTTTGGCTTCATCCAACAGTTCGCTCGCGGCATCCAGGTCTCCCGCAGACTCATGCAATCGAGCCTGGGCAATACATCTACGGTAAGACCAGTCAACACTCCTGTGCAGACTGGCCAATTCAAGACTCTTTTGAAAGTGCTGGTCAGCCGCTTTGTCATCTCCCATCTCGTGATACAGCATCGACATCCCCAAATAGGGATGAACCATAACACGCAGAACCCGGCTATCATGTTCTGAAGCAAGTTGTAGCGCTTGCTGATAAGTCTTTAATGCTTCGCGGAGATGCCCCTGCACCGCCAGAATATCCGCCTTTTCTGCCATTGCGTAGGCAAAGGCAGAAAAGTAATTGCCAGTCTTGAGTGAATTATCGATCCAATCGTCCATCGACCGGCAGGCTGCATCCAAATCACCATTGATCAAGTAGGTAGCCCCCAGAATTGCAGTAGTTTGGGCACGTAAGACCTGGTCTTCTTCAGGAATCAGTTCAAGCACCAACTCCGCGTACCTTATTGCGGACTGGAAGTCACGGTGCGTCTGAGCATTGTAAGCGCGGGCAAACGCAATTCTGGCCCGCAGGGAACGAAATTGCTCCTTATCAACTATGATCATTCCATCGGATGGACCTTCCAGAGACCGTTCCGCATCACTCAGGCGGGATTCGCTGGCATCCACTTCATGGGCATCCATAAACCCCCAGGCAATCTGAGTGCAAAGTACTGGACGGGTACAGATCAACTCTTCCGGCAGTTCCTTCACCCACCCCAGCCAGATAGCGGACTGAAAACTTTCATGCATTTTCTGCCAGGTTGTTTCAGCCAATCCGGCCGCCCGGCTGAAATCCCTTGCAGCTAGCGCATGACGGATCGCATCGTTTGCCCAGCCGTTTTTTTCATACCATTCACTCGCACGACAATGCAAACTGTCTATTTGATCGGGTTGTTCCGCCATCAGGTGCATATGAAGCACATCGGCAAAAAGATGGTGATAGCGGTACCAATCTCGCTTGTCGTCCAGCGGAATGAGGAAGAAGTTGCCCCGCTGCAATGTTTCTAACCGTGCCTTGCCTCCCGGTTGTTCGGTGACTGCATCACACAGTGAACCATTCAAGCGATCGAGGATGGCTGTCTGAAGTAGAAAATTTCGGATAGGTTCTGGCTGGCGCTGCAACACCTCTTCGACCAGATAATCCACGATATAGCGGTGGTCTCCGGCAAAAGCCTGGATAAACCCGGACACATCCTGGTTGCCCTTCATCGAAAGTGAGGCCAGTTGCAGGCCGGCAATCCAACCTTCAGTACGGGTTTCCAATGCAGTAATCTCTTCCACCGAGAGATTGAGGTTCATCACTTGGTTGAGAAATTCGGCAGCTTCTGATGGAGTGAAGCGCAAGTCTGCGGCGCGGATTTCGGTCAATTGATTTCGAGCGCGCAACCGAGGGACAGGTAAAGTTGGATCCTCACGGGTGGTGATGACCAAGTGCATCTGGGGCGGTAAATGGTCGATCAAAAATGCGAGAGCATCATCGACCGATTTAGAATCCGTTAGGTGGTAGTCATCAAGAACAAGGATGAATTCATCTGAGATGACGGCGATCTCATTGAGTAAGGCTGTCAGAATTGAATCAATTGGCAGTGTCTGGGGGGATTGGAGTGCATCCAGTACCTCAGCTCCTAAATTCGGCGAAATTGTTTGCAATGTAGTAATGAGGTAGATTAGAAACCGCGCAGGGTCATTATCGTTCTCATCCAGTGATAACCAGGCAACTGGTTGCCCACTGTTTACGATCCATTCGCTGATCAATGTGCTTTTTCCAAAACCTGCAGGAGCAGAGATAAGGGTCAGCTTACGGCCCATCAATAAACCCTCAGTCAGCTGCTTGATCAGACGAGGACGCGATACTACTTTAGGAGGAAGCGGCGGGATGTAAAGTTTTGTAGCTAGAATTGAGGTAGCCATAAATGGATTATATAACATCTACCTAAACTTCGAGCTTAACCTGGGCCCTGTAAACTATCAGGAAAAGCTATATTTCCCCAAGACCAAATATTTCCTCTTTTACCCCATCATCAACTTCGGACGGTATTGTAGTGCCTCCGCCAGATGTGCGGACTGGATTTCTTCGCTTCCCGCCAAATCCGCAATCGTACGCGCTAGTTTCAAGATACGGTGATAGGCACGTGCCGATAAGTTGAGTTGTGTCATCGCCGCCCGCATCAGACTCTGACCTTCGTCCTGCAACTGGCAAAACTGCCGGATCTCCCCGACACGCATATCGGCATTACAGATAATGTTAAATGAACCGTTATTCGAGAATCGTTTTTGTTGGATATCTCGCGCAGCTTGGACTCTGGCACGAATCGCTGCACTCGACTCCCCTACTCGATCACTGCTTAATTTTTCATAATCCACGCGCGGAACTTCGATATGAATATCAATACGGTCCAGCAATGGACCGGAAATCCGCTTTTGATATTTCGTCACAAGTGCCGAGGCGCAAGTACAGGCTTTTTGCGAGTCGCCATAATAGCCACAAGGACAGGGATTCATCGCGGCAATTAATTGAAAGTTTGCAGAGAAAGTTAATGAACCTTTGGCGCGGCTAATGGTGACGGTTTTGTCTTCCATCGGCTGACGCATCACTTCAAGGACACGGGTACCGAATTCAGGAAATTCATCCAAAAATAAAACTCCCCGATGTGCTAGCGATATTTCACCCGGCTTTGGGATGTTGCCGCCGCCCACTAAGCCCGCATGTGAAATGGTGTGATGCGGCGCACGGAAGGGACGATGTTTGATCAGAGGAGTTCCAGCAGGGAGTTGATCTGCAACTGAATAGATACGCGTCACATCGAGTGACTCTTCGATGCTCATTTCAGGAAGGATGCCGGGCATGGCGCGCGCCAACAGGGTCTTCCCACTCCCTGGAACGCCCATCATCAGCACGTTATGCCCAAAAAACCATCGCATTTCATCTCGAATTCGACAATGCAAACCATCTATAGCTTAGACAACTTAAAGATCGCGAATGTTATTTATGCAGTGACCTAATATACCGTCGAGATGCTGGACTCTCTGCCCGGCAAACCCCAAATCTGGGCCGTTATGAGTGTATCCATGCACGCCTGGCGGACTCAGGTCTGACGCTGGCGGGACTCTTCTACAACCGTCTCATATCCGGGGCGATTTTTTTTCGCCGGTCAGTCGGCGGCCGCTACCGCTGGATGAGGCCTGGCGGCGCAAGCTTGCGGGACGTCCCTGGCCAACAAGGAGTTTACCCGAGGTCCTAGGCGCGGCACAATCTTGCGGGTGCTCATCCGCGAATATCTTTTGTCTCGCTCTTCCGGGCGTGTGCCGAATCCCTCGCGAGCGAGAACGCAGAGCCACCTGGTCGTACTGCAGCGCGCCGACAAAATATCAACGAATTGTTGGAGGACCTCAACGGGACATTCCATCGTTTGCGCCAGTGTGGCATCGACGAGGAATTGTTTGACGTTGTCTCTGGTTTCGAAGCACTGCCTTAGTCTTCTCGCGATTGTAGATATGCGACAGGTGTATTCCTCCGTATGAGCCCAGCAAATACACTTTTAATTTCTCCCCCAAGTGGCGGAGGCAAACACTCCCCGGCTGTTGGATGCGGCTGGGAAGTATTTGTTATAAGATTAAGTGACGCTACGTCTTTGCGTGTTTATTATGTATTGCCTGGTTCACTCATGCCGTAAACTAGGCAAAGAATGGAGCTATCCTAGCTCAATAGCACTGGCTCGATACAAATATTGAGCGGGGATTTATTGATTTCAAAAAGGTCAGTTCGTCCAAACATGGATAAGGAGCAAATTATGAAAAAGAATATTGGTTTGTGGGTTGATCATCGGGAAGCCATCATTGTCACGGTTACAGACACGGATGAGCAAATCACGAGAATAAAATCAGACTCAGAAAAACAAACCCGGTTACCGGGAGGTTCGCGAAAGGATGGCCGACAAGAGACAGAAAGCGTTCGCGACACAAAATTTGCAAAGAATCTTGAGCAATTCTACGACGACATCATTGCTCAAATCCGTGGTGCCGAATTGATCCAGATCTTTGGTCCGGGTGAAGCCAAGGGTGAACTTGTGAAACATCTGGAGGCTGAGGGGCTTAAGCAGCGTATCGTCGAGGTGGAAACTGTAGATAATATGACGGACAACCAAATTGTGGCTAAAGTTCGGGAACGTTTTTCAACATCAAGCATGCCAGCAAAATAAGACAAAACGATTTGAATCAAATAGTCAGTAAAGTAGCGCGAGAACCATATGAACAAAAAACAACAATTCTCAACTGAAGCAGCAAGTTCAATTGGAGCACAACTCAAAATTGATTGGTCTCAAATCGATCTGGAGCAATTTCGGCGCGGGCTCGAGGTGGAACTTGAACACGGCGCGATCGATCCGGAGACCGATGTAACCGATGATGACCAGGTACTCACAGGAAAAATCGCCTGGGCGCATCTAAACGAGATCCGAGATTATTACACACGCCTGGATCAGATGGAGACCGAGGCTGATAAGTATTGGTCCGAGCAGGAAAGAGATCAGGTTATTAAGCACGCTCAATGAGTTCAAAAAATGCAAGATCATTCCCAGGGCTTGAAAACAGCGCGCGCACGTACAACCATATTGCTGAAGCTCGATAAACATGCGGCTGCGTCTCTGCCAACTTTTCAAATGTACAGATACTGATTCCTTAGCTTGCTGATTTTTAGTAACCTGCCAAATCCATTGCGTCGGCAGGAACATATAGCCTGTCTGCCTCTGCCCTTTGGAGAGAGACAAATACGAAAGAGGTAATTTCTATGGATATTTCAATTAATGCCAAAGTAAATTGTTCGGACGGTCCATTTGGGCAGTCCACTTGCGTCATACTCAAACCAACCACGAAAGAGATCACCCATCTGGTGGTAAGTAATGAAGAGTTTCCAGAAACCAATTACTTGGTGTCGCTCGATCATGTTATGGAAAGCACACCGGGCAAGATCCAATTAAATTGCAGCCACGCAGAGTTGTCAAAAATGCCGATCTTTAACACCGTGGAATTCGTGCCATCTGATTTGACCGGGTTTGTTGGAGGCACATACATGATGTGGCCGTATTACGCTCCCATGCCACCTTATGCAAGCTTGGAAAAAGAACATATTCCGGCCAACGAACTCGTCATACGACGCGGCGCCAGAGTCGAAGCAATGGATGGGGATGTGGGCCGCGTGGATGAATTCCTGATCAATCCAAGTAATGACCATATTTCTCATCTGGTAATGCGTGAAGGTCATTTATGGGGACAGAAAGATGTGACCATTCCAATGAACCAGATCGATCACTTTGCAGATAATACTG
>JBDTWO010000211.1:0-7997 GCA_040006635.1 Chloroflexota bacterium
GATATGATTTTTCCATCACGGATGTTTGGATACGCCATGAGATGACGGAGTTTTGTGCCATCGCCAAGCATGATCGTCGGCGTGCCACGCACGTTGTAGACTTCCTTGCCAAGCCGTCCTTCTTCGAGAACGGCGGCGTGGGCTTCACCATTATTGAAGTAGCGGTTGAAATGATCCATGTCGAGACTTGCTTCATGGGCGAGTTCCAGCATGACTTCCCGATTTCCGATGTTACGACCTTCGGCGAAGAACGCCCTGCGGATGCGCAGATCAAATTCTCGTCCGATCGCTTCACCCTGTTGGAAAGCGCACCATGCGGCTTCGAAAGCTGGTAGAGTCGTCGTCGGCCAGTCAGCGCCGAAAGGTTTGAAGACAGCCTCGGGTTCCTGAAGAGCCGCGAGCCATATTTCCAATTCCAATTCCTTGCGGTCAGGCGGACCTCCGCCGTAAATCTCCAGCGGAAAAGCCCGTGTCACCAAGCGGACTTTCCTTTCGTATTCGGGCACAATTTTATGCAAGCGCACGGCTACAACATAACACCACGGTCAATAATATTCCGCCCATTCCCACAATTCAGGGATATTTTTTTCTGTCATGTTCATTCCTCTCTTTCCATCTTCAGCAACGCAGGCGTTTACTCAGCCTGTATTCTTCCGATCAAATCTTCCGCCTTGAATGGTCCAGCCTCAGCCAGCAAGGCAGTCGCATCTTTTACCTTTTTCCAGACGTTCCACAATAACACGCCGCGCACGCGTCCGTTATCGAGATAATAAACTGTGCCTTTTTGGAAAGGCTCCTGCCAGTCAGTCACCATTTCCATTTTACTGCTCAACGCTCCGACCGCCTCATAGCCAAATTCAAACAGGTCGGAATAGAAAGATGGCGTATGCGTATACGGTTCATCCGCGCCAGCCATATTCCGCCCAGCCTGCTTGCCCATCTTCAAAGCATTATCTTCGTGCTCCACGCGGACATGCTTCCCAAGCGTCGCATGAGGGAACATCGCCACATCGCCCGCCGCATAAATATCAGACACAGACGTGCGCTGATGATCGTCCACAACGATGCCATTCTCGATATTTAAACCTGCGGATTTTGCCAGCTCGATATTCGGACGGACTCCGATTCCAGCCACGACACCGTCCACTTCAAAAGTACGCCCGCCTCTTGTCTGGACTTTGAAGCTGACCCCTGTTTTCTCGAAGCTTGCCACCTCGTCGGCTGGGACAAGCTCCACGCCTTTTTTCCGATAGGTATCATTCAAGAACTGCGAAAGTTCGGGCGGATAAATATTCTCGCCAATCGAATTCTCCTGAAAAACCATCGTCACTTGTTTGCCTTGCATGTTCAATACTGCCGCAACTTCAGAGCCGATGAAACCCGCGCCGATGACCAGGAATCGCTGTCCCTGTTCAGATAGCGCCCGCAGGCGTTGATAATCCTGAAGCGTGCGGTAATAAATAATCTGATCCTCCCCGAAGGGCAGGTGGTTGGGCGTTCCGCCAGTGGCGAGTAAAAGTTTATCGTAAGCGTATTCATCACCTTGATCATCGCGGACGCGTTTTGCCACAGGATCAAGCTCGGTTGCTTTGCGCCCCAGATGAAATTCCACATTGAGTTTATCCGTCCCGCGCCAGATCTTTTCAAATGGGCGTCCCTTCCACATTCCTTTGGAAAGCGGCGGACGGGCATAAGGCATGTCCGTTTCGGCGCCGATCATGCCAATCGAGGCATCTGAGTCGAGTTCACGAATCCCGCGTACGGCGGCGTCAGCGGTCATACCGCTTCCAATGATCAAATATTTATACGTTTTCATTCTTCACTCCTTCCAACTATTGCCTGTAAGTTCGGGCGGCGTTGACCATATAGGTCAGCGCAGGTACCACCTGTTCCCACTGTCCGGTTTTTTATTCTACAATCAGGGTTGATCCACAAACGTTCAAGCGGCACAACCTGTGCGGCTTTCTCTATCAATGCTTCCATTTCAACCTGCGAAGGGATATTCGGCGAACGAATATAATTGCTACCGGGACCAATATCGTTGGGATATTGATACTGCTCAAAAGTATCCAGCAGTTCCATTTTCGAACGCGACGCCTCGACGGAAATCATATCCGCATCCATACGCCCAATCGCTTCGATGATATTGTCAAACTCCGCATAGCACATGTGCGTATGAATTGGTGTTTCATCCCGCACGCCGCTGGATGCCAGTTTGAAACACTCAATCGCCCGATCGCTGGAACAATGATTATCCGCAGCCCCAATGGATTCTCTGTCAGACTCAGCAGGGCAAGGCCGAAGCGTTGAAAGAACACCAAGTTGGTGATGATAGAAATCATTGAATACAGGCCAAAGACCACAAAGCCAGAAAGAATCCCGATCACTGTGCCAAAAGCGAAATCAACAACATGCGGAACTACCTCGATGGAATAATGTTCACACGCTTGTAATCCAGTCTACTTCGTTCGACCATTATCTACGCCTCAACTGTCTTGATAGATAAATTATATCGTATTACGATACAATTCAATGGTACCATTATTTTAAATAAACTGAAATAGGAATGAAGGAGAAATCGATGTCAAAAATTACGCAATCAGAGTATGAAACCCTGGCTGCTTTCCGTTATTCTTTGCGGTTATTCATCCACTTCAGCGAGGAAGCTGCCTACTCCGTAGGTTTAACTCCCCAACAACATCAGGCTTTATTATCGATCAAAGGTTTTCCTAGCAGAGACAAGATCACTATCACAGAACTGGCTGAACGAATGCAGATTCGTCATCAGAGCGCCGTTGGCCTGGTTAACCGGTTAATGGCCCAGGGGTTGCTGGTACGCGAGCAATCGCGCACCGATCGGCGGCAGGTTTATACAACGCTCTCAGCGAAGGGGCTGGCAATTCTCGAACAATTATCTGCCATCCACAAGGAAGAACTGCGCCGCATGTTGCCTCAACTTCGACAATTAATTGAGCGCCTATCTACTGATGAGGCTTTCGATCCAAATTTATTAACGAAGAATGCCTGATCTGAAATCAGGCATTCTTCGTAATCAGGCGTTTACAGTGTGTTTTGCTTCGTGCGCCGATGCCTCCATCGCATCGAACATCTCCTGCGCAGATTCGGGTGTCAGGTGCTGGTCGAGGATGGGCAGGTACACTTCTTCCTCCTTGGCAAAGTGGACTTTGACAAGTGCGTACACACCGTACAATATGCGCCGCAAGGACTTGATCTGTGCAGCCGTCAATCCTTCGCTCGTCAAGTCATTCCGCAATGACGAAAGTTCTTCGATGTAGGTGCCGACTTCCACATGATCGCGAGTCATCGTTTTGGTGGCGTCGGGACTGCCAAGCGCCTTCTGCACGACAGGGTAGAGCGCGGCTTCTTCCGCTTCTGCGTGCGGCTTGAGGTGGTTTGCGAGGAAGTCGTAAACTTCCTCCACGCCGCCTCGAATCTCGGCAACGGATACTTCGCCGATCAGTTCCGCAACCTGGCGGATTCGGTCCACGGACGGGAATAACTCTTTGTGCTCATCGCGTAACGGTTGGGTCAGGGTATTCATGGTTTATCTCCTTTTTGAATTTGAATATCTACATCCTGAATATACTTCTACCCATCCAAAATCTACATGATGCAGATCAATTAACTGCACCCATCTTTATCAGTTCTTCCAATTGTTTCGTACTTGTGATCGTCACCCACTTGCGTCCCGATTTGATCAGTCCGGCTTCTGCAAAACGACTCATGGTGCGGCTGACTGTCTCTGTGGTAGCGCCTGTCATCGCCGCCAAATCCTGCCGTGAAAATGGCAACTGGATCAACACATCCTGTCCATGCGTTTCGCCCACTTTTCCCGCCAGCCGCAACAACGCCGCCGCGATGCGCTGTTCGGCAGTGTACACACTCAACTGCTTGACAACGTCCTGCGCTTCCGTCAATCGTTGGCTAACCGCTTCAAGCACCTTGCGCGTCACGTCGGGATACGCCGAAAGAATGTTTTCGAAACCTGCAGAGGAAATTTGCAGGATGCAACAATCGGTCTGGGCGATGGCTGTTTCTGTATGGACTCGCCCACCCAGCAGCGCCAAGGTTCCAAAATATTCGCCGCCATGTAAAATGTCCAGCAACACTTCGCGTCCCGAAGCAGCATTGCGAACCAGTTTCACTTTCCCCATTGCCATAAGGTACAGGTGATCAGCCTCATCCCCTTCGAAATAAATCCGCCCATCAGCAGAAACATCACGGTCACGAAACAATGCATCGATCTTGGAAATCGCATCGGCAGGCAGATGCTTGAAGAACGGCAGACGACCGATGATCTTCAAGCGATAATCGAGCGAGCAAACTGCGGGATCCACCCAATCCAGACGCACGGGAGATTTGGGACGAACCATGTTGACTCCTTTCTCCTACATCAAATATGACCTTGCACATTAAGCCTTTGCCCGCCCCATCCAAAATTCAAGCCGGTTCCCTTCGGGGTCATGGAGGTAGATGGCTTTCGAGCCCCATACTTCCTTGATCGGCGTTACGATAATCTTCGCTTCCATCAACTCAGCCTGCACTTGTTCTATATCTGCCACCTGGAGACTGATGGTGATGCCCTTTCCATCGCCGCTATCAATGGTTGCTCGGGCTTCGTTAGCCACACTTAATCGAGACGATTCATTCAGTTTAAATTCCACAAACCAGTCATTGGAAGAAATGATGAGCAACTTCAATCCATCTCTATAAAACGCAACAGTTTCCTCCCATTTTTTGCAATACAAAATCGTATTCGCGGCTTTGATTTTCACATGAAATTCCTTTGAGCAGGACTGAGTTGAGTTTCGATTGACAAGATACAAATTACAGATTGCTTTCGGGAAAGAGGAGCGCCCAGCAATTTGGATCTCCTGCCAGCAAACCCAGCTCATCACGCAAAGGTTTTTCACAAGGTTCTGCATCAAATATTCTCGCAACATTCCGAGCCGCAGGAGAGAAATAGGCAATCACCTCGCAATGCAATCTTCCTTCTGACTCATTCCGTGTGAAAATTGCCATATCCACCGGTTTGCCAGCCTCGTCAAACAATGAGAGAAATGTTTCCTCGATCTGTGCGGATAATGTCGGCGCCCACATCCCATCGCCAAGTGTCATGGAATACCAGAAATTTGTCTGTTTCATAAATAGTCGCTCCTCTAAACAAAGCTGCTGATACCCCAAGTACAGATATAGTTAAATTATCACACATAACTGAAAATTTCATCAGATATTCACAGCTATTCAATCGGGTCGCAAAAGATGTGTAATTCTGAAATCATCTTTACGAAGTGCCCATGCGGTAGAATGAAGCCATGAAATCATTTCCCAATCGCTTGCCCCTGCCGTTCCTGTTTCTCGCCATACTTGCATTACTCGCTGCACTTTGGGCTGGGCTGATGCGACTCGGGTGGCAGTTACCCGCCTTGACTCCCTCTCTTGCAATGGCGCACGGTCCCTTGATGGTCTCAGGGTTTTTGGGGACATTGATCATGCTCGAGCGAGCGGTCGCGATCAAACAAAAATGGATGTATCTCCCTCCGCTTCTCGCGGGACTGGGTTGGCTGGTCACTCTTCTGATTCCGACTCTGCCTCTTGGACCGATTCTCCTCACGCTTGCCAGTTTAGGCGGTGTCGCAATCCTCAGCGAGATGACACGCCGCGAACCCGCCCTCCATACCTTCACCATGCTGCTCGGAATGGTGGCATGGTTCGTGGGCAACCTGCTCTGGTTATTTGGCTGGCAGATCTTTCAAGTCGTCTTCTTTTGGCAGGCGTTTTTGGTGTTGACCATCGCGGGTGAGCGGCTTGAGTTGAGCCGCGTGTTACGTCCATCCAGGAATCAACAACTATTGTTTGGGATGATTGTTATTATCTATCTCGTGGGTATCATCGTTTCCATTTTTAACCCACAGATCGGTACCCGCTTGAACGGAGCGGCATTATTACTGTTGGCTTTATGGTCGCTCCGCAACGACCTCGCCTGGCGAAATCTCAAACACAAACTCCCGCTTACGCGTTACATTGCATGGTGTCTCGCCCTGGGGTTTGTGTGGATCGGCGTCGGCGGAGGATTAAACCTCGTTTTTGGCGCGCAAGTTGCAGGTCCAAGATATGACGCGGAACTGCACGTCATCTTCATTGGCTTTGTTATCTCAATGATTTTCGGTCACGCGCCGATCATCTTCCCCGCTATTCTGGGCGTGCCGATTAATTTCCAGCCCGCGTTTTATCTCCAACTGATTTTGCTGCATACGTCGCTGGTATTGCGCGTGTTTGCTGATTACGCCAACCTATATAATCTGCGCATGTGGGGCGGACTGTTGAACGAAGTTGCAATCTTGATGTTTATCGCCATGACGGCCTATTCTATTCGAAAAAGTTTGTTGAAAAAATAATCATGCCACTGCTTACTCGTACATTTATAAAAACGGGGATGATCTGTTTGGCGCTCGCGTTGGCGCTTGGCATCGTGCTGGCGTTAGGCGCGACCAACGGTTTATTTCCCGTGTATATTCACCTGCTGGTTTTCGGCTGGTTGACGCAATTAATCTTCGGCGTAGCCTTTTGGATGTTTCCAAAATTTTCAGTCGAGAAACCGCGCGGCAGTGAAACGTTGGGTTGGTGGACGTATGCCTTGCTCAACATTGGATTGCTCCTACGAGCAATTGCCGAACCGATGCAATCAGCTCAAACCACCTCCATCAGCGGATGGTTGCTGGTGCTTTCAGCTATCCTCCAATTCCTGGCAGGGTCGCTGTTCGTGGTCAACAGTTGGGGACGCGTTAAGGAAAAGTAAATGCCGCGGTTAAGTGTCTGGTTCGTGCGCGCTTCAATGATCTATCTTTTGCTGGGATTAGCCTTCGGCGCGTTACTACTTGCTCAAAAAGGGATTCCGTTTTATGCGTCTGTTTGGTATCTCTTGCCTCTTCACATGGAATTTCTGCTGGTGGGCTGGCTCATCCAGTTGGCGATGGGCGTGGCATTTTGGATTATTCCACGCTTCAGCAACGCTGCGCCTCGCGGACCTGTGAAACTGGTCTGGCTTTCTTTTGCCTTCTTCAACGCTGGAATATTGATCAGCACCCTGCAATTCTGGTTTCCTATTACAGTCTTAATCGGGCGCATCACTGAAGTCATTGCAGGAATTCTATTTGTCATCGGTTCGTGGCAACGCATCAAGCCGCTTAGATAAGGTGACCTCTGATAATACAGAACGAAAATATGAGTCGCCAGAACATGGCTTACATAAGATCATTGCTTCATGGATGACCTCTCGTTGATTAATGATCTCCTCCCTGCAAATTTCACACATGACATGTTTCCCTGCCTGACCGATGATCTGTTTCACAGAGACAGTCAACTCTACCCACTGCCAGTCAAACATAAGTTCATCGGGCATGTGTTGGTAGCCGATGAGTTGTGCTTCCCATTTGTTATGTGCGGTAGGCGCATATCCCGATGCCAATTCGCGAGCTTTTCCAAGCGGCACAATACGGATGGCTTGTTCGGTGAGTGTGTCAACAAAAGTAACGGCGGTCTTGCCGTAATCTTCGATGCGCAAGGTACGTCTGCCAACATAGCAGCCTGTCGCGGCGGAGAGACCGTCCACAAAGCAGCCGTCGGTTTCGGCGATAGCAAGTAGGCGTTTTTCGGACTGAGGTAAAGGTATCTCGAAGGCACGACCAGCTAAAAGTCCGATGCGAACGCCGAGTACTTGACGCGGACAAACTTGATGGTGATGCGTCGCGCTGGCGGTCAACAGATCATCCAGATTGGGTATATTCGAAATTGAAGGTGTATCCAAGGTTTACCTGTATTTTTGGAAATCAGAAAGAATCTATTGATTAGTCTGCTCAACGGTTGGGGGTTTCAGGAGTGTCGTTATCAACTGATATGCCAATCCAAAGATGGCAGCGGACCAGGCGATCAAGGCAATATAGATGAAGAACCTTGGGATCAATAGAAGGAATTCC
>JBDTWO010000212.1:0-7989 GCA_040006635.1 Chloroflexota bacterium
TCGTTGCAGACTTCAGCGGTGGATGATTTGCTTTCGCCGGTGCCGGTCAACGCGCCGGCGGCATTGATGACCGAACCAGCTTTGCCCTGACGGATGATCTCTGGGTTGAACTTGCCGCGCGAAAAATACTGGTGCAGTTGACCGATCTTTTCCTCGATGTTCATTTTGGAAAGCAGGTCGTTGATCTTGGATTCGGTCATGGAGTCCCTCCGGGGATGTGGTGTGATTTCCCAACTATAATCTAGTTCAAACGCAAGGTGAAGTACAACTGGAGAAAAGGTAACTATGAAATATTGGATTATCGTCGCATCAAAGGATCATTTACAACTTGGCATGGATGGTGGATTCATCCAAGCCAACCACGGCAAAGCCGCATCCTTGAAACGGATGCACGCGGGCAATTGGGTGATCTTCTATTCCCCAAAAGTGGAATTTGAAAAGACAGAGAGACTTCAGTGCTTCACTGCGATCTGCAAGATCACTGATGAAAATATTTATCAGCACGATATGGGCGGCGGATTTGTCCCGTTTCGACGGAATGTGCAGTTCCTGCCAGCACAGGATGTTTCGATCCTGCCGTTGATCCCTCAGCTCACTTTCATTCAGGATAAGAAGCATTGGGGCGCACCCTTCCGCTTTGGGACTGTGCAGATCCCGGAAAATGATTTCCGTTTGATCGCAGGGTTGATGGTGACAGACAATGCTCTTTTTAAAAGATGACCACGTTGATCGGCTAGTCGGCTCCGCCGACTTTATAGGAATAGCCCGACGGTTCATCGTCGGGCGTATGTGTAATAGCTTTAGGTACGGTAGCGGCTCATACAGCTTAAGAATATTCGTCCCCCATGTGGTGGAGACAAAGCCTCCCCAGTCGATGGATGCGACTGGGGAGGCTTTGTTGTATGATGAATTCGACTCATGAGCTATGAAATTTGAAGTGTTCTGGAGGTAGAGATGAAAAAGTTATCAATTCTTGTTTTGTCAGCAATCTTGTTGACTATGCTGGTAGGTTGCGGACCCAACGCCAGTGTTGACGTCAATAAATCTGTGTCTGCCATAAATTTCAATACGCCGGGCCCCAATCCGTTGGCGAACAAGCCTGCTGAAAATGATCAGGTTGCAGGGATCGTGCAGGGACTTTGGCACGGCTTCATTTCCCCCGTGACTCTCGTGATTTCATTTTTCAACGAGAATGTGCAGATGTACGAAGTCCATAATATTGGAAAAGAATATAACCTGGGTTTCCTGCTCGGTGCAGCGATCGTGTTCCTCGTTTTAGGTCTATCATCAGGTCGCAGAAGCAGAAGGCGATAAAGCTTGATTTTGAGGGCATCAACCCTTTCGATATAAGTTCTCAGTAACTGACTTTTACAGTACTACAAGCCAACTCAAAAATGTCACCCTGAGCGTTAGCGAAGGGTCGCTATTGTTGAAATCCAAGACTCTTCGGTCGCGAAGAACGCTCCCTCAGAGTGACATGGTGTTTTTGAGACAAGTTCTAACTTTATTTGAATCGTTCCAGAGGTAGAGATGAACAAATTATCCCTTTTCGTTTTAGCGACGCTCGCGTTCGTCATCCTGGCAGCCTGTGCGCCTGGCTCCACTGTCGAAGTCAACACCCCTCCCAGCGTTGCCATACAGCTCAGTATGCCCGGAACGAATCCCCTCGCCAATCAGCCGGATACGAGTGGTCGCGTTGCACGTTTCGGGGCGGGATTGTGGCACGGGCTCATTGCACCTATCTCGCTCTTCATCTCTTTTTTTAATTCAGATATGCATATTTACGAAGTCCACAACGCCGGCTCCGAATATGATTTTGGTTTCATGCTCGGGGTGGGACTAATTTTTCTACTCCTGGGCTTTTTCATCCGTTTGCGACGCTAGGATTTAAATCTCAAGAAGCTATAATCTTAGCAAGTCCCGAATAATAGATTTTCACAATAACAAATTGCCTACACTTCAATAGTGCGGGCAATTTTTGTTCCATTGCTAACAACATCAAAAGAATATTTCGATGATTTTGCGAAGCATCTCGTTGGGCGGGTAGGGGACGAGATAAAATCTTTCATAACAGTATCAAATTCAAACCGTGGGGAATTTTGGTTCTATTTCCTTGAATCACACATTACAATCAGCCTGTATATATTCGCCAGGAAGTTTAAACCTAGTTCAAGGAGCGAGACATGGGAAAGTCAAATTCGAAGTTTTTAGTTCCATCGGTGGCGGCTGCGGTGGTGTTGTGCATTGCTTGTGTATGCTGCGCAGGGATCGGGTTATATTTTTATGGCGACCAGCTTTTATCCGGGTTCTCCAGCCCGACGAATTCTGATGTCTCGGTCACGCAGCCTGCGGATGTTCCCGCGACCCAGCCGAGCGTTGACACATCCAGTTTGCCGGAGTGGACGATCATCTCGTATTCCGCGGCGGATGACGATGTGCTGGAAGAGAATATGTGGTTCGACCTCAACGAAATGGAACTGGTCGGCTCCAATCCGCAGATGAACATCGTGGTGCAGATCGACCGCTACGCAGGCGGCTTTACTGGCGATGGCGATTGGTCTGACACGCGCCGTTATTTAATTCAGCAGGATAATGACCTCAGTTACATTGCTTCACCGGTCGTTGAAAACCTCGGCGAAGTGGATATGGGTGATCCGCAGACGTTGGTGGACTTTGTCACCTGGGCGATTCAAAAGTACCCGGCAAAGAAATATGCGTTGATCATGTCTGATCACGGCGGGGGTTGGACGGGTGGCTTCTCGGATATGTCCGCGCCTGATTCGTCTTTGACCATTCCAGAGATCACAGGTGCCTTTGAACAGATCCGCCAGAACACGGGCGTTGATAAATTCGAACTACTCGGATTCGATGCCTGCTTGATGGGACAGATCGAAGTCTTCGGCTCGTTCTATCCGTATTCGAATTACATGGTCGCCTCGGAAGAGGTGATTCCCTCGTATGGCTGGTCGTATGCCGCCTGGTTGGCGCAGCTCGCTCAAAACCCGGCCGTGGATGGTGGCGGGCTGGCAAAAGAGATTGTGTCCACGTATGTGGTCAACGACACCGTCTTTACAGCGGCGAAGTCGACGTCAGAGGAGATCAAGCAGGAAGAATCAACGACCACGCTTGGCGGCGTCAGAAGCGCAGCCATCCCAGATGTGATCGGCGCGATGAATCAATTCGTCTCCGCGATGTCATCCATCGATCAGGGACTTGTCGCAGAAGCGCGGACGTACACGCGCAGTTACTATTCTCTGTTTGGCGAAGAAGCGTCGCCGTCCTTTATCGATCTTGAAAATTTTTCGGATGCGTTGAAAGGCATGACCGATGATGCGGATGTGCAATCGGCGGCGGTGCAATTGAAGACCGCGATCTCTGCGGCGGTGGTGACCGAGAAACATGGCTTGAATATGTCGGGCTCGAACGGCATCGCCTTTTATTTCCCCGACTCGGATATTTACAATTTCACCGAATACAAGCTCGAGTTATCGCCGTTTTACGCGAACTCAACTTCGAAATTTCTCGAGCAATCGTTCTGGGATGAATACCTCGCGTATTACTACACGGGTGCCGAGTTCACCCCGCAGGCTGGGGAATCGACTGCGCCTTCGCGCACAGCCCAGATCGTTGCGCCCGGCGCTTCGCAACTGACCATCGGTCCGGTTAAGATTTCAGATACTGAGATCTCTGGCGATGAGATTGTGAGCGTCTCCACCACGGTGACGGGCAACGTTGCTTATATTCACACGGCGCTTTATTTTTGGGACGAAGCTTCATCCTCCTACTGGATCGGCGATGTGTCTTACTATATTGCCGAGAACACCACCACGGTCGATGGCGTGAACGCGCCGGATTATGGTCCCAGCCCGGTGCAAGTGAAATATGACTGGTCGCCTTCACTGTACACTTTGACCGATGGCCAGCATGAGGCGTTTGTCCTGTTGGAGCCTTCTGAATATCTAAGTGCCGATGGAAAGACCGTCTACGAAGTCTACGGTCAATATACCAGTGCCGATGGCGCCGCGCCCGTGGACGCTTCGTTCTTCTTCGATGCGGATGGGAACTTCCTCTACGCCTATTCCTACCCCGATACCGATGCGAACGGCGTCAGCACACCGGTGGAACTCACGCCTGCGCTCGGTGATAAATTTACAGATTACGTCCAGTTCTATACCTTCGACGCCAACGACAACGCGACCTACAGCTCCGAACTGAGCGATGATGTATTTACCTGGGGCGAAAAAGGTTTCTCGTTCTATGCGAGTTACCCGGCGGATGGTCAATATGCGGTGGGCATCATCGCGTACGATTTTGATAACAACTCGGTTTCGAATTTCGAGTTCATAAACTATACGCGTTAGTGGATCCAGCATGGATTTCAACACAGCCCTGTCACAGCTCCCGAGCGCATCTGCAAAACGAATCGCACTGCGTATCAACGCATCCGCAGAGCGGGCGCTGCGGCAGGGGCATCCGTGGATCTTCGATCAATCCATCACTGAGCAGAGTCACGCGGGCGCACCCGGCGACCTCGCGGTCATCTTCGATGAGAAGCGCCGTTTTCTCGCGGTCGGTTTATATGACCCCACGTCCCCGATCCGCGTGCGTATTCTGCAATCGCGCGATCCTGCGGTCATCGATACCGCGTGGTTTCAAAAAAAAATAACCGTCGCCGCGCGCCTGCGTGCGCCACTCGAGAAAACAAACACCACTGGCTATCGGCTCGTCCACGGCGAGAACGACGGCTTGCCCGGTTTGGTCATCGACCGTTACGACGATACCCTCGTCCTCAAACTCTACACGCCCGCCTGGATTCCCCACCTAAAATATTTTTGCGACGCGCTCGCACAAGTCAGCCCCGCGCAACATTTGATATTGCGACTTAATCGTTCCACAGAAAAGCAAACTAAATACTTGCACGGCTTAAACGACGGGATGACGCTCACGCTTCTGACTCATCCGAGCCTGATCCTGTTCAAGGAAAATGGGCTCATCTTTGAGTCTGATCCCATTCACGGACAGAAGACCGGCTTCTTCCTCGACCAACGCGACAATCGCGCCCGTGTTGAAAAACTATCCAAGGGGAAATCCGTGCTCAACGTCTTCGCCTACACCGGCGGATTCTCCGTCTACGCGGCGCGTGGAGGAGCGCGAGAAGTTGTCAGCGTGGATATCAGCGCGCCCGCTCTCGAAGCCGCAGTCCGCAATATGGAATATAACAAGTTGACCGTCCCGCACGAGACCATTGCCGAAGATGCGTTTGAAGTCCTTGCCCGCATGGAGTCACAAAAACGTTTATTTGATATGGTCATCATTGACCCGCCCATGTTCGCACAAAATGACAAACAAATTGACGGTGCCTTATCCGCCTACCGCAAACTGACTCGTCTCGGCTTGGGCGTCCTCCGCAAAGGCGGCACATTGGTGCAAGCCTCCTGCTCCAGCCGCGTAGATAATGATTCGTTTTTCGGATCCATCTACGAGTCCGCGAAAGAAGCGGGTCGTAAGTTAACCGAGATCGAACGCACCGGTCACGCTCTCGATCACCCGGTCCGTTTTAAAGAAGGGGCGTATCTCAAATGTCTGTTCACCAAAATTTCGTGAACCGCGAAGACCGCCAAGCACGCAAAGCTTAAAGCTTTTCTTGGCGTTCTTCGCGCGCTTGGCGGTAAAAATTCTGAACGAATCTCGACCATCGCTTATAATCTCCCGCATGTTCCAATTCCAGATCACTGCTAAAAATAACCGCGCCCGTACAGGGATATTCTCCACGCCGCACGGCGACCTCCTCACGCCGGTCTTCGCGCCCGTGGGCACGCAGGCAACGGTCAAGACCCTCACGCCCGAACACCTCAAGGACATCAACGCCTCGCTCGTCTTGAGCAACACCTATCATCTCTACCTGCGTCCCGGCGATGAACTCGTCCGCGACATGGGCGGTTTGCACAAGTTTATGCAGTGGCATCGTCCCATGCTCACTGACTCAGGCGGCTTTCAAGTTTTTTCTTTGGCACAAACTCGCAAGATCGACGACGACGGCGTGACCTTCAAGAGTCACATTGACGGCTCGACGCATCGCTTCACGCCCGAAAAATCCATTGCGATCCAGGAGAACCTCGGCGCCGATATCATCATGGCGTTCGATGAATGTTCCGACCCCACCGACAAAGCTTACAGCGCCATCGCCATGGATCGGACCCATCGCTGGGCGGAACGTTCCCTCAAAGCGCAGACGCGACCCGACCAGGCTTTGTTCGGGATTGTCCAAGGCGGCGTTCAAGCGGACCTTCGGTCTGCTTCTGCCCGATTTATCGCTGCTCTCGATACGCCTGGCATCGCCATCGGCGGACTCTCCGTCGGCGAGACCAAGCAAGAGATGCACGAAACGCTCGACATTGTCACTCCGCTATTACCCGAAAATAAACCGCGCTACCTGATGGGCGTTGGCACACCCGAAGACCTCATCAACGATGTTGCGCGCGGAATTGATATTTTCGATTGTGTATTGCCAACCCGCCTAGCCCGTCACCACTCCGCTTTTGCCCCCGAAGGGCGTTTGAATATGATGAACGCGACCTTCGCCCGCGATGAGCGTCCCATTGATGAGACCTGTGATTGCTATACCTGTAAGACGTTTACGCGGGCGTATATTCGTCATCTCATTGTGGCGAAGGAATTGCTTGCGGGAACGCTATTGTCCATTCATAACTTGCGAGCATTGATCCGCTTAATGGAACAAATCAGAATTTATATCGCTGATGGTTCATTTGAATCACGTGTGCCTGAGCTTTTAAGTCAATGGGCGAATAACGCAAAGAGGGCAAAAATCGTATAAAAGAAAGGTTATGCAATGTGGAAACTTTAAAAGAAAAAAGCTGGAAAACTAAACTTGTTGAACTGCCCCTTTTGTTGAGATTTGTAGTGTTATGGATATACATTGTAAGCATATCCTACCTTTTAAAATCTCTCCTTGTATTCCTGTTTCAACTAAGTCTTGATGTCTTTAGTTTGATATTTGGTTTTTTGGTTTGGGTGCTTGCCAGCGGTTTAATTGATAAAAGCAACCTTGCCAGAATTATTGCGCTTATCTATTTTGGGTTTGTTGCCGCTAGTACAGCCTATCTGTTATTGAGTGGTGGAACTGTTTCATTTGGTGATTGGTCTCTGACTTTTTTATATCCAAGTTCGGCAATTTGGCTTCTAGTGAGTAGTAGTTCTTTCCCTATTTTGTTGCTCCCACAGGTTCGAAGATTGTTTTTAAATTCAACCAAAGAAGGAGAACAATGACCCTCTTCCAATCTATCCTGCTCGGCATCATTCAGGGACTGACCCGATTTACTTCTGTTTCATCTGCCACGTAAATGCCTTTGAGCAGGCTGCTCTGAAGCGGTAATGCTGCAACCCGCAAAAAGCGATATGATGAGACCATGAACCAGACCTTTTCCGAGCAGAGCGTCGAACAGAGACTCACAGGCACTGCCCTCAATCGCTTTTGGACAGAACTATTCAGCAACTCGGGCCAATTTCCGATTGCCATTGTCCTGCTTGAGTTTTTGAAGGATGGCTTGCAATACTTAACGCGCCCGGATTTTTACATCCTTGTGCCATCGTCCATGCTGCAATCTTATTTCCTTTCGCGGCAACCGGTTCTGTCTGCCTGGCAAAAGTTTTTCGGCAACCTGATCGCGCCTGCGTTATATACAGTCGTTGAAATGTTTTTCGAAGGCCTGGAATTTTTTACAGCGCCGCAGCATATCGCCTATCTGGTTATTGCCATCCTGATCGCCATCCTCCAAACTGCACAAGTCAACTTATCCGGCTTTCTTGCCGACTTTTTATTAATTGCCGAAAACGTGATCCGCGCCCAGATCCTCTTTATTCTCTATGTCGTATTTGAGACGATCGCCAATCCCGCCCAGACTTTTTCCATCGCCGAATTTTTCAAGGATACCTCCCACCGCTTTATCGGACTTGCCACGTTCCTGCTTG
>JBDTWO010000213.1:0-7894 GCA_040006635.1 Chloroflexota bacterium
GGCGGCTCGGATGTTGTGGTCCAGATTCAGTCGGATGTTTTGGAAACACAGAATGACGCAGAGCAAGCTCAGGTCAAGGAATGAAGCGCATGAATACGAAAAGAGCAGTCGAACAGACACAGGGTGCGCCAGACGTACAGGAGCAAGCACGCCGTAAGAACGCGGTGCGGATCGCGCTTGTAACGGGCATCTTGATGACACTGATCACCGCTGTTACGTTACCGATTGCATTCCAAATCGGCATGGAGAGGATCTGGGGACCTATAATCACAGCCATTACAGCGCTCGTAGCCTTTGCCAGCGCCTTTATCAGTTCCCGCAACCGACCTACCCTTGGAAGCGGCATCCTCATTTCGGTCATTTTGTTCCTGGGAATCTTTGTGACATTCCTTTTCGCCAACAACCAGGGCATCGCCATGGCGGCCATCGTTATATTCCTGGTTTCCACGATCGCATCCGTCACATTGCCACCGGCATGGATAGCGCGGGTGATGACGCTGAGTATTGTATTAGGGCTTGCAAATATTCTGGCTGATTTTTACCTGCCAAATTTTGGTCTTCCCAGTGATCCACGTTACACAAACATCATTGCGATTATTTTGTCGGCAATCTATATTTTCATCACCCTAAGAAGGTTTAACCAATATTCCCTGCGCACCAAGCTCGTTCTGCTTTTCATTCTTGTCGCTATTTTCTCGGTAGGTGCCATTGCCATTGTTACCAATAACCTGGCACGGACTGAGATCACACAACAGGTAGGCCGTAATCAGCAGATCCTGGCAGAAAGGCTCGCCTTTGAGACCGGTCAAGAATTGGAGTCTCAAATCGAAAGCCTTCAATCCGTCGGCTCGCAGTTTGGCGAAATTGCTGATAGCGCCAATAATAGCTTTGTTGGAACAGATAGCGGCATTATTAGTCAAATCCTGGTCATCGATAAGCGCTGGCAAACCGCACCCGACAACGATATCGTCGTTCTCGGTGTCTTGAATAACGATATCGCCAGTAAGCTGCGTGACTTCCAATCTAAATTCCCCGATCACGTGGAATTATTCCTAACGAATAAGTATGGGGCAAATATTGCGGCCACCAATCGCTCATCCGATTACTACCAGGCAGATGAAGACTGGTGGAAAAAAGCCTACAGTCTCGGAAAAGGCAAAGTCTATATCGGTCAACCGGAATTTGACGAGAGCAGTCAGACCTACTCCATCAACCTGGCAGTGCCTATTTCCTATAAAGGAAAAGTGGCTGGCATTTTGCGGAGTACCTATGATGTTTCTGCCCTTGTGAAAAATTTTCAACAAGGCGCAATGAGCACTGCCGCAGCAATCGATTTGCGTATCCAAAATGACACCTTGTTGAACGGCAAACTTCTTTCTCAAGACGAGCTGCCCGGGTTAACCAAGGCGATGGGCTCTTATCAAGAGGTCACCTATCAGGGTGCTCCAAGTCTGATCAGCCAGCAACGGGTTTTTTCATCAACCAACAGCAGCGCACAGGCAGCCGTCTCTGAATTGGGTTGGAGCATTATCGTGCATCAAGACGTGGCAGAAGCGCTTCAACCCGTTCAACAACAAACTCAGGCGATTACGCTCGTATCCATCCTGGTCATCATCCTGGTCAGCTTACTGGGACTCTTAGCCTCACAAAGGCTGGCAGCTCCGATCATTACACTGACCGCTATTACAAACAAGGTAGCCGAAGGCGATCTTGCCATTCGCGCCAACATCTCCACCCAGGATGAGATCGGCGCCTTGGCGAACACATTCAACCGTATGACCAGCCAGCTACAAGATACCCTAGGCGGACTGGAAAGACGTATTGCTGAGCGCACAGCCGATGTTGAATTGGCGCGCCTGCTTAGCGAACGCCGCGCACAGGACCTTCAGGCGATCAGTGAAGTTTCCAGAACGATCTCCACCGAACAAAGGTTGGGAATCCTCCTGCCGCTTGTGACCCGGCTGGTAAGTGAACGCTTTGATTTCTACCACGTTGGCATCTTCTTCGTGGATGCCACCAAACAATTCGCCATCCTGCAAGCCTCAAATAGCGAGGGTGGAAAAAGGATGCTGGAACGCGGTCACCGCCTGGAAGTAGGCTTGACCGGTATCGTGGGAGCGGTTGCCCAAACCGGACAACCCCGCATCGCCCTCGACGTTGGGTCTGATGCGGCTTTCTTCGACAACCCCGACCTCCCGACCACCCGCTCAGAAATGGCGCTGCCTCTCAATTTCCGCGGAGAGACCATCGGCGTATTGGATGTACAAAGTGTAAAACCCGGTGCCTTCACTGAAAGCGATGCGAATACCTTGAGTATTCTTGCCGATCAAGTAGCCATTGCCATCGAAAACGCCCGTCTCATTAGCCAGACACAACAAGCTCGTGATGAAGCTGAAGCGCTTTACAATCAATTCCAGCAAGTCGAATGGAAAAACTTCGCACAGCAGGAATCAGCTATCGGTTATAGTCAATCGGCTATTAGTGGAAAGCCTCTAACCAAATTGGTTGAAACCGCCGAGATCCGCGAAGCCCTGCAAAAAGGACAGGTTGTCGTATTCGACGACAACAGCGCCAAGGCACTCCCGTCCATTTCGCTGCCTGTTAAACTACGTGGTCAAACCATCGGCGTGTTAAATATCAAAGCACCCACCAAACATCGCAAATGGAATCAGGATGAGATCAACCTCGCGCAGGCTGTTTCAGACCGTCTGGCGCTGGCACTCGATAACGCCCGCCTGTTGCAAGAGTCACAACGCCGGGCATCCAAGGAAGCCAAGATCGGTGAAGTAACCGCCAAGATCGGTGCCTCCATCAACATGCGCAACGTACTCCAAACCGCCGTAGAGGAACTGGGACGCGCCTTACCCGGTTCAGAAGTTGTGATTCAATTTGAAAGCTCCGAGGAAAACTAAGTATGAATACTGAAAATCAAGCCTCCCCGGAAACTAAACGCGGTTCCCTTAGCTTGCAGACTAAACTCATTATTGGCTTTACGGTGTTATCAGCACTTGTTTCGTTCCTCACCGCTCGTGGAATTTACACAAACCTAGGCAGTCTGCTTCCTGATGAGATCCTATCGAAGTTTGTCACCCAATCTATTTATGTATTCTTCTTTGCCGTGGGTTTGGGAATTGCCTTCGGTTATGTAACGGGCAGAGTGTTGACGGAACCAATCGTTCACCTCACCCAAAGTACAAAAGCATTTGCATCAGGCGACCTTTCGCAGCGCGTTGAGTTAAACACCCGCGATGAGATCAGTGAACTCGCAGAAACATTCAATACGATGGCTGGCGAACTCCAAGGGCTGATCACTGGCTTGGAAAGTCGCGTCGAAGAACGTACCACAGACCTGGCGACCCGCTCCAAAGAATTGGAAACTGCCAATATAAAAATCCAACGCCGCGCCGCGCAATTCGAAGCCCTCGCACAAGTTACGCAAACCATTACCGCCATCCGTGATCTTCAGTTGCTCCTCCCCCGCATTACCACGGTGATCAGTGAATATTTCGGTTTCTATCATGTCGGCATCTTCCTTTTGGATGAGATCAATCAATTCGCCATTCTAAGCGCAGCGAACAGTGCCGGCGGCAAAAGGATGCTTGAGCGTAATCATCGGTTGCGTGTCGGTGAAGAAGGTATCGTAGGGTATGCTGCCGCAACAGGCAAAGCGCGCATCGCCATGGATGTGGGCGCTGACGCAGTCTTCTTCACCAACCCAGACCTGCCCGATACACATTCTGAAATGGCGTTACCGCTGATTAGCAAAAACATTATCGTCGGTGCGCTCGATGTGCAAAGCATCGAGATTGCCGCCTTTACAGACGAAGATATTCAAATGCTCAGCTTGCTGACCGACCAGGTAAGTCTCGCGATCGAGAATGCCCGCCTCTTTGATGAAACTCGCAAAGCCTTATCAGAATCTGAGATGATCAGCCGCCGGTCCACCCGCGAGGCCTGGTCTCGCCTGCCCGAACAGCAAAAGCTATTGGGCTATCGCTACAACGTGGCTGGATCCACGCCGCTAAAAGAGCTTGTCAACTTAAAAGGATCCGGCTCGGGCAAAGATAAAGGCAAACAAACCGAAGCAAACCGGGCTGTCGTCCCGATCGCCCTGCGTGGTGAAGTCATCGGCTCATTGGTGGTCCAGTCTCCGACAGGTCAGTGGAACGAAGATCAGCTTGACCTCATCCGGGCTGTCGCTGAACGCGTGGCGCTCTCTGCCGAAAACGCGCGCCTCTTTGAAGAGACTACTGCGCGCGCAGAACGTGAAAAGTTGGTCTCCGATATCACCAGCAAGATCCGCAGTCATACCGACGCTCAATCCATGATCCAAACCGCGATCGAAGAACTCCGCAGTGCCCTGGGAGCCTCTCGAGTGGAAGTCGTTCCGCAATCCATCAAGGGCGCCGAAAGAAACGAAGCATAGGTGCAATATGATATATACAATCGCAATGTCAAATGAAAAAGGCGGCGTCGCCAAGACAACTTCCACGTTGTCGCTGGGCGCGGCGCTCGCTGAATTAAATTATCGTGTTTTATTAATTGACCTCGACCCGCAGGCGAATCTATCTCTCGCATTGGGGTTAGAAACTGGCGAATCGAGCGTTACCTCGGCGAATATCTTGATCGAAAACGCCTCGGTGCGCAGCGCCATTCGCAAAACAGATATAAAAAATCTCGACCTGATCTCCTCCAGTTTTCGGATCGAGACTGCTGAACAATTCCTGCCCATGCGGACGCATTACCTCAGCACGCTGCATGACGCGCTGAAAGCTGATACGCTGCCTTATGACTATATCCTGTTCGATTGCCCCCCGGCTCTCGGCGCGATCACGCTCAACGCTCTTGTTGCCGCAGATCTGCTCATCATTCCCACGCAGGCTGAATACTTCTCAGCCTATGCACTCCGCAACATGATGGGTACCATCCGCCGCATCAGACAGGATGAGAATCCCAATCTCGCCTATCGCATCCTGGTCACATTGCTGGATCGCCGTAACCGCACGCATCGCAATATTTTTGAACAACTGCAAAACACATTTGGACAGGGTGTCTTCACCACAGTGATCGAAGTGGATACAAAACTGCGCGAAAGCCCCATCGCCGGTATTCCCATCACGCATTACCGACCCAATAGCCGCGGGTCACAACAATATCGCGTTCTTGCTCAGGAGTTGATTGAATATGCCAAAGAAGAAGCCAGTCGCCAAGCGGCTTGATAAACTGTTTGAAGATATCAAACACGAAGAGCCGCTTGCGGAAGCCAAACCTCGCTCCCGAAAAAGCTCCCCGGCAGAACAGGCACAACCTGCACCTGAGGTGAAACCTGTAGTAAAACGCGCCCATGCCTCCGAGACGCGACCGGCAGTTGTCACACAAACAGACACTGTCTTGTCGCTTGCATTTCAGGCTGGGCAAAATAACTGGGCAACCTTGCAAGTAATGGATGACGAAATTACCGACCGCAAGTGGAGCGAAGAAGAACAACTGCTTGTCAAACAGGTCACCGATCAATTATCGCTGGCACTTGAAAATGCCCGCCTCTTTCAGGAAACACAACGCCGCGCGCAGGAAATGACCGCGCTTGCAGAAGTGGGTCGCGAAATTTCCGCTACTCTCGATCTTCAAACCGTGCTCGAGAAGATCACGGTCTATGCCTCTGATCTATTGAACGCCACCTCCGCCGCGGCTTACCTGCCCAATGGACAAGGCGAGACCTGGAGCGCCATTGCAGCCGTCGGGTTGGATGCCAAAGAAATCATGCACGATGCCATCAATCGCGGCGAGGGTATCCTCGGCAAGATCGTGATGCAAGAAAATGGCGCGATCATGAACAATGTCGATCAAATCCCCGATGGAATCGACATTACTGGCACCAATCGAGTCGATGCCTTTGAGCATTTGATGGGCACACCTGTATTATCAGGCAACCAGGTAACAGGCATGCTCGCTATTTGGCGAAATGGCGAAGGCCGCGAGTTTGCAAAAACAGAATTGGAATTCCTAACCAATCTATCACGCCAAACCGCCATCGCCATCCAAAATGCAAACCTGTTTAAAGAAACCCAACGCCGTGCTCAGGAAATGTCCGCACTGGCAGAGGTAGGCCGTGAAGTATCCGCCACATTGAACTTGGCAAAGGTGCTTGATAAAATTTCAGAGTATGCGAAAGATTTATTGCAAGCCGAGACCAGTGCTGTTTATTTACCGATTCCTCAAAGTTCAAACTGGCAGGCAATTTCAGCGCTCGGGTTGGATACCGATAACATCAAAAACGATCCCCTGGAAACAGGGCGGGGAATTCTTGGGAAAATCATAGTAGCCAAGACAGGTGCGATGGTCAACGACGCATCCAATCAACCAGGTGTGGTGACGGTTGTCGGAACCGAAGAAAAAGATTACGAGCACATCATGGGTGTTCCGATCCTTTCCCTCAACCAAGTTACCGGTCTGATGGCTGTTTGGCGCACGGGCAAGGGCAAAGATTTCATCGAAACTGAATTGAATTTCCTATCCAACCTTGCACAACAAGCTGCGGTAGCCATTGAAAACGCGCGCCTGTTCGAAAGTACCCAATACAACGCCGCCATCGATAGTTTGATCAGCCAGATATCGTCCAGTTTCGTAAACGTGGGCGCGGACGAAGTAGACGCACAGATCAACCTCGCCCTGCAAATTATCGGCGAATTCTCACATATTGATCGGGCTTATCTCTTCCAATTCTCGCCTGACGGTAAAACCATGGATAATACCCACGAATGGGCTGGCGAGGGTATTAAGTCCTATATTAACGACTTCAGAAATGTACCCATCGATGTACTACCGTACATGATGGATCAAATTCAAAAAATGCAGATTTTCCACGCGCCCAGCGTAAAGGATCTGCCGGATGAAGCAGCTATCGACAAAGAGGAATTGATCAAAGAAAAGAATCAATCCGTCATTTGCGTTCCGATCATTATGCGCGGCACAACCCAGGGCTTCATTGGTTTCGATTCTGTCAAAGAACCCAAAAGGTGGAGCGAACAAGATATCAACATGCTGCGCCTCGTTGGCGAAATCTTGACCGGGGCTCTCCAACGCCAAAGAGCTGAAGCTGAAAATCGCAAACTTTTCCTGGATGTAACTGAAAGTCAGGGGCAACTCTCCGAAGCTCTGCGCATTGCCCGCATCGGCTACTTTGAAATCAACCTGCAAACGCAAGCCATCACTTTTACAGAGGAATTGTTGTCGCTATTAAATACCTCGGCAGAACGTGAGGGCGGGTATCAATTCCCATTAGAGCAAGCACTTCAAAAATTTGTGCTTACCGATGATATTCCCATTGCCACCAAAGCCGTTCAAGATGCAATTGCAAACCAAAACGCCCGCACCGATCTAACTTCCGAAGTTCGCTACAAGACAACCGACGGAAGAGTTATCTGGGTCAGTTCCATATATAAGGCGGAATACGATTCGAAAGGCCAGCCGCTCAAAATAGCCGGCTCGTCACAGGACATCACCGAGCGCAAGACCAACGAGTTGACTCAAGCCGCCATCACCCAAATTTCCGAAAGTGCTCTTACATCCAAAACGATCGAAGACCTCATCCGAGCGGTGCATGATTCAATCAAGACAATCGTGCCAGCCAGGAATTTCTACGTTGCATTGTATGACCAGGCTTCGAACCTGATCACATTCCCTTACTATGCCGATGATCTGGATGACAACTGGTCGCCCCGCAGGCTTGGCAGAGGCTTAACCAGCTACGTTATTCGAACCGGTAATGCATTACGAACAACCCCTGAGATCTTTGCCGATCTTGAGGCGTCCGGCGAGATCATTAGCGATGGCGCACTCAGCGTGGATTGGCTGGGTGTCCCCCTGCGCTCAAAGCAGGTCGTCAATGGCGTAA
>JBDTWO010000214.1:0-7840 GCA_040006635.1 Chloroflexota bacterium
CTGCTTCAACCGCTCCAATATGAATTCATGCAACGCGGCATGCTCGCGGCTGTGCTGGTCGGCATTGTCTGCGCGGTGGTTGGCACGTATGTTGTCTTACGCGGCATGGCATTCTTCGGCGATGCGCTTGCCCATACCATTCTGCCCGGCATCGCGCTCGGATATCTCGTCAGCGGCGGCGCGCGCGATACTTTATTTTGGTGGGCTTTGGGAACAGCCATCGTTGCGGCGTTGGGCATTGGCGCGATCAGTAAAAATTCGCAGATCAAGGAAGATACGGCGATCGGAATTATCTTCGCTGGGATGTTCGCTCTCGGCATCGCATTGATCTCGACGGTTCGCAGTTATGCGGTGGACTTAAGTCATTTTCTCTTTGGAGATGTGTTGAGCGTCTCAGTTCAAAGCCTGTGGTTGATCCTGATCTTTGGCGGACTCGTACTCCTGACCGTTTTCCTGTTCTACAAGGAATTCACAACTTTATCTTTTGACCCCGTCCTTGCCGCCACACTTCGTCTGCCCGTTGGTATGCTCAACAATCTTTTACTCACCCTCATCGCAGTGACTGTCGCTGTTTCCCTTCAAACCGTCGGCGTGGCATTGATGGTCGCCATGCTTGTTACTCCCGCCGCGACAGCCTATCTGCTCACGCATCGTCTGTCACACATGATGCTGCTTGCCGCGGTCTTTGCTTCGCTATCGGGCATCATCGGGTTGTATCTCTCGTTCTATCTTAGTATTGCATCCGGCGCGGCAATCGTGTTAACAGCAACCGTGTTCTTTATATTTGCATTTGGCTGGAAAAGAATCAAACAAAGCTAGCCTTCAAGGGAGGCTAGTAGGGGAAACAGCGAAGGCGTGAAACGATTATAGATTTTGAAATCAAAATATAAATCCCGAAGGGATGACATGAATCTTTGTGAGATCATGTCATCCCTTCGGGATTTTTTGGACTTCGATTACAACTAGAATCATTCCAGCCCTTCGGGATTGCATACTACGGCAAGTTGAACGCCTGAACACTATTCCCAGACTGATTCACAATTAGAACGTGTCCGTGAACATCCAAGACAATGCCGACAGGCCTTTTGAGAATGCTTTCCAGAATTTTTTCGCTACTTAATGCCCAGAGAAATTCACCATCATTGGTAAAGACTTGCATGCGCCCGAAATCATAATCGGTGATGTAGACCTTGCCATGGCTATCGACGGCGATGGCTTCAGGGACACCAGAGACTTTGATATCCGTGCCCATACGCCACTGGCTGATAAATCCGCCTGCGCTGTTGAATTTTTGAACGCGCTTGTTCTGATAATCTGCGACAAAGATGCTGCCCTGCGAATCCACGGCAATCCCGGTGGCATGCCGGAATTGACCATCGTCCACGCCACCACCGCCAAACTTCATGATGAACTGTCCATTATTATCAAATTTTTGCACGAAGGGATTGCCGTCATCGGTGACATAGACGTTGCCAGCGTTATCTGTGGCAATGCCAATCGCACGGATGAATTGACTGTCTTCCCGTCCTTCGCTGCCCCACTGCAATAAGAAGTTGCCAGCCTTATCGAACTTTTGGATGCGCTGGTTGCCATTATCCACGACAAAGACATTGTCGTTCGCGTCGATGGCAATACCGCCAAAACCCAGCGACTTGAACTCACCCTCACCGCTGCCATGTTTATCCCACTTGGACAGAAAATTACCGGAACCATCAAAGATCATTACACGGCTGTTGCCCGCATCATTGATATAGATGTTCCCGGCTGAATCCAAGGCAATGCCGTAGGGATCGGTAAGGTGGTCTGGTGTGTTGTTGAATTCAAATGCAATTTTGAGGGCGAGCGATCCCGAAGGCTCGGGCGTGGGAGACGGCAGAGGCGTATTCGTGGCGACCAGCTTCGGGGTCGGAGTGGAGGCGGGCGCGGTTGGTGCACATCCGCTTGTAATCAAGATCCCGGTCAACAATATGAAAAGTCCGATTGGTTTCATCTGTGCTCCATAGCTATAAGATTGCATGATTATAGGAGCAGAGACTCGGCTTCACATCCCTCGAAGGAGGGGTTTAAAAATTTATTGTTTGAGCCCTGTAGCGCGAAAGACAAGCCAATAAAAAGCAAGCGCAAACACCGCATACACGATTGATATCAATAAAGCGAAAACACTGAAAGGGTTGGAAAAAAGATATTTCGCCAGAATCAAAGTGCCTGTAAAGAAGTGACCGAAATTCCCGAGTGAGACGGGGCGTGCATAAATGCCGCCTATGGCGCTGTCCTTCGCTGTCCAATTCATCAATGCGAAGGAAAAATATAATGTGCCCAGCAACTGAACCAGCACCGACATTGAATTTGTAGCGGAGACATTCGCAATCGCCAACAAATTTTCAGGCACGAACAAGGCAAAAAGCCCCGCCAAAGCAAGGGCAAGACTGGTAATCGTCATCAAAGTTTTTGTGTTCATCTGCCTACATCCTCCGTGCGATGACTGTGAAGACATGCCAGTGTTTAGGTCCGCTTGCTGCCTGACCATCTTCATCTTGTTCGTGGAAGTGTTCAGTTTCAAATCCGTTCAACATGGCGCGGACTTGTTCTTCAGTATGGAAGGTCATATCTTTGTTATCTGCCCACGAGTCGCGCACACCAAAGAATTGACCGGCGAAGCGTCCGCCTGGGTTGAGGGCAGTGGAGATCTTCTCCCATAATGCAGGGAAGTGATCGGGGTGACAGAACGGGATGCTGTAACTGGCGTGGATCAGATCCGCTGGCGGCAATTTCACTTCTTCGAATTTTGCGACCTGAGTCTGCAAGTGGACTTGCGCACCTTGCGGAACTTTGTCCATCAAGCGTTTGATCCCGGCAAATTCACCGTCCACAGCCAGGACATGCCACCCCCGCGAAAGCAAAACCGCAGTTTCTGTGCCGTCACCGGAGCCCAGGTCAATGGCTTGGAGTGCGGTTTGTGATTGAAATTTCTCAAGCACATCCAGTAATAATTGACGCGGGGCGCGTCCCTGAATCTTTTTGTAGTAATCGTCCCAGTTGAAGTTTTCTTGTGTCATCAATAAGCTCCCGAATGGATTTGGACGATTCTACTCCTTTTATATTCTAAAGTGTTTGCCGATAAAAGCTGGGCTGAAGAAATGCTTTTGAAACTGGAGACAGGTCGTGATGAAAGAGCGAGGCGAAACGTCCGTTTTATCCAGCGTTCCCAATATCAATCCTGTGGGTTACTATGTTTGATTTAAAGTCATATTTCTGGAGCGTATGGCATGACCGAAAAATTATCGACGCGCATTAAGTGGATTTACGGTTCAGGCGACCTGGGTTTCAGCCTGACCAACACGATTTTGAGTGTGTACTTTGCGTTATTTCTGACTGATGTGGTGGGAGTCAAACCATCGATCGCGGCGATCGCTATTTTCATCGGCAGCACGTGGGATTATGTGAATGACCCGATCGTGGGTTACATTTCAGACCGGACGCGTTCGCGTTGGGGACGGCGGCGACCGTTCCTGCTGTTTGGGGCGCTGCCGTTTGCGGCAACATTTCTGCTCTTATGGTGGAAGCCGCCTTTCGTGAGCCCGATTGCGTTGGGGATCTATTACTCGCTGGCGTTTGCGTTATACGATACCGCAGCGACATTCGTCTACATGCCCTACTTTGCGTTGACCCCGGAACTGAGCAGTGACTATGATGAACGCACCGGATTGACCTCCACGCGCATGTTCTTTTCGATTCTGGGCAGTCTGATCGCGTTCACACTGCCGCTGTGGGTGGTGGGCGGATTTCACCCGGAACACGCCAACCGCGTCTTGCTGATGGGCGGCTTGTTCGGCTTTCTATCAGCCTTGCCGCTTTTTCTGGTTTTTCTAAACACGCGCGAACGCCCGGAGTTCATGAACAAGGAACAGACGCTGGGCATGAAAGATTCGATCAAAGCCACCTGGCAGAACCGTCCGTTTATGTTTGGGCTGGTCATGTTCCTATTCAACGGCGTGACCATGAGCATCATCCAGGTGATCTTGTTGTATTACGTCAAATATGTTGTGCGGCGCGAAGCACAAAGCGACATCATCATGGCGACCATTTTCGTCGTGGCGATGATGGTGCTGCCGTTATGGGTATGGGTCTCACAACGGCTGAACAAACGCTGGGCATATATCAGCGGCGTCTCTTTCCTCGCAGTGATCCTGATCATCCTTGCCACGTTGACGCCCGCGACCAGTTTGGTTTTCATCATGGGGTTGTGCGTGCTGGCGGGCATCGGCGTTTCAGCCATGCATGTGATGCCGTGGGCGATCCTGCCGGATGCGATCGAATATGGCGAATGGAAAACCGGCGAAAGACAGGAAGGCATGTTCTATAGCTTGATCACGCTGGCACAAAAAGTTGCCTCGTCCATTGCTGTGCCAGGCGCATTGCTGATACTGGAAGCGACCGGCTATGTTCCCAACAGCACCACACAACCGGCGAGCGCCATCGCAGGGATCCGTTTGGTGGCAGGCTTGATCCCGGCGTTTACGATCAGCATGGGCATCTTGTTCACGATCCTATATCCATTAGGACGCGACGACTTTAAAAAGATCTCGCTTGAATTGGAGGAGCGTCGCAAGGCAAAGGCGGAGACACACGAATGATCGAAGTCCGCAAAGTAACTTCCAAACGCGAAAAGGAAATCTTCCTCACGTTTCCGTGGAAGATATATCGGCATGATCCGCTTTGGGTGCCACCGATCCTCTCCGAGCGTCGGAAAGCAGCGGATCCATCCACTGGGTTGTTTTTCAAAGACGGCTATGCTGATTTTTTTATCGCGCGGCAAAACGGGCAACCCGTCGGCACAATTTGTTGTTCACATGAACGTGGCGGCGAACCCAGCGAATGCTCACTAGGCTTTTTCGAGTGTATCAACGATTACCAAGTCGCTGAAGCCATGTTCCAATGCGCGGAGGGCTGGGCACGAGAACACAAGTTGACCATGCTCTGCGGCACATACAATTTGGATCGCGAGGATGGACGCGGGATTCTGATCGAGGGGCGTGACCGTCCACCCGTGATCTTGTGCGGACATAACGCTTCATACTACGGGGAATTTTGGGAGCGCTTCGGATTCGTTAAACGCCACGACGACGGACTCGCCTACGCCGCTGAACTGAATCCAAACGACCCGAAGATCCAACGCCTGTATCGGCTGGCAGAAGGAGTCCGCAAGCGCAAACACTTTACGGTCCGCACCGTGAACATGAATGACCTCGACAACGAGATCGGACGCGTATTGATTTTGCAAAACCGCGCGCTGGAACATTTGCCGGGTTTTGTGCCGTATTCGCGTGAAGCCATAGAGGCGATGTTATTGCCGCTCAAAGATCTGGCTGACCCGGACCTAATCCTGTTCGCAGAAGATAATAGGCAAACCGTGGGCTGGTTCCCGGCAATTCAAAATCTCAATGAAATACTCATTCATCTGAATGGCTTGCGCTACCCATGGGATTACTTACGGGCGTTGCGCTATAAAAACTTGAAACCGAAATGCCTTTCGATCAAAAGTGTGGCGGTGCTACCTGAATATTGGGATACCGGTCTTGCCATCCTGTTGTTCGCAGAGATGGCGCAGCGCGCCATTGCCAAGGGCTATCAATGGGCTGACCTCTCGCTGACCGGCGAAGACAACCCCGATACCTGGAACCTCGCCCATCATATGGGGACAAGGATCTATAAGCGTTATCGGTTCTATAAAAAGGAGATTGGATAAGGCGCCTGCATAAATTTATGCATTGATGATTTCACATGAGCAATATAAAAAGCCTTCGATGTATCGAAGGCTTTTCGCTCCATTACTGTGGATTCTGATCTCGCCTATTGACCCACCACATACGAGCAATAACCGTTCCAGTGATCAACAACGCATAGACTGCGCCCGCAGTAAAGATGGTGCGATACCCAGCAACGTGCGCCTCCCCAGTTGACTCGTTGACACAGATCCAGCGGTAGCGCAGGGCGGGACCCGCAGGCAGGTCAAGCGGACCGGCATACTCCCAAGCCGGGACGATTTTATCCCCCGGGCACACCAGCGGACTCATGATGGTGTTGATAGGCGTAAAATCCGTGCCAAAGCCGATGGAGATAATGATGATCCCCACAAACAGGCTTACGACTAGCAATCCTATAATAAAAGCTTTATCAAGTTTCATTTGGTAGAACTCCTTGCAAAGCAGGGAACGCTTAAAGCCTTTTCAGAATTTCGGCTTTCTTGTTATCGTAATCCTGCTGGGTGATGAGACCCGAATCGAGTAAGCCCTTTAGCTTCTTCAGTTCCTCGGCTTCGCGACCTGACGAAGAGCTTCCAGCCAGATCCCAGTTTCCGGATGAGATGACAACCGGGGGGTTGGAATGACGCGGTTCGCCTTTTGCTTTTCGGTCAAGGAAGTCCTGCGCGCTTTTCGTCATGAGATCATACTGCTGTTGATCAATGCGACCTGAGTCAAGCATCCGTTTGATCTGATTTGTCGCGGCATCTTTTTGCGCCGCTTGTTGGTTCACCACGCGGCGTGGAGCGACGAACAATTGCCAGATCACAACGATAAAAAGGATTGGGAAGAAAACGATCAGCGCATAGATCGGGATCGCGAACAGACCGAGCTTCAAGGTGGGAATTTCATTACGCGCGCCGGTGTCATCCACGCAGTACCAGGTGAGCGTGGTGACAGATTCACCAGGTGCGGGGTTGTAGTGTTGCTCATCCACTTGCATATCGCCGTTCAAGCATACGAACGGTTTGGCGATCTTATTGAGCGGAGGGTAGAAGACTCCGCCGGTGACGGAGATCATAAAACCCAGCCAAATACTGGCGATCACCGCAATCGAGAGACTTGAAATAATCTTTTTGAGATTCATGAGGAGAAATCCTTTCCATACATAATGGACGGATTTTATCCTGTTTGGAAAAACAAACAAACCCCCAAAAGACACATACACATGGAAGCGAAGCCCCCATAGACGCCTACACTATTTACAGGGCATCAAGCTTTGCCGAACCACATGCGAGCGATCAAATTATCCTTGATAACAAACTGATGATAGAACGCTGCACCCACATGCCCGAGAATTAATAATACTGCCAATGACCAACCGAAGCTATGGATTTCACCCGTAAACCCGACGCGACCGCCTGCGGTTCCCGAACCGGTTACAGCAGCGAATAGATTCCGGTTGTATGCGATCCAGCCGCCCATTCCAAGGATGAAAAAGGCAACTGCATACAAGCCCCAATGGACAAGTTCTCCAAGCCGGTTCAATACTGCATTGCCCGTATCAGCCCAAGCGGGACGGCGAGTAACAAATCGCAGAACGAGACGGAGAACCAGAACAACAAGCAGCAACGCGCCCAGGATCATATGAATATCAATGGGAGACGAGCCGCCACCTTCATTATCGGCTAGAAAGCCTGCGCCGAGGATCAATAGAACGGTCAGCCAGTGCAAGACGACCATGATAGGGTTATAACGTTCAGGGTTTTTCATAGTGATTGTCGCTCCTTTTACGATGACAAGTTATTTTGACGAGCTTGCCGGTTTGCTCGAGGCATGTCCGTGATGTAAGCATCCAGCATTTTCATCATAGCGCGCTTGATGGGTTAAGTCACCTGCCATATGTCACTTGTAAAAAGGTGGAATCACTGGCATTTCATTAGACTTATCGGAAATTAAATCGAGACGCTAATTCACGCAGCAGACGCGCGGACTTCAAGCATCCATCCCCCATCTTTACGAACTGAAGTTGCCAAAAAAATTCATACAATAGACATTATCCGAAATAGTAAAAACGGCATTATGATGTGCGGATGCTG
>JBDTWO010000215.1:0-7701 GCA_040006635.1 Chloroflexota bacterium
GAGCGGGCTGATGATCTGCATGCGACCATAGATGCGTTGAATATTCCCTACAGGCGTTTTAATTTGACCACGACCATTTCCATGGGTCTGGCATGGTATCCCGCGCATGGCAATACCAAAGAGGACCTTCTGCGCGCGGCAGATACGGCCTTGTATGTGGCAAAGAATACCGGCCGCGATCGTGTGATCGTCTATGACGAAACGAATACTGAACAGGTAGGACGTTCGCACCCGTAACAGCGCCAGCCAAAGTGGGGCATCTATAAAGCTTGATGCTGTAAGACTTTGTTAATCCCTGAAAAAATCGGTTGGGTTATCATTGGAATATCATGAACGCAAAATCAATCCTTGTCGTGGAAGATGAAGCCAGCATCGCGGAAGTGGTCAGCCTGTATCTCAAGCGCGCGGGCTATACTGTGCAGATCGCTGCGGATGGACGGCAGGCGCTGAATATTCTCGAAAAACAAATACCGGACTTCGTGATCCTGGACCTGATGCTCCCCGAAGTGGACGGTCTCGCCCTCACCCGTTGGCTGCGTGACCGTTCCGATGTGCCGATCATCATGCTGACGGCGCGCCGCGCAGAGATTGACCGTATCGCCGGGCTCGAAATGGGCGCAGACGATTATGTGGTCAAGCCGTTCAGCCCGCAAGAGTTGGTGAGCAGAGTCCGGGCAGTGATGCGCCGTCTCGGACGGGAGCAGGCTGAAGTTGAGAATGAACGCAGTTTGTCCTTCCCCAATTTATCGATTGAGCCGAAGAGTCGTGTGGTCATGGTCAAAGAGTCCCCCATTGAATTAACCGCCAAAGAGTTTGATATGTTGTATCTGTTGGCGCGCCATCCGAAGCAGGTGTTTACGCGTGAACAATTGCTTGAGCGCGTGTGGGGCGGCGCCCAATACATTGACCCTGGCACGGTGACTGTGCATGTGCGCAGGTTGCGCGAAAAAATTGAAGATGATGCATCCAAGCCCATGCGGTTGCTGACTGTGTGGGGCGTTGGTTATAAATTCGAACCATGAATCTGTGTAGGGGCGAGGTCTTCTCGCCCCGTTTTGTTATATGAAAGAACAGGGCGGGAGACCCCGCCCCTATAAAACATTATGAAAACAACCCTCTCCCAAACTCCCATGCCCGCCCGCCTATTGATCGGTGTGCTGGTGATCCTCGTCATCTCACTGGGATTTTTCTTCCTTGTGATGCTGCCGCCCATGAAAGAACTTGGTCTCATGGCGTTGTACTTGAGCGGCACGGCGTTGGTCTCGGCATTGGCAGGCTATATCGCTTACCGTCTCGGATGGATCAACTTTTCGCCCACGTTGCGCTGGACATTGTTAAGCGGATACGCGCTCGCGAGCATCCTCACTTTCTTCAACGTCTGGTTCTCGGCGCAGATGATGTTTGCCAGCCAGCATGATTTGTTGCTTGCCATTGTGCTGCTTGTGTTTGCAGGCGGTATGGCTATGGTGCTTGGATATTTTCTTTCAAACACAGTGACGGATCGGATTCGTTTGCTAAAGAATGCCGCGGAAAATTTGGCGGGAGGCGATCTGAAAACGCGCGTCCCTGTGAACGGACGTGATGAAGTCGCCGGGCTTGCCGCCACCTTCAATCAAATGGCTGAGCAACTGCAAGCCGCTGACCAAAAGCAACGCGAACTCGATACCATGCGCCGCGACTTGATCGCGTGGGTCAGTCATGATCTGCAGACGCCGCTCACGTCCATGCGCGCGATCCTTGAAGCTGTATCCGACGGCGTGGTCGATGACCCTGAAACGGTGAAGCGTTATCTCAACACCGCGCAACGCGATGTGCGTAATCTCTCTGCGCTGATCGATGACCTTTTCCAAATGGCGCAACTCGATGCAGGTGGGTTCTCGCTGCATCGTGCCGAGTCGTCGCTGAGCGATCTCGTCTCTGATACGTTGGAAAGTTTTACCGAACTCGCCAAACAACAGGAAATCGTCCTTGAAGGCAATGTTGATTCTGATGTTGACCCGGTCATGATGGATACGCAAGCCATCGGACGTGTGCTGAACAACCTCATCGGTAATGCATTACGTCACACCACCGGCAGAGGGCGTGTCAGTGTTTGGGTGCGGCGCGCAGCCCAAAGCGTGGAAGTGACCGTCAGCGACACCGGCGCAGGCATCCGCGCGGATGATCTGCCGCGTATCTTCGAACGTTTTTATCGCGGCGAAAAGTCTCGTAATCGCGGTACGGGCGGCGCGGGTTTGGGTCTCGCCATCGCGCGCGGTATTGTGCGGGCACATGGGGGTGATATCAAAGTCGAAAGTCAGATCGGCAAAGGCACGCAATTCACTTTTTACATCCCTTAACCAACTTCTTAGTCTCTCGTAATCTTTTCGTAAGGAAGTTTCCTTAGAATGACAACATCAGGAGACTGACTGTGAAACGATACTTATTTGGACTGCTCGCCTTAATGCTCTTGGGATGTGCCTCACAAACCTCACCTCAAGCGGACTCCGCCAAATCCAACTCCGCTTCTTTACCGGACCTCGGATCTGCTCCCGAACTAACGAACGACACCTGGCTGAATGTGGATGCGCCGCTGCGCCTTGCTGATTTGCGCGGCAAAGTTGTACTCATCGATATGTGGACGTTTGGCTGAATTAACTGCCAACATGTGATTCCTTCGTTGAAGGAATGGAATGGAAAATATAAAGATCAGGGCCTCGTCATTATTGGGAATCATTTTCCCGAGTTCGGTTATGAAAAAGAATTGAATAATGTGAAAGCTGCCGTAGTCTTGTATGGTATTGAATACGCGGTCGCGCAGGATAATAATGGCGCAACCTGGCAGGCTTATAAAAATCAGTACTGGCCCACGATGTATCTGATCGATAAACAAGGTCATATCCGTTACGTTCATATTGGTGAAGGTAACTATAACGAGACCGAAGAGAATATCAAAGCCTTGTTGGCTGAGAGTTATTAATTTCCGTCATTGCGAGGAGGGCGTAGCCCGACGAAGCAATCTCTGCTCTGTGATGGAGATTGCTTCGGGTAGAAGAACACTGCCCTCGCAATGACGAATAAAAAAAAAGGAAACCATGAATAACACCTACAAATCTACACCCATCAAATCATCTGAGATCACACCGTATTCGCAATATCTTTCACGTCGCGATTTTATGAAAGCGGCGGGTGTCATGGCTGGGGCAGCGCTATTAGCGGCGTGTGCGCCCAGTGTTGCTGAATCAACCGTCCCTGCGAATGGAGCGAATTCCATGCCCACCCTTCCTCCAAAAATGGACGAGTTGGGCAATCCAACAAATTCCCTCGATGATATTACCAACTATAATAACTTCTACGAATTCAGTACCGATAAGGGCGCTGTCAATCCGCTTTCAAAGAATTTCAAAACTGATCCGTGGTCGGTGGAGGTTGGCGGCTTGGTCAACAACCCCAAAACGTATGCCATGGAAGATTTGCTCAGTAAATTTACGCAGGAGGAACGTATTTATCGTTTGCGCTGTGTGGAAGCCTGGAGCATGGTCATCCCATGGACTGGCTTCACGCTCTCAAGTTTATTGAAAGAAGTGGAACCCACTTCCGCTGCCAAGTATGTCCGCTTTGAAACGCTGATGGATACAAAGCAATTTCCCGGTCAAGGCAGCCCATTCTATCCCTGGCCCTATCAGGAAGGCTTGCGCCTGGATGAAGCTATGAATGATTTAACCATTTTGGCAACCGGTTTATATGGTCTGCCCATGCCTAATGCGAACGGTTCTCCTATTCGACTCGTTGTGCCATGGAAGTATGGCTTCAAGTCCATTAAATCCATTGTCAAGATTGAACTTGTTGATAAACAACCTGATACGATGTGGAGTTCCATCGCGCCGAGCGAATATGGTTTTTATTCGAACGTGAATCCAAACCGTCCGCATCCGCGCTGGTCGCAGTCTTCTGAACGACGCATTGGTGAATTCAGCCGCCGTCCAACCTTGATGTTCAATGGCTACGCTGAACAAGTCGCCTCGTTGTATGATGGTATGAGCCTGGATGAATATTTTTGATCGTGTTAGACGTTGATGTTGAGTAGAATGAGCTGTCAGGTGAAAATCGAAACGTATTGTATCGAATGATATGAAAAACTTTTTCAAACGCTATACCCCTTTACAAATCGCCATCCATACTTATGCGTGGTCCAAACTTGTGATTCTGATCTTTCAGCTCTTCACCCATAATCTCACTGCCAACCCGATCCAGGCCTTGGAACAGCGCACAGGCCGGCATGCCCTCACATTGCTGGTGCTATCGCTTTTATGTACACCGCTCAATAATATATTTGGCTGGCGCGAATTGCTGAAACGCCGGCGTGCGCTGGGCTTGTATGCTTTTATGTACGCAACCATTCATCTGATCATCTTCATGGATCTTGATTATGGCTTTGCCTGGAGTCTGCTTTTGCAAACGGTTGCCGAAAAACCATACATTATCTATGGTTTATCCACATTCCTTTTGCTCATTCCTCTGGCGTTCACATCATTTGACATTTGGAAGAAGCGGCTGGGTAAAAACTGGAAACGCCTGCATCAGCTTATTTACTTCATTGCACCGCTCGCCGCTTATCATTACATCCTTAGCAAAAAAGGCGATCTCTTCCGCTTGCAAGGCGATCTCATTCGACCCTTGATATATGCTTTGATCATCGTGATCCTGCTGATCTTTCGTATTCCGCCTGTGCGACGCGCCCTCGCCTCCTTCCGTGACCGGGTCCTGCTCCAATTCAAAAGAACGAATCCCCAGCCCAAAGCGGACTCTCATTAATTCAGCCTCGGCCGAACTGAGTTCTACTAAAAAAATACGCCCTCGTCATTTGACGAGGGCGTAATACTTTCAGTATTCAATTACCAGGTTGCGTTTAACCAGCCGCGCAACTCCATCGCTTTGACCACGCGCGTGATCGCCACCATGTAGGCTGCATCGCGCATGTAGACGCCTTCCTTTTCGCCTGTGTCAAGCACAGCATTGAAAGCCATCGTCATTTTGGTATCAAGCTTCTCGAGCACTTCCTGTTTCGTCCAGTAGAAGTTCATATCGTTCTGAACCTGTTCGAAGTAGGATGTGGTCACACCACCGGCGTTGCACAAGAAATCAGGGATGTTGAAGATCTTGTTGGCTTTGAAGAATTCATCCGCTTCAGGGGTACAGGGACCATTCGCGCCCTCAGCCACGATCTTGATGCGGCTTGACATCTTCTTGACGGTATCACCATTCACGTGACCTTCGATCGCAGCGGGAATCAACACATCCGCTTCCTTGGTGATCCAGGCATCGCCGTCTTCGATCACATAACCAGCTTCCTCGGCAGCTTTCTTGTCGATAGTACCGTATTGATCCACGATTGTGAGCAGGAAGCGCGGATCCACACCCTGCTTGTGGCTGTAGGTGTAGGACTTCTTATCATGGCGGTCCCAGCAGGATACGCAAGCGACCTTGCCGCCCAACTGTTCAATGAAGCCGATCGCGGCATACTGCGCCACATTGCCAAAACCTTCAATGGCGGCAACCGCTTTCTTGGAATCCATCTTGAGATGCTTGAGAGCTTCGCGCACCGTATAGATCACACCATAGCCTGTCGCTTCAGTCCTGCCTTCAGAACCACCACTGCCTAATGGCTTGCCAGTAAATACACCGGGGGTATATTGACCCACGAGGCGGGAATATTCATCCATCATCCAGCCCATCATTTGCGGGGTGGTGCCAACATCCGGCGCGGGCACATCGTTGCGCGGACCGATATTCTTCCACATCGCACCGACCCAGCCGCGGCAGATCTGTTCTTTTTCAACTGACGATAAAGCGGACGGATCACAGATCACGCCGCCCTTACCGCCGCCCAGCGGAATATCCGCCACGGCGCATTTCCACGTCATCCACGTGGCGAGTGCGCGCACGGTGTCGAACGTCTCAGCCGGGTGGAAGCGGATGCCGCCCTTATTGGGACCGCGCGCATCGTTATGCTGAACGCGGAATCCCTGAAAGACGCGGATCGAACCATCGTCCATGCGGATCGGGATGCGGAAGGAATACTCCCGCATCGGCCAGCGCAACACCTCGCGTACGCCAAGATCAAGCTTGAGTATCTCAGCCACACTATCGAATTGCTTCTGCGCCATGTCAAAGGCATTTAGTTGTTCGGACATTGTTATTCTCCTAAGATAGGGTTTTGGGGTTCGTAAAAACATAAGCGGGTACCCCGGATCGGGTACCCGCACTAAAATTTATAGCGTATGTAAGCTTCACATTCATAAAGTTTAATCCAGTAAAGCGTCCTGGGTGTTAACGTTATCACGAGTGTCAAACACTCGTCAATATGACAAACATCCGCTAGAAATATGAAGACCGGACCTGCGCAGGTCCGGTCTTTTTTGTTATTCAGGATTATTTTCGTCGGACTCATCGTCCCCGGGGTCGAACTCGTACTCAACTTTTTCATGGTCAAGATAAACCCATAAAAGCAGAACGTGTCCGTCTGGAGTTTCCACATTCCGTGCCGCAAAGATCGGCGCGGCTTGCTCGATGCCCATATCGTTGCGATAGTGCAAATGCATCGGCACTTTTGCATTCCAGGCACGGTAACAGCGCTCTACCAGTGCGGGTCCATTAAACGTCCGCAGGCGCGTGAGGGCGGGTACCGATAAACGCGAGCTTTCGTTCAAGCCCAACGCCCAGCCATCATTCACGGCTTCAAAAACAGGAGGGGGACCTTCGATAATTGTGATCTTGTCTTCCATAGTGCCGCCAATATACCATAAAAGGGATTTAAACAACCTTGCGAAAATATATCCAATTTCCTAGCTTATGGATATGAAACCGCATCCGACTTCGCCTAAGCCTGCTTCTGCTCAAAATACTGGTGCCAGGCTGGGAGCCTTATTACGCTCCTTGAATACTAGACGACCTGACTCCCGCTTTTGTTTCAAAGTGTTTTACTCCGAAATTGCCATGCGTTACGCTTGCGCATCATTTACGGGCTAGGTATACTAGAGCCATTATGCAACCCGAAAAAATTGGACGCTACGAAATCAAATCTGAGTTGGGACGCGGCGGTATGGCTACCGTCTATCGCGGTTGGGATCCGTTGTTCGAGCGCGAAGTGGCGGTTAAAGTGTTGCCGCCCGAGCTCCTGCATTCAGACCCTCAATTCAAATTAAGGTTTGAGCGCGAAGCCAAGATCATCGCCTCGCTCGAACACCCGTCCATTGTGCCGGTGTACGATGTCGGCGAAGATAACGGCCAGCCCTATTTCGTGATGCGTTACATGAATGGGGGTTCACTCTCCGAGCGCATCAAAGCCAAGGTGATGACGGTTGAAGAAGCCATCAAGATCCTTGCCCAACTTGCCCCCGGCATGGATGAAGCCCACTCCAAGGGCATCGTCCACCGCGACCTCAAGCCCAGCAACATTCTCTTTGATGGCAAGGGTGTTCCCTATATTTCAGACTTTGGCATCGCCAAATTATCACAAGCCCAATCCGGCAACATGACCGGTAGTGCCATCATCGGCACACCGGCGTACATGGCGCCTGAACAAGCCCAGGGCACCGGCGTGGATGGGCGCACCGATATTTATGCCGTCGGTATCATCCTCTTCGAAATGCTCACCGGCAAACAACCCTATGAAGCCGATACGCCAATGGCGGTCGCCTTCAAACATATCACCGACCCGGT
>JBDTWO010000216.1:0-7634 GCA_040006635.1 Chloroflexota bacterium
ATCGCAAGAAGCCTCTGAAACTATGACCAATTATTATTTCGGATAAAGTCTAATAAATAAAGCGCCCGGAGAAAAATCTCTGGGCGCTTTGTGATTTATATTGACGATTCTACTTAAGATACTTATCAAACCAGCGCAAAATATGTTTGATACGCTCGATGCGCCGGTCGGTGCGACCCGTACGTGACATGCCATGGAATTCATCGGGGTAACGCACGAACTCCGTATCTACACCCAAACGTTTCAACGCCACAAACACCTGCTCGCCTTGTTCGATCGGGCACCGCAGATCGTTTTCATAATGCTGCACCAGCGTCGGTGTTTTAGCATTACCGATATATTTCATAGGCGACATATCCCACCACTTCTTGAAATCTTTATAGGGCGGCTCGGCTTCCACTTCATATTCAAACGTCCAGTTCATATCGCTTGAGCCCCACTCACTAACGAAGTTGCTCACACAGCGGTCGGTGATCGCCGCCTGGAAGCGTTTCGTATGACCAATGATCCACAATGTCATATAGCCGCCGTACGAGCCGCCGGTCACGCCCATGCGCTCGCTGTCAATATATGGCAGCTTCTCTACATAATCAGTCCACGCCATCAGGTCATCGTAATCCGCTGAGCCCCACGCGCCCCAGATCGCGCCCGCGTGTTCCTCACCATAGCCCTTGCCACCGCGCGGATTGCAGAAGCACACCACATAACCCTGCGCCGCCAACACTTCAAACTCATGCATAAATAATTTACCGTACTGAGTCAGCGGTCCGCCGTGGATGTATAAGATCGAAGGATATTTTTTTCTGGGATTAAAGGACGGCGGCTTCATGATCCAGCCCTGCAGCGGATTTTTATCCGGACCCTTGAACCAGACCTCTTCGACTTTACTCAGATCGCTTCGATCCAGAACCTCGCGGTTGATCCGCGTCAAGATGCGAGTCGTACCCGATTCCACTTCGCGGACGTGCACCTGCCCGGGATCATCCATTTGACCATAGTGATAAGCGACCTTGGTCTGTGCTTTATCGAAACTAAAGCCACTGACCATACCGCCTTCACCGACCACATCGCGCAGATTCTCCCCATCCACTCCAATAGACTTCAACATACTACTGCCATGCATGCCCACTTGAAAATAGATAGTCTTGCCGCTATTTGACCAGACCGGCGCCATCGTTTCCGGCGTGCCAAAATCGTTGATGACCATGCCCGAAACTTCAAAATCAAATTTCTCAGTCAGATTTTTCGCGGACTTCGAACCATCAGCAGGGACAACCCACAAGCATTCGTTGCGATAATCTAAGCCCTTGCCTTCGGTGCCTATATAGGCGATCAACTTTCCATCGGGTGAAAAAGAGGCAAGATGCTTTGAGCCTGCGGGAGTTTTTATTTTGCGCGGCTCGCCGCCGTCAGCGGAGAGAATGAACAGGTCAATGGCATACAGGTCGAGGTCGGGGTCAGAGGCGTGGTTGGAGAAGAAGGCGATCGATTTGCCGTCCGGTGAAAACGTCGCGTTGAATTCATCCCAAATGGCATGGTCGGTCAATTGTTTGGCTTTGCCGGTACGCACATCGATCAACCACAGATGCGTGCGTTCGTGCGGCAGGTAGCCTTCGCCATCGAGTTTATAAAAGAGACGGTCATAGTGCCGCGCGACTACGCCAAGCTTTTTCTTTTGCTCATCCTGCTCGCGTTCCAATTCAGCCTGATCGGTTTTACGAACCGCACACAATAATTTTTTGCCATCCGGCGACCATTGCAGCTCGCGGACCTCGCCATCAATGGACGTGAGCTTGCGCGCTTCACCGCCGCTGAATGGGATCAAATAGATTTGCGGAGTCTTTTCTTTGGCTGAACGTTTGGAAAGAAACGCAATCTGACTGCCATCTGGCGACCAGCGCGGCAGTACATCATTTTGATCGCCGTACGTGAATTGCCGCGCCTCGCCACCTAATGATGTTGGCACAATCCACAAGTTCGAATATTTTGATTCGGTTTCGCGATCCACGCGTTGCAGCGTGTACACCACATGTTCCCCATCCGGCGCGCTGCGCACGCTTGATAATACTTGCATGCGATAGAGATCTTCCAGTGTGATCGATTTCTTTTGAACAGGCATGGTGCCCTCCAGTTTTGATTTTTACAACAATACTTGTATCAAGAACAACGCCAACATTCCAACGAGAATCGTGATGAGGGTATTCTTCGTCAGATAGGCAGTGATCATCGCAACAACCCCGGCGAGTAAACGATGATTTCCTAATGATAGTTCTAATTGGCGATTCTGTAAAAAGAGCTCGGGGAAGATGATCGCAGACAGCACCGCGGGCGGGACATAATGCAGCGCCCTGCGCAGCGTTTCGGGGATGTGGAACCTGCCGAATAAATAAATGAACGAGAAGCGCATCCCAAATGTGATGAGACCGCCGAGGAACATTGTAAGCCAGATATTCATTGCGCCACCGCTTGAGATTTGCGTCCCTCTAAAAATGTTCCAACTGCAATCCCAACCATTGCCGCGAGTATGAGACCCAATCTGAACGGCAGTGAATACGCAACCAGCGCAACCACACCCGCCGATAATGCCGAAGCGACCGCAGGACGATTCTTCAACACCGGCACGACCATCGCAATGAAGGTCAGCGGCAAGGCAAAATCGAGCGACCATGATTCAGGGATGGCTGTGCCAAGAAAGATTCCAAACGCGGTGCTCATCTGCCAGATTGACCAGAGCGCGAGCCCGGCGCCAAATAAAAACCAGTGCGCTGTGGGGGTCACGCCTTCTTTTTCATAGCGCACAATGCTGGGAGCATAGGCTTCATCGGTGAGCAAATAGCTCAGGAGTATTTTCCAGCGCGTCGAAAGCGGAGCCAGATACGGGGCGAGCGAAGCGGAGTACAACATGTGGCGCAGGTTGACGACTGCAATCGTCAACACGATCACAAAGCCCGGCGCGGCGTCATGCACCAATTGCGCGGTGATGAATTGCGATGAGCCTGCGAACACGATCGATGACATCATCTGCGACGTGAATTTGGACAGCCCCGCATTCAATGCGAGCGCACCGTAGATCATGCCAAATGGAAACACGCCGATGAGCAGAGGAACTTCGGCGCGCACACCCGCCCAAAAAGATTCGCGATGATTCAAATAAACTCCTTTAACTTTAACGTGAATAAGGGGTAAAGATACTATGTCATGCTGAGGGGCGGTTTCTTGCCCCGAAGCATCTCTACCGCGCCGTGTCAGAGACCCTTCGGTCGCTGGAAACCGCTTCCTCAGGGTGACATGACGATGGTTTTTTCTTATCCATGATTGAGGTAACTTTAAGAACTCTGACGCGAGCGCGGGTCAAGCGCATCGCGCAGGCCGTCACCCAAAAATGAAAATGCCAAAACCAGCGCGGTGATCGTCAACGCCGGGACAAAGACCTGGATGGGATGACTCTCCAGCTTGCCGACGGCGCGGAAGATCATCAGCCCGAGACTCGCGCCCGGCTCTTCGATGCCGAGTCCTAACAAGCTGAGAGTTGCTTCGTTGACGATGACCGATACCACATCCAAAGTGGCGGCGACAGCGATCAGCCAGGCAACATTCGGCAGCATATGTTTCAGGATCACACGCACGTTGGATGCGCCGAGGCCTTGTGAGGCGATGATGAATTCGCGTGATTTCAATGACAGGGTTTCACTTCGGATCAAGCGCGCCATGAGGGGCCATGAAACCAGACTCAGTGCGCTGGCAACCAATAACAATCTACCCGTGCCGCCATACAATTCACGCGCCGTTGACCCGAACACAGCCGAGACGAGAATCGCTAATAATAATCCTGGAAAGGCAAAGAGCATATCGGCGAGGCGTGAGATGAGCATATCCACCCAGCCGCCGAAGTAACCAGCGATCAAACCCAGCACGCCGCCAAAGACGATGTTGATCGTTTCAACAACCAGCGCCACCAACAACGACACACGGATGGCGAGCAGAAGACGTGTCAGCGTGTCACGACCTAAATAGTCAGCACCCAGCCAATGGTCGGAGGAAGGAGGCGCGTTGATCGCGTCATAGTTCTGATAGATGCCGTTGCGGATCTGCTGTAAATCGGATGATGACAATCTTACATAGAGCGCAGGTCCCAGTAAGGCTGTGATCAGAATCACCACAATAAATATCACGCTGACCGTGGCGGCGCGATGACGTAGAAAGTAAACCCACCACGGACGGCTGGGAATGGTCGTTTCGACGATGGAGGAAATTTCTGCCATGCTCATTCCGTCCGCACGCGTGGATCGGCGATGGTGTAGCCGATATCGGTGATGAGATTCATGCTGACCACTGCCAGCGCCAGCAAAATGGTGGTGGCTTGAATGACGGGATAATCACGTTGACCAATGGACTGCACGGAAAGATAACCGATGCCGGGAATGGCAAAAAGATTTTCAACGACAAATGCGCCGGTGACCAGAAACGCGGTCGCGGGTCCAAGCACAGTGAGTAATGGCAGCAGGGCATTGCGTAAAACATGACGACCGATCACGAGACGTTCAGGCAGTCCCTTGGCACGCGCCGCGCGGACAAAATCCTGACGCATCACTTCCAACATACTGCTGCGCATGAGCCGCGCAATGAAACCGACATTGGCAGCCGCCAGCACAAGGACAGGCAGAATCACTTGCTGAGGCGAACCCCAGCCCGCAACGGGCAGGGATGGCAAGCCCGCTCTATACAACGTAAGATCGATCACCCATAAAAAAGGAATCATGACAAAGGATGGAACAGAATACAACGCCAGCATCACGGTCATGATGGAGGTATCACGCCAGGTGTTTTGCCATAACGCAGAAAGCACACCAGCGGGCACACCGACCAGGAGACTCAAGGTCAATGCTGACAAACCCAACTCTATCGAAACCGGCACACCAGTTGCGATCAGATCCCAAACGGGACGTTCAGGATATTTAAACGAATAGCCGAGATTTCCCCGGATCAAATGACCGATATAGGTGAGATACTGCTGATACCACGGCAGATCGAGTCCGTAGAGATGCCTGAGAAATTCATAACGGACCGGGTCCTGACGTCCACCCATCATGTTGCGGACGGGATCACCCGGCGCAAAATAGCTCACGATGAACGTGAGGAAGGTCACAGAAAAAAGGACAAAGACCAGGGATAGCGCGCGTCGGGAAATGTTACGCCACATAGGGATAAGATTCAATTATAAATTGAATGAGGATGAAAAGCGTGAATGGGTTTTGCTTATGACTCGGGAACTTAGCGTTGATGATTTCAAGATCGGATAATACGCGACCCCGATTAGCAAGATATATAACCTAGCTGTGTTCGGCACTGGCGCTGGGGCGGACGGGGAACCCCGTCCGATGTGAAAAAGATGAGGCACAGAAAACTGCCTGAGATAGCGGCAGACTCTCCAGTGCGTTGGCTGCAAGCTGTGTTAGGCACGGTTTTTAGATTTACGATTATCTTTTTTCTCTTTATTAAACCATGAAGCCTTCATCATGGATGCTTCAATTGCTATTGACTCAATTTTTTCTACTGAGCGTTGAACTCGTGGAGTAATTTCATCTTTTTCTTCGCCCATAAACCAAAATATAGCTTCGTACTTATTCATTTGTTCTAAATGTCTTTGAAATTCTTCTTCACTCATTCGCACGCGACCTTGCCTTTTCCAATAATAAGTACCGAGAATACGCGCCGATGAGAAGATTTCATTAAGCACCATGTTGAGCTCATCAAATGGTTGGCCAGCCTTAGAGCCAAAAGTTGCCATTACCCTATATTTCATTGAGCGAAGTTCAGCAAACAACTTCTCTCTTTTCTGATAACGTTCAAACACGACATATGCCTGGTCAAGAAGTTGCGCCTCTTCTTCTCTTTCATGTTCTGAACGTTTTCGAGTTGTGCCTTCTCCGCCAAAAGAAAAAGGGTTTCGGATTTCACGAATTGCGTCTTGTGCTTCGTAAAACAGTGCTAAAACATTTTCAATAAGTTCTATACGACGCTTTCCAACAAATTCACGCTTCCAAGCATTTACGCCTGCCACAAAGGCTATTGCGGCAATTGCTACTGAAATGGCTGTGATTACATCAGGTATTGTCATTTTGATTTAGTGCCCAACTATGATTTATGCGGAATGATTCCGTAAAATCCGCCTGTGCGGGGTGTTATGCAGAGTCATTCTGTATAACACCTTATAAACAGATTATACGCCTTCATCCCTCCAGTTATACACAAAGGACGTCCCGCAAGCAGCATCCTAGCGGGACGTCCTTTTCAAGCTTTATTTACTGACCGTGACCTTCGTCCAATCCACTTTCGGGAAGATGCCGCAGAATCCCACAAATCCGCTGGATGCTTTGTTAGCCTCCCTATGTTCATAGAAGTTCTATACAAAAGCTTGAAGGGTACTCTTAGACAATGATGATCCAGAAGTCACGGATCAGTCAAAAACGGATTCGCGGAACAGCACAACTCGCTTCTCAGTTCCCTTCGCTTTAAACATTGCCATATCGGCATTTTTGAAAAGGATGTCAACCGTTTCTCCATCTGCGGGATATATGGCAATACCGATACTGGCTGTTATAGAAAGAACAACCCCATTAAATTCGCAGGCCATGGCAATCTGATTAACCATCTTTTCTGCAATGCGCGTCACATCGGCTTCCTGCTTGACTTCCAATAATAGGCACACAAACTCGTCGCCTCCCCAGCGGCTGACCGTGTCTTCTTCGCGGATCAAAGACCGTAAACGGTTTGCCACCATGAGCAGCACCTTATCTCCCAGATCATGACCATAAGAGTCATTAATACTCTTGAATTTATCGATGTCAATAAACAGGACTGCGAGTCCCCAATCGTGCCGTTTTGCCTGGATCAACCCCTGACTGAGATTCTGGTCAAATAATACACGATTCGGAAGGCCTGTGAGTGCATCGTGAAGCGCAATTTTCTGTGTCTCTTCCTCTTTGGCCTGGGATTTCAATAAATCGTCGCGCACATTGACCAGATCGGTCTTCGTGTCAGCGAGTTCGGATTCGATGACTGCGTGTTCATCCATCTCTTTGGCAAGTTCGATGTTAACCCGAATCAAATCGTCTGCGGCTCTCGCCACTTTGTGTTCGACATCTTTGTTCAGAGTGATTGCCTCTTCGACGGCTTGAGATGAATATTGACTTTTATCCACATCATATAGAACTTCATTTACCGAGGTGAGTTCACTTGCAGCATTCTTAACATTCTTTTTGATTTTCTTGTTTTTGATAAGCACACGTTTAAGCGAAGCTTTCTTGGCGGGCACGTTTTTTTTCAAATCTTTTGATTTCATAAATATTCTCTCCTATATAGAGCGGGCTAACTATGATTTAAGCGGAACCATTCTTTAATTAATCCCACAAGGAGACATTGCAGCACTGTTCTGTAAAATAGCTTAATACAGATTATACGCCTTCACTCTTCCCACTGTATATACAAAACGTCTCGCAAGCATGAAACTTGCGGGACGTTCTCTAAAATCTATTTACTGACCGTGACCTGCGTCCAATCCACTTTCGGGAAGCTGCCGCAGAAACGCCTATTTTTCAGTTTGCCATAATACCTGGTGTATATGCCCGTCTTGA
>JBDTWO010000217.1:0-7326 GCA_040006635.1 Chloroflexota bacterium
TGGGAACGCCCCAACGACTCACTGGATGCCGAGATCAAAGCCCTGCTCGAGGCGGGTCAGAAGGTGGCGAATGCCATCGGTCCGTGGGATAAGGAACGCCCGGCTGCGCCTACCAACGGCAATGTGCGCTTGAACATGCTCACGCCCAGCGGACTGCATTTTGGCTCCGGCGGTTTCGAGACGCTTTCAAAAGATCCGATGGGTGCAGCGCTGATCAACCCCGCCACGGCATTGATGTTAAAGTTGACCCAGCTGAAAAAGAAAAAATAGCGTCTGCTGTTTTTTGTCTATTGAAAAAGAACCGCGTGCTGAACGCGGTTTGTCTTTTAAGCAAAACTCACTATAATGAAAATGAAAGTGAGGTAGCTATGGGATTACTTCGTCAAGTATTCGGACCCAGTAAAGAGGAGATCTGGTCGCAGTTGAGTCAGGAACTCGGGGCGGATTATGAAGAGGGCGGTTTCTTCAAGGAAGGGAAAGTTGTTCTAGCCCATAAACAATGGGAGATCACATTGGATACGTATGCCGTGCATACGGGCAAGTCCACGATCGTTTATACGCGGATGCGTGCGCCGTATGTGAACCGGGATGGCTTTCGTTTTAATATCTATCGCAAAAATGTTTTCAGTTGGATCGGGAAACTGTTTGGCGTGAAGGATATCGAGATCGGTGATGCGTTCTTCGATGATGAGTTCATCATTCAAGGCGAACCAGAAGCGTTGGTCAGCAGGTTGTTATCGAATGTGGCAGTCCGGCAGTTGATCCAAAACCAACCGGATATCCATTTTCAAGTGAAGGATGATGAGGGCTGGTTCAAGTCGAAATTCCCTGAGGGCGTAGATGAACTTTATTTTGAAGTTGTCGGCATCATCAAGGACAGGGAGCGTTTGAAGAAGCTATTCGATCTATTTACGCTGGTGCTCGATGAGTTGTGCCGCTTCGGTTCTGCGTATGAAACCAATCCTGAAGTGACTGTGAATTAAAGGTGATCATGAATAAAGCAAATATTGTTGGCTCCATTGTTTCGGTTGCGTGGCTCGCTGAAAATCTTTCTGCCGAAAATCTTATTCTCTTCGACGCGAGCATGAAGCCCATCGTGCCGGTTCTCAATGCCGCGCCCGAAACGCCTGCCTACATTCCCGGCTCGTTGCGTTTCGATTTCGATGATGTGCTTTGCGATCACAACACGTCTCTGCCGCACATGCTGCCGAGCCCCGAATTCTTCACCGACGAAATGCAGAAGCTGGGCGTCAATCACGATAGCGCGATCGTCGTATACGATAAGCTGGGTATATTTTCAAGTCCGCGTGCGTGGTGGATGTTCCGCGCGATGGGGCACGACCAGGTCGCTGTGTTGGATGGTGGACTGCCTGCATGGATTCAAGCAGGCCATGAGACGGTATCCATGCTTGCGACTCCGACTCGGCGCGGGGACTTCGCCTCTCTGCCTCAGGGTGGGCTGTTCATTGATTCGAAAGACGTTGTCCAAGCTTTAGCAGATTCAACTGTCAGCGTGATCGATGCCCGGTCGGCGGGTCGATTCAAAGGTCAAGAAAAAGAACCGCGGGCGGGCTTGCGCGGCGGACATATGCCGGGCGCGGTCAATGTCCCTTATACCGATGTGCTTGAAAACGGGAGGATGTCCGCCCGATCCACATTACAAAAGATCTTTGAGCAGCATAAGGATAAGAAGATGATCTTCAGTTGTGGGTCCGGTGTCACGGCGTGTGTGTTGGCGTTGGCGGCGGAGCAGGCGGGCTATAAAGATCTGGCAGTGTATGACGGTTCATGGAGTGAGTGGGGCAGGGACGATTCGGGTTTGCCGGTGACGACAGAATAAAATCAAAAGGCAGTCCGTGTTGGACTGCCTTTGTGTTTAATCAACTGCCACGATCAAGTTGTTGATCTCGTAGCCTTCCACCGTATCGTTGCGGATGATGTCCGGTCCGCTTTCGATGCGCAGACCGGGGACTTTCAAAATGTCATGGATGAAGACATCCGTCTCGGCGATGGCGAGATGTTCGCCCGCACAGCGGTGTGACCCGGCGCCAAACCCCATCATCGAGCGGTAAACACCCTTGTCCATTTCACGATGCGGATGAATTTTTTCCGGCGCTTCGCCGACGGCTTTCGCATCCACATTCACATCGTAGATGTGGAAGGCAATGCGTTCGTTGGCAGGGATCGTTACTTCCTTACCTTCGGTTTTCACAGTGACAGGTTCATGCGCCTTGCGGTAGATGTTGGCGATCACCGGTTCAAGCCGCAGAATTTCATTCAAGGCTTCATAGCGGGCGTTCATATCATCAGATAACATGATCTCGCGCAGTTTGGCATCCTTCATGCAATGCAATAACACAATACAAATAAATTCCTGCGTGGTCGCCAGTCCAGCCGCGCCGTAGACGATGCACTCCACCCAGATCTCCAAAGGCTTCTTGTTCTTTGAGATCATATACGAGATCACATCGTTCTGCGGGTTCTTGCGTCTGCGGCGAATGGCGGGCAGTACATCGGCAAAGAAGAATGCGAAACGGCGGTAGTGTCCTTCGTAGAATTGGAGCTTGGCAATCAGTTTGTTCTCGGACATCTTCGGCGCATGGAGCATGACGTCGAGACGATGAATTAAACCCTGCGTGGGATTAAGTCCCACCACAGCCGTGGCGATGACCGTTGCCATATCGCGGCTCAACAGCTTGAGGTTGAGCCGTTTCTGCGTTTTGAGTCTGCCGATCAGCTCATCCGCAGTTTTTTGAATGGTCGCCATGTGGGTGTTCTGCACAGTGGTCGGGCTGAAATATTTAGCGATCGCCGTGCGCATCTGGCGGTGCGGTTCGCCGTGCATATAGAGTACGCCGTCGAACCCGGCTTCGCGGAGTTCCTTCGCATTGAAGCCGTCCTGGATCAATTCCTCTTTCAACAGGTCGCGAGCTTCGGTGTAACCGCGCACATGCCAGACGCCGTTGGCATCCTTTTCGAGGCGGGGATCAGTTTGATAGGGGGCTGGGGCGGTTTTTGAGTCCGTTTCTAAAGCCATATGCAGTTCCTCTCCTGAATGGATTTTGCCTATTATAGTCGCTTTTTATTACCTTCTTGGTGGGGTTATGTGCAGCAACAGTCCCACCGAATTAACCCCAAACTTAAGTATCTAGCCAAGTACAGGTGTTACACACGGATTTTCAAATTAATTGCGTGAAATGAGCTAAACGAAAAAGGCAGCCCAGTTCCGATGGCTGCCTTTTTCGTGTTAATCAGTGATATCCACGGCTAAAAGCTCGAAAGATTAAATTCGGGGTCAGCCATGTATCTTTTAGAACAAGCCTTCAAGATATTGTTTGGTGCGCTCGTGTTTGGGATTGCCAAATACTTCCTTTGCAGGACCCGCTTCGATCACCTCGCCTAGGTACATATAAATGACATAATCCGCGAGACGCTTGGCTTGGCGCAGGGTGTGGGTCACGATCACGGTGGTGTATTGTTGTTTCAGTTCGATCATACGACTTTCGATATTCTGAGAAGAGATTGGGTCCAACGCGGAGGTCGGTTCGTCGCCGAGGATGATCTCAGGCTCGACAGCCAATCCGCGGGCGAGGCAGAGGCGTTGTTGTTGCCCGATGGAAAGGCTGGTGGCTGGGTCGTGCAAACGTTTTTGCACTTCTTCCCATAAGCCCGCGATCTCTAAATAATGTCTGACAGCGGTTTTATATGCCTTGCGGTCATTCTTCATCTTGTGAATATGCATGCCGTACGCCACGTTATCGTAAATGGACATCGGCAATGGCGAGGGACGTTGTGCCAGCAGTCCCACCACCTTGCGGACCTCGGTCACATCTACTTTGCGGTCGTAGATATTTTCGCCATCCACTAAAACTTCACCGGTGATTTGGATGCCATCAGTTAATTCGAGGAAGCGATTAAAGGTTTTTAGCAGCGTAGTCTTGCCGCAACCAGAGGGTCCCATAATGACAGTGATCTGTTTCTTGGGAATTTCGATGTTGATATCTTTCAAGGCTTGCTGCTTGCCGTAGTAGACGTTGAGATTTTTGACTTGAATGTGTGAGTCCATGGTTTATTCCTTACGAATTACGCGTTACGTATTACGTAATTCGTGATTCGTAATTTGTTATTTGATCGTGTATCTATTCAACCGTGACGAGAGCCAGCGCGAGCCAAGGCTGACTGCCAGCACGATAATGGTGAGGATCAACGCGGCAGCGTATCCGCGTTGCTGGACTTCGGGATAAGGCGAACCGAGTTGAAAGAACACGGCAAGTGGTAATGAGGCAGTGGGGCGCATCAAAGAAGTGACGATGCGATCGGTGTAGCCGGCAGTAAATAAGACCGAAGCCGCGTCGCCGATGCCGCGCCCGAAGCCCAGCAGGATCGCTGTGGTAATGCCTGGCAACATCTGACGGATGACCACGCGCAATGCCACTTCCAGTTTGGTGGAGCCCAATGCCAGCGCGGCGTGTTCCAAGTCCACAGGCATGCGGCGAATGACTTCGTCCATGGCGCGGGTCATGATCGGGAGTTCGATCAATGCCAGCACGATAATGCCTGCCAATAAAGAAGCCCGTAGCCCGAAAGCGATCATCAATGTGAAACCAAATGTGCCATAGACGATGGATGGAATGCCCCAGAGCACATCCAGCGAGAGGCGCACGTAATGTCCCCATTTTGAATCGCCCAAATAAGTCTTGAGATATATAGCAATCGGCACGCTGAAAATCATCGCGAGCGCAGTGCCACCCGTTGCCAGATATAGTGAGCCAATGATGGCATTCAAAATGCCGCCCTCTTTGCCCATATAGTAACCACCTTTAGGGCTTTGTGAGATCATGTCCCAACTTAAGGCTGGCAAGCCGCGCGCGATGACAATCCATAAGATCAAGCCGAGCGCGCCTGCCACGATTACCAGTGAAAACTGCATGATGGATTTCATGAAGGCTTCCACGAAATGCCGTCTTTGCCAGGGTTGTTTTATGAATTTCATTTTCGCCTCAACATGCGCTGGATCACTACAATGGAAAGAATATTAAAGATCAGGATCACGATCAATAAGACCAGTGCTGCACTTAATAGGGCTGAGTCATATAACGGGATGGACATCATGTCGCCGTAGTTGTTGGCAATCAGCGCGGGTAAGGGATACGCAGGGTCGAAGATCGAAGTGGGTACTTTCGCCACATTCCCAACCACCATTAGAACGGCAATGGTTTCGCCAAGCGCGCGCGATGCACCAAGGACGATGGCGGCGATAATTCCTGGTGCCACTTGTGGGAGGACAATGCTGCGAATGGTCTGCCATTGGGTTGCGCCAACTGCCAGAGAGGCATGCCGCAGGTCATTGGGCACTGTAGAGAAGATCTCATACATGACTGAAATGATCAACGGCGCGATCATCACCGCCAGCACAATGCCTGCCGCGAGGATGCCGAAACCTGTCGGCTGGTTGACCCGGAATATCGGAACAGAACCAAGCCAACGTTCAGAAAGAGGCGCGAGCACTTTATCCACAAATGGGACGATGGCTACCAGTCCCCAAACGCCATACACAACCGGCGGAATGGCGGCGAGCAGATCCAGAACTGGTTTGGCGATGGAGCGCGTGCGGGCATGGGCATATTCGGCAAGATAAATCGAGACCAAGATACAAGCCGGCGTTGCCAATAGCACGCCAACGGCTGTTACCCAAAACGTGGCGATGATATATGGATAGAAACCGAATAAGCCTTTATCGGGTCTCCAAATATTTCCCAGTAACAAATCCTTGAGTGGATAAGCGTTCAAGATGGGCCAGGAACGTATCACCAGCGCGATCGTTACGACAGCGATGAGAAGGACTGGCAGTAGCATGATCGTAAAAAAACTACGCCTGGCTATTCCATCTATGCGGGCACGAGTGTTGACAGCAGGTCGGACTAGCCGACCTGCTGTGTTCTTTATGGATTGACTCATTTAAGTTTATTCAATGATTCAGTCTGTTGATCGGGCGTTAGCGGGACGTAACCAGCTGCATCCAGATACTGTTGTCCGTTAGTGATGATCCATGTAATGAAAGCGAGTGTCAATCCCTCCGGTTTTCCCAGGGTTGCCAGGTTTTCGAAACGCGATGGGGGTGACGGATATTTTCCAGACGATACAGCCGCGACTGCTTCAGCCTTGGATTGATAATATTCATCAGCGCCATCCACAACGCCGTTTTTATTTTCATCAATGGGTGGGATCAGTCCGCCTGGCACAAGCTTGCCAGTGCTGACATCGAAGACGCTGTTCAAATTACTGAAGCCAATGCCCAGCGGATCCTTGATGACCGTATCGACGAGCGCCGGTTCACCATTGACGCCGATGGCTGTTACCAGAATATCAGCCTGTACCTTGCCTCCAGCGAACTGCGCCCAGATATCCGCCGCGCCCGCCGAATCAGAACGGGTATAAACATGGATCTCATCCTTGATCTCAGGCTTGCCGACCACTTCGCCCCAAGTCTTGATCTCGCCGGTGACAAAGATTTTGTTGAAGGTTTCCTTGGTGATACCCTTGGCAATTAAATCTGCCGCCACCGGGTTATTGGCGCTGACCAATGGGAAGACGGCATCTTTTGTAACAGCGACCCAGAAGATACCTTTGGCAGTTTCTTCATCTTTGATCTTGCGCGAGATCATGCCAATGTCCACCGCACCAGTGATGGTGTCGGTCATGCCTTTGCCTGCGCCGCCGCCTTGCACATCGAATTGGACATCGGGGTGCAGCTTGGTAAATTCCTCAGCCCAGACGGTCATCATGGGGTAGAGGGCGAACGCGCCGGAGACCGAGATGGTGCCGCTGAGTTGTTCGGTGGATGAAGAACCCGCCTCAGACTCAGGGACAGCTGCTTCATCCGGCTTGGCAGTTCCACACGCTGACAGCGTTACCGCCAGCATCAAAAGGATCGAGAATGTTGTCAGGATTTGTTTTCGCATATTTTGTCTCCAATTCGTTGGATATATTATAAAGCCTATAGTACTAGTAGACTTTCAAGACAAATAAAAATGCGTTCCCCCCAGACGCATTTTTATCTACTTCTTTTTGCCGAGCTTCTTGCGTACCGCACTCTGGCGTTTGGTCACATCTGCCAGGCTCGTGTTATCCAAAATATCGGCAATCGCATTGCGCACATCGCCCATCGCGAGGCGCAGTCCACAGGTCTCTTCATCGGGACAGCCACACGACTCATACGCCATCTGGCTCACGCATTTGATCGGAGCCACAGGACCATCCAATGTGCGGAAAATTTGACCGAGGGTGATCTCACCAGCCGACCTGGCCAGGTAATACCCGCCGCCG
>JBDTWO010000218.1:0-7267 GCA_040006635.1 Chloroflexota bacterium
TGATCGTCCACTGCGCATACAGGGTGGCATCCGCTGTGAAGGGATACACAGCGCCGTTGGCATAGGCAGTGCCTGAACCGTTCACAGTTGTGTTCCACCCTGAGAAGGTGTAGCCGATCCGCGTGAACGTATTGGCAGTCAGAGCTGTAGCACTAAAGGAAGTCTGGGTGCTCATCGAGCCTGTACCGCCGTTGGCATTGAAGGTTACGATGTAGGTCCGCGCGCTAAAGGTGACATCTGCGCCATAAGCTGTATCCACAAAATTTGTGGCGTATGCCCGAACATGATAGAGGGCTCCAGCGGTAAGTCCCGTGATGTTGCTGGTGAAGGCACCGGTTACACTCACTGGACCATCTGTGGTTTTATTGTCCGCAATGGTAGGGTTGGCTAGCGTGCTCCAGACGACACCGTGCTGGGTCGGATTGGGTACACCGAGAGAGGTGATGTTACCGTTGCCGGTAGCTGTGGTAGTTCCAATAGCTGTAACGGCTTGGGTGGTCACTGTAGGCAGTTCCAATTGAAACTCATAAGCGCCGCGATCATCATAAGTCCGTGTGCCAGCCCCGCTATCCGTTGTAGACGGGTCGTCAACTCGGGCATTCCCTGCTATATCCAGGGTTGGCTCGTTGGATGCATTCGCGTTGGCGCTATCAATGGCTGGAGATCCGGCTGTCAGGTGATAGTTCCCTGCATTCACTGCCACATTGAACGGTGCGGCCGATGGCCGCTGAGCAACCGAGGCAGGTGCCATCAAGAGCGGGTTCGCTTGTACTCCATGCGTTTCTTGTCCGGTCACCGCTCCCTGGAAGGCAGTCAGTATTGTGTAGTCTGTGGCTCCCCATGTGATCTGGACGGTGCCGCTATTCAGATAATAGAGATTGTAGTCCAGGGTATTGCCGGTTAAAGAATTAGCATCAAAGCGCAGGTTGCCTGGCTGTCCACTTGCGGTTCCGCCACCAACCTGGAGACGCAATCCATTGTCGACCAGGATGTTGTTCATAACCGTTGCGCCACCTGAACCCGGAGCAGAGACTCCTTCGAAGTTGATCCCGGATGTCACATTGCCCTGCACGGTGTTACCTACAACTATGTTATTTGGTGCAGCATTGAAATCAATGCCATGATCGCCGTTGCCATAGCTCAGGTTGCCAGCCACAATATTGTTGGTGGCGCCGGTGTAGAACTGCAAACCCGTGTCTTCATTGGCATATGTGATGTTGTGGAGGATGGTGTTATTGGTACCGGTAGCACTATTTACCTGGATGCCGTTCGCATTGCGCTGCCACTGTTCGGCATTAGCAAAGGAAACGTTGTTGCTGACTAGGTTATTGTTGGAACCATTGGTCAGCATAATACCGTGCGAGCTGTTGTGATCGGTGGTGTTCCCGCTGATCATGGAATTGGTGGTGCTGTTGATGTAGATACCAGCGCGGGTGGAGCCAGATAACGGGGTGCCGGAGTTGCTGACATGGTTGTTCGAGATCGTGATGTTGTTCGAGCCAAAAGTGTAAATGCCATAGTCCACGGTGCCCGTGATGGTGAAACCGTCAACCACGATGTAGCTTTTGCCCGACATGCGGAAGGCATTGCCAGTGGCTGTACCATTACCAGTCACAGTAACACCCGGCGCGGCTGAATAGGTGATGGGCAGTCCAACAGAGCCGGAATTGGTTCCGTTCACCGTCTCGGCGTAGGTACCCGCCAAGACCCGCACGGTGTCACCGGCAACGGCTACGCTAGCCCCCTTGCCAATGGTACAGAAAGGGGCAGCCAGCGTACCAATGCCCGCATCATTACACAACACATTTGTGTTGTTAACATAGTAAGTTATACCGGCTGCTACTGCAGTGCTGTAATTCCAACCAGCCATACATAAAGCGAGAACCAGGGTCAAAAAAATCTGCCATTTGAGTTGTGAATTCTTGCGATCGTGTATCATAATAGGTGCCTCAATTCTTTAATTTTTTGAGAATGAACAAATCCCGCCTCAAGCGGAGGGGGGTATCGTCCGATAAGCCCATAGAACGTCCACAGCCATCTTCTTCGCCACAGAACGGCGAGGTATTCGACCTATGAAAGAATAAACTTTGATAATCCTTCTACCAAGAAACAGTGTACAGATAAAAATATGTGTTTTCATCCACGAAAACCAAATCAGATACATCTTAATTTACATTCGCGCTTGCATGCGCAGGCATCACACAAAAGCGCAAGCAATCAATGCCAACACCAGTGTCATTCGAAAACTTATGGATCTATGATCTTTAGTAAACATAAGTTTTCTCCTAGGAATTTTTCACCCCTAATATGGTCTTCCAATTCCACTTACTAGGTAAATCATTAAAAAATGATAGTCTATAATTTTTATATAACACAAGACGATTTATGTCATAATTTGGTTACAACAAAAGAAAGGTCCGTCTCTTGCGAGACGGACCTTTTATCACGGCTGCTCCAACCCATGCGCTTCGAGCAGCTTTGCATCTGCCAGAATATCTTTGGTCTTCCCATCTGCCACGTAACGATTAATACATCATGATTGTTGGTCCACTCTATTAGCGCCAACCAAGATTAACAAAACAAAAAGCCCAAGTTTAAAAAACTTGGGCTTTTTAAGTGACCGACCAGGGGCTCGAACCCTGAACCAAATGATTAAGAGTCATTTGCTCTACCATTGAGCTAGTCGGCCGTTGGCGGACGAGAATTATACCCGAAGTAAAATGCCTGTCAATAACAGGATCAGCCGTCCCTGAGACAGAGGCGATGCGTTTTATCCAAATTACGGGGCGTCCCTCCATCATCCCACATATCCCTGTATAATTGACTGGCATGAATACCATCGAACCTCCATCACAACCGACGCCTGAACCAGAGCAGGAATTTATCTCGGCGCGCGCCCGCAGACGCCGCGCTCAACGCCGCTCTTACTTTCCGACCGATGAAGCCGGGCGTACCGCGTTATATGAACATCTTGCGCGCCGCACGTATCCATCATATGAATTGTTTGTGTTTGCGTTGGTGGCAGGTGTGATCCTGGGTCTTGGCTTTTTGTTCAACGCGCAAGCCTTGCTGATCTTCGGCATGCTGGTGGCGCCATTGCTCACACCTTGGATCGGTATACCGCTATCAGTCATTGCGGGGTCGGGTCGTCTGTTTATTCAGACCCTCACCGCACTGTTCGTAAGTTCATTGTTGATCTTCGGCAGCGGCGTGCTCGCCGGGTTGGCATCACGGACGTTACCTGACGCCACACGCACATTTACAGAAGCCTTCACCCACAGCCGCCTTTGGTGGCCCGAGCTCGCAGTGCTCACGATCGGCGCGGTCATTCTGACGATCTCGTTCGTGCGTTCTGAAGAACGCCCGTATCTACCAAGCGCCCTGCTGGCTTATGAACTTCTGCTCCCGCTATGTGCCGCCGGTTTTGGTTTGGGCAGCGGCGTCGAAGGGATCTGGCTCCAGGGCTTGCAAGTATTCCTCGTACACATTGTGTGGGCAACATTCTTCGGCATCCTCACACTATTTTTCCTGCGCTTCTATCCCACCACATTCAGCGGCGCAGCACTGACCGGACTCGCCATTATCGCCATTCTCGCCATCGTTTCATACCTCACTGGCTTTGATCAATGGATCAGGATACAGGCGGGTCTCGCCACGCCTGAGCCTGCTTCGGTTACTCAAACCTTATCCGTCCCTTCGCCTCTTCCGACGCTCACTGCCGCGCCTGAAATTCCAGAAGCGACCGCGGTGACACTTGCACCTGGCGCAAGTACAGGTGTCGGGGTTCCGACCCAGACACCTTCACGCACGCCCACAGCCGCTCCCATCACACCCCAAGCCACAAAGAAGCCGACGCAAACATCCACTTCCACTGTGACCGCTGAACCCACGCCGATTATCGGGCTCATCAAAGCTGCGGAGGGCGGCGGTGCGTTCATTCGCGAGAAGCCAGGCGGAAAAGTTTTAGCCACCCTCGCCAACGGCGCGACCGTGACCATCGTGCCCAATGATTTTCAGGAGGTGAATGGCGTGGTTTGGATTCATGTCTTTGCATTGGTAAATGACGTACGCGTTGAAGGCTGGATGATTCAATCGGTGTTGGTTACTGCCACGCCCATCGCGGATTGGAAACCCTCCGCAACTTCTGCACTTACTTCAACACCATAATTCAATAATAAATTCATATCAGACAGCAAGCTGTCCAACTCCAGAATAAAACAAAAAGGAACCTCATATGCCCATTCATTTCGGAACCGACGGCTGGCGAGCCGTCATCTCAGATACATTCACATTCGACAACCTGCGTATCGTCGCACAAGCGATCGCAGACGCCGTTGACTCAGATTACTGGGATAAACCCAGTGGCGAGCAAATGACCGGCCCCAAAAAGATCGTGGTTGGTTATGATACACGCTTCCTGTCAGACCGCTTCGCGGGTGAGGTCGCGCGCGTGCTCGCCGCCAACGGCTTTGCTGTCCTATTGGCGCAATCGGATTCACCGACGCCTGCGATTTCTTTTGCTGTCAAACATCAGAAGGCAATTGCAGGGGTGATGATCACAGCCTCACATAATGCGCCGCGCTATAACGGCGTTAAACTCAAAGGTGCGTTCGGAGGTTCTGCCCTACCCGATCAATGCCGCCGTGTAGAACTATATATCACCGACAACGAAGAACAGGCGCGCGGACCCAATCTCATGGATTTCAGGAAAGCGCGTGAGGCAGGCTTGATCCAAAAGTTCAACCCGCTGACTGCGTATTTTGAGCACTTGCGAACGTTGATCAACACCGACATCATCGCCGATAATCCCCAACGTTTTGTGGTGGATGCGATGTACGGATCAGGACGCGGCGTCATCAAGTCCTTTTTACAAGGGACCGGCTGCGAGATCGCTGAAATTCGCGGCGAGATGAATCCCGGCTTTGGCAGCGTGCATCCCGAACCCATCGCAAAATATCTTGGCGCGCTGGCATCCGCTGTCAGTTCAGGGATGGGCAACTTCGGTGTCGTAACCGACGGGGATGCTGACCGTATCGGCGCGATGGATGAACGCGGCACGTTCGTTGACCCGCATAAGATCATGGCGTTATCGTTGAAATATCTAGTTGAAAAACGCGGCATGACCGGCGCTGTGGTGCGGACCGTTTCCACCACGCGCATGATCGACCGGTTGGCAAAACGTTATGGTCTCCCCCTCTACGAAACGCCCGTCGGATTCAATCACATCGCTGATTACATGATGCAGGAAGATGTCTTGATCGGCGGCGAAGAATCGGGCGGCATCTCGTTCAAGGGCCATATCCCCGAAGGCGATGGTCCGATCATGGGCTTGTTACTCGTGGAAATGATCGCGCAATCTGGCAAGACGCTTCATGGACTGGTGGAAGATCTGCTTGCGGATGTTGGTCCCGCCTTTTACGAACGCACGGACTTGCGCTTGAGCCGTCCCGTTGCCAAGGCGGAGATGACAGACTTTTTGACGAAGCAGGCTCCGGCTGAGATCGGAAGCGAGAAGGTCTCCGAGATCAGTCAACGTGATGGCGTCAAATACATCATGTCCGATGATTCGTGGTTGCTCATCCGCCCGTCAGGAACGGAGCCGGTGTTGCGCGTGTATGCCGAGGGGCGCACGCAGGCGATGGTGAAGGCGTTACTGGGCTACGGCGAGCAAGTGGCGAAGAGCGTGGTGTAATTTATCGAAACAGGAGTAGGGATACGAAGTGGAAATACCATTTACCTATCGTGGTCAGCATGGGCGCGTCGTGGTGTCACTGGAAACAACCCTGGCACCATCAACCCTGGGTACACAGGCTGGAGCGTTAGGTCTTGCCAATTGCAGGGCAACCATTGAGTTTACGGCGGGCGGGTACTTCGGGTTACTTGGATGGGTTCAACTTGTCTGCTCGACTGACAACGCGTTTCATGGACGCCAGTTTGAGATCGACCCCTTTGATCCATTTGGGCTTTACGAACATGCGCCCACTCCCTACTGCTGGTATGGTATCACGCCCACCCTCTTCGATGCGCCAGCGCGCGATAAACGAGCTGACCTCGATTGGATAGCACATAGTTTTCTTGCCCCGACACCTTTACAAGGGAGTCAGAGATTGGTGTCGCCGTTACTTGGTTTTTCCTGGGGCTTTCACATCTTTGATAAAAAGAATATCGTGCTCAAACCGGTTACGCTGCTCGCAGCCACTGATTGGGAGATGCACCTACCTTACCTCCGCGATATCTATAAAGAATGGCAGTTTGCAGAGATGTTGGCGCCGACGAACTAGGCTCGGAATGATTGTCGTTAAAATATAAATACTGGCTGTTGATTCGCCCGTCAGGGACGGAGCCGGTGCTGTACGTGTACGCCGAGGGGCGCACGCAGGCGATGGTGAAGGCGCTGCTGGGCTACGGTGAGTAGGCGGCGAAGAGCGTGGTGTAATATGTATATTAGGAGGGGTTATACAGTCTGTATGCTGTATAACCTCCCAAAATTGCGTCTTATACAGCATACAGACTGGTTAAGACATAGTTGGGCGTTTCATTCTGAAGTCAAGGAAATGCAATGAGCAAAGCAACAAAGATTGTTATCGGGGTTGTTGTAGGTCTTTTCGTTTGCGGTCTAGCCGTTGCTTTTCGGTTCTTGTGGGCAGTGGTTTGTATCTTGTCAATTCATCATCTCAGTCTTCAGCCCAGTATTTTTTGACCATTAGCGAAATGATGGCAAAAAAAGATACGCTGATAGATAAGCAAATCCGAATTTCAGGGGCAGTTATTGGTGATAGTATCCAATTTGACAACGCCAATGGAAAATTATCTTTCTTTATAGCCAATGTTCCAGCAGATTACGCAGAAGTTGAGAAACAAGGCGGTTTAGCAATTGTTTTGAAAAATGCAGTAAATGACCCCACTCGTCAGAAAATTCAAATTGTTTATTCTGGCGAGAAACCCGATTTACTTCATAATATGGCTCAGGCGATTATTGTTGGTAAATTAAACCAAGATGGCGTATTTTATGCCGATGAAATTCTATTAAAATGTCCTTCACGTTACGAGGAAGCCGTACCAGACCAAGCAGTTGGTAAACCGTAGTTTTGGTTTCTTGCAGGCTTAAAAACGCCCAACACCGCATCCACCGGACAAGTGGGATTCTGCGTGTTTTTCAAGCCTTTTCCTAACTTCGAGTTTTTCTTGCTCCCAAGCAGAATCTACACCTGCGGTAACCAGCCCGTAAAATCATACCAAAGCGAAGTGGAAAAATCATGGCAAAATA
>JBDTWO010000219.1:0-7256 GCA_040006635.1 Chloroflexota bacterium
AACAGTCCGCCGTTCACATACGGGAATTGCAATAACTCTTCGTCCATTCCGCTTTGGCGTTTTTCATTCGGCGTGTTCAGCATCTGGAAGATCAACGCCAGCGTCGAGCCTGTGTCAAAGCCATTCGGGTTCGTGCGGTTTTCAAGGAAATAATGAAAATGATCTCTTGGGAAAATGCCGGTGTCATCTGCAAACAGCGTGTACACCAAACGCACCAGGAAAACTTCAAGCGCGTGTCCGCTATATCCGCTTTTCAAGAGTTCGTCATGCAGTTCCCCCATTTTCTCCGCCACACGAATATTGACCGGGTCTTCTTCGCGATAGGCATGTTGTTTGTAACCAGAAATAAAACCAAATAAGTGTATTTTTTCAGGGAGTTCGTTTAATGTGAAATCGAATTCTTCGTCCGCATCAAGATTGTATAAACGGAAGTCGGTAAAATCTGAAACGAGAACGTATTGCGGTAAATCCTGCTCGCCAATGCCGGGGAAGTAATCCAATGCCTGTTGGTACGCTTTGGTCAAATCCCTGCCCTTGGATTTATGCTCGACCAGCAAAGTGCCTTTCCAAAACAAATCAATTGAGCCACGCGCATCACCCAACTTTTTCACCGGTTCTTCAAACGAAGCCACTCGTCGGCGCGACAGACCGAAGATATTGAAAAAGTCATTCCAAAACGTCTGCGCTTCGGCACGTTCGCGTGAAGTGTGCTCCCATTCTTTTACGAAGGCATACGCGCGTGATTTTATTTCCTGTTGGGTAAGCGGCATAACAACACCCTTCGAGTTTGGATTTCATGCAAGTATAGCATCAACCGTTTTTCATTCCGAAAACCCCTCTATAACATAGTTCCCCTTAAATCAATCAGTCAATATCACGCTTCATAGTTTTTCCAATCCCTTTTCAAAGTTTTCCAAGGCTTCATCGCTGGCGGCTTCCCACGCATTGAACTCAGCAATAATTTGCATTTCAACTAATTCAGGGTCAATAGTGGGTTCATTGGGGATGGAAATATCAGTTTTCATATTTCACCTTTATTTTGTAAACGAAATACTCTGTGCAAATTATACACCCTACGAATCAGTCGCCTGAAACACCACAATCGGAATATGACGTGAGGTCATCTTCTGATAATTCAAATAAGGCGGGTGCTTTTCGGTGGCGAATTTCCACAGGCGGGTGTATTCGTCTCCTTGCGCGGCGTGGGACTCAACAGAAATCGTTTTGCCATTCACGGACAGCTTCGCGTGTGGGGTTTTGAGGAGATTCAAATACCAGTCCGCGTTTTTGTCTTTGCCCCAGTTCGATGCGACGATCAGGTAGATCCCTTCGTGAAAGAAATATGCAACCGGAGCCACGCGCAGCTGTCCCGTTTTGCGACCCGTTGTTTCGAGCAGGAGGATGGTCTGTGAGCCGAGTCTGCCGCCGATCCGCCCCTTCGTGAGGCGGATGAGGAAGGCGTTGAGGTCCATGAACAATTTGATGAGGGTGTCTTTCATTGTGTCCAATCTCATTAGCCAAATTAGTTGATCGATTTACTTACGCGCTCAGAGCTGCATACTGTTGTTAGAAGCGCAGCAGGTGGATGCTCAAAGAATACTCCAAAAGCGGTTCTGAAAGCAAGCTGGTTCGTGGGACGCTGATCAAATTTTACCAACACTGGATGCTATAACTCGATCTCTCCTTGTCCTTTCGTATTACAATCGACAAAAGTCACGTTACCAAAAAAAGGATTCTTATGTACAACGCCTTCACCCCCAGCCAGTTTTCAAAAACAAACGAGATCGTACTTGTGCCGTGGCACAGCAAAGAGGGCATTCGGCGTTTGGAACGCTCGAAGCACAAGGGCAGTTTCTATCAACTGGCGCATCACTTCCAGCCGCAGATCAATCCGCTGTATTGCGGGGTCGCGACCTCGGTCATTGTGCTGAACGCTTTACACGCCCCCAAAGGGACGATCCCCAGTCAGAAACCCTTCGAGGTAAAACTCCCTCAAGTCTGGGGCGGCGAGGTACTTACCTATGAAAGTTATACCCAAGCCACTCTGTTGAACGCCGAAACCGATAAGGTCAAAGCCAAAGAAATTATTCAATTGAAGAATGCCAAAGGCAAGGATGTGAATCCGCGCGACCTTGATCCCGGTTTGAGTCTGGCGAGCCTGAAAGGGATTCTGGAAGTATACAGCTTAACCGTCGAGATCCGGCATGCCGATCAACGCCCCGCGACCGGTATCAAGACATTTCGCAAAACGGTCATGCAGGTGCTCAACGAAATCGGGCGCTTTGTGATCGTCAACTTCCGCGGCGAAAGCCTCGGCGCACCCACCGGTGGACATATCTCCCCGCTCGCGGCTTACGATCTCAAAAGCGACTCGATCCTTATTCTGGATGTCTATGGGGTTGAGAACTCCTGGTATTGGGCGCCCGTTGAACATCTTTACAAAGCCATGGCAACCCTGGATAACAACGTCCATCGCGGCTGGCTGGTCGTATCAGACTAAAACCCGGGTCAACGCTTCCGAACCTTGCATTGGTTCCTATTTATTTCTCGTATCTCAACAACGTCAACTGATCGACTGACGAGATCACTGTTAGCAGCTTGCCATCGCGCGCGAGGTAGACCGGTCCGGCTGGGACGGGGACGACTTCTGATGTCCACGTCCCGCCGCCATCGGAAGTGTGAAAGGCGAGCACGGGTTCGGCTGTACCTTTATCGGTGGGGGAAACGATAACCAATCCATGTTGTGAATCCGCGAAACGCATGGCGGCGAGTTGATACGCGGATAAGGGCATTTTGAGCGCGCCCAGATCCAAGCGACCGGCTGCGTTCCAATGTGCACCGTCATCTTGGGTGAAAAACAATACGCCGCTTTGGTCAAGCAGATAGCCTGCGCCTGATTCGTAGGTATCGATCGTGGCGATCTTGTCCGCTGATTCGGGGAGGGCTTGCATCGTCCACGTCAGTCCCCCATCGATGGTTGTGCCAAATAGATTCGAGTTCGCCAGCCAGCCAATATTTTCATCAATGAAACTCATCGAGTGGCAGGGATTGGTGATCGTGCGCGCATTGCCGAATGCCGCCAGCACTTGCCACGTCTTGCCGCCATCCACCGACTTGCGCACCTGCGTCGCACCGCCGCAAGCAAAGATCACTTGCGGACTCACCACCTCGATACCGTAGCGACAATCCGAATGCGCGTCTGTGACCAGCCAAGTTAAAGCGCCATCGTTGGAATACGCCATCTGTCCCAACATGCCGCCGGTGGCAGCAACTTGCTCATTCAAAAATCCTGCGGTCATGATGGAATGGTCTGCGCTGTAGATGCCGACGATCTGCCACGGTCCCGGTAGGCGCGTGGACGTTGGAACCAGAGTCGCAGTCGGCGTGCTGGGTATCAGGGTCGGCGGTGAAACTGTCAGTGTTGGCGCAAGGCTTGGGCTGGCTGAGCAACTCCACAGGAGGCAAGTGCCGAGCAAAATCCAGATTGCCAGCGCCTCACGTCGTTGGATGTCCATGTTGTATCCTATTCCACGAACCTTCAAGATGAATCTTGGGTTATGATTGTCGAGTGAGTATACTGTGAATTTATAGGCATGGCTCCGTTATGAAAAAATCCACCCCATCTTTACCGCCCTCATTATTAGTAAAATTAAGTCACGCGTATCGCTCGTTGCCCGAACTTGACCTGGCTTTGTTTTCCATCCTCAATGGCGCGCAAGCCAATGTCAAAAGCGCGAGTATTTCGATCTGGCTGCTCAACGAATCTGAAACCGAGCTCGAATGTACGCACACCGTTGGGATGCACGCGGCAAAAATGCTGGGCACTACGATGCGTGCCAAAAAATTTATCAAAGCCCATCCCAAAAATGCGACGCTTGAAAACCTGTTGCCCGCTGAATGGCTGGACGCCAAAGCGCCTCTTTTTCACCTCAACCTGCCAGCCAAAAAAATCATCGCTGCCCCGCTGACAGCACGCGGCAAAATCATGGGCGTCTTGATCCTCAACAAAAAAATCGGTAAATCCGCATTCACCCGCGCCGACCGCAATCTCATCGACAGCCTGGCAACAGACATCGCAGTTGCGATCCAAAATACGCAACTCTATGAGCGCCAAAATCAAATTCAACAGCGTCAAAAACTGCTTAACCAGATCAGCCAGCATCTACATCAGACCATCGAACTGGATGAACTCATCCCGCGCATTTTTTCGGAAGTGAATAAAGCCATCAAAGCCGAAGCCCAATCCATCTGGCTGGTGGATGAGGAAGCGGGCTTCATCAAATGCCGTTATGCCACCGGACCTGAAGCCGAAATGCTCAAGGGGTTTGCCGTATCGCTGGCTGCCAAAAGCATCGTGGGCACCAGTGTCTCGAGAAAAAGATCCATCATCATCAAAGACGCACAAAAAGATCGGCGCCGCGCCAAATCTGCCGATGAATGGACCGGCTTCGTGACACGTTCGATGATGACAGTGCCGCTGGTGTTGGAAGATAAATCCATCGGTGCGATCCAGGCAGTCAACAAACGCGGCGGACGCCTCTTCAATCAGGAAGACCTTGATCTGTTCCGCGCCATCGCCGATAGCGCTGCGCTGGCGGTCAATAACGCTCAACTGCTGGCTGAACTGCAGAACAGTTATGATCTCACTCTCGATGCACTTTCCGCCGCGCTCGATCTACGCGACCGCGAAACCGAGGGACATTCCCGACGCGTGGTGGAATACACCGCCCGCCTCGCCGAGCAAATTGGGTTGGATAAGGATATCATCAAATACATTCGCCGCGGCGCGTTGATTCACGATGTTGGCAAGATCGGCGTCCCTGATGCGGTCTTACATAAACCGGGTCCGCTGAATGACGAGGAAACCAAGATCATTCAACGCCATCCAGAAGCTGGCTTTAAAATGCTTTCGGGCATTCCTTATTTACGGGAAGAGATCCAGATCGTGCTGGGTCATCAAGAAAAATGGAATGGCACGGGTTACCCGTATGGCTTACACGGCGAAGAGATTCCGCTAGGCGCGCGACTCTTTATGATCGCCGATACCTTCGATGCGCTCACCTCTAACCGTCCGTATCGTCAGGGACGTCCCTACGAAGCCGCACGCCAGATCATTGAAGAAGAATCCGGCAAGCAATTTGACCCTCGAGCCGTTACCGCCTTCCTCGCTGTCCCGGGTGAGGAGTGGGCACAGATCCGCGCCAAGGTCATGGCAGAGATCGAAAAACGGCGCAACAAACTACAAGACATAATCATAAAGCTGGAGGCTGAATGAGCCTCCAGCTTTATGATTCATAATATTTTTTTCTTTTCCGCTAATCTTCACTAATCCACGCCAATCTTCCTAATTTGTGTAGATTGGCGGATTGCTTTTATTACCCTGCCAACTTTTTCAATTCGTCTTCGCCGATAATTTTTACCCCCAACGATTTTGCTTTCTCGAATTTCGAGCCCGGCGCTTCACCGAGCACGAGATAACTTGTCTTCTTGCTGACGCTATCCGTCACTTTACCGCCATGCGACTCGATAAAATCTTTGGCATCGTCACGCGAGAACGTGGGCAACGTCCCAGTGATGACAAAGGTCATGCCATCAAACGCATCCGATGCTTGACCTTTGATGTTCGACGCTCCGCCGCTGGGCCACATCCGTACTGCCTTCAACTTCTTCAACAACTTCTGATTGACCGGACGCGCGAACCAATCCACGATCGATTCGGCGATGTTCGGACCCAAGCCTGCGATCTGCATCAAATCATCCGCTTTGGATTTGGATAGCGCGTCGAGGTCCATGAAGTTGCCCGCCAGATCCCCAGCCATTACCTCGCCGACGCCGCGGATTCCCAACGCGGCGATCAGACGTGCCAGCGTTTGCGTCTTCGAATTTTCAATTGCAGTCAATAAGTTATCGGTCTTTTTATCTTTGAAACCTTCGAGTTCAAGCAATTGCTCTTTTTTGAGCGTATACAAATCCGCCACATCTTTGACGAGACCGACTTCGATCAACTGCTCCACGATCTTTATACCCAGCCCAACAATATCCATCGCGCCGCGCGAAACATAATGCTCAATATTTCTCACAAGCTGTGCTGGGCATGCGGCATTGACACAATACCACGCCACTTCACCTTCGAAATGTTCAACGGGTTGATCGCAAGCTGGACACTTCGTCGGCGGTTTGAACTTTTTTTCTTTGCCTTTGCGCGCATCCACCACTGGACCGATCACATACGGAATCACTTCACCCGCACGTTTGATCAGCACCCGATCCCCTACACGGATATCTTTCTCCGCGATGAAATCAAAATTATGTAATGTCGCTCGTTCCACAACTACGCCGCCGATCTCAACCGGCTCGAGCATCGCATATGGCGTCAACACACCGGTACGTCCGACTGCAACACCAATATCATTCAGAGTCGTTGTCACTTCGCGCGCCGGGAATTTGAACGCGATCGCCCCACGCGGATCTTTGCCCACAAAGCCAAGTTCTGCGGCGAGAGTCAGATCGTCAATTTTGATGACCATGCCATCGGCTTCATACGGCAAGTTATCGCGACCTTCATTCCAGGTCTCAGTATAAACAATTGCCTTATCGAGATTATCGAAGCGTTTTGCTACATCCGTGATCGGGAAGCCCAGCGCTTTGAGATATTCCAAGATCTCCCATTGCGAAGTTGGAACTTTCCCGCCTTCGGAGTAAATGATCTGATATACCAAAATGGTCAACGGACGCGAAGCCGTCAACTGAGGATCGAGTTGACGTAACGAACCCGCCGCCGTATTACGCGGATTGAGATAGGTCTTCTCACCGGCTTCTTCGAGTTTGCGATTCAATTCATCGAATTCTTTGATGGGCAAATAGGCTTCGCCGCGCACAACTAGATAGGACGGAGGACGGAGGATGAAGGACGGAGATTTTGTCTTTCGTCCTTGGTCTTCCGTCTGAACAGGGATTCGCAAAGGAATGGATCGGATCGTCCGCAAGTTGGAAGTGATGTCCTCCCCCACTTCGCCATCGCCGCGCGTGGCACCTTGCACGAAGAGTCCATCGCGATAATGCAGGACCACTGATAAGCCATCGATCTTCGGCTCGACCACGAACTTCGCCTTTTCCACACGATCATCGATCTTGGAAACACGCTCCAGCCAGGCACGCGCATCGTCCGCGCCAAAGGCATTCGCGAGCGAAAGAATGGGTGCAGGGTGGCGGACCTTGTCGAAACGGTCAGCAGGCTTGGCACCGGCGCGCTGCGT
>JBDTWO010000220.1:0-7256 GCA_040006635.1 Chloroflexota bacterium
TGGTTTGGGTGGTTTCCCAATCTTTGACGATGCTGTTGAGTTCGCCGCCAACATACCGACCGGGTTTTTGTACCTTTAAGAGGATGCGGTCGAGTCTGATTTCGATTTGTTCTGGAGTAAGCATGGGCGGAATTATACCCGTCGTGGTCATAATTTGCGTGCCTTTTTCGCTGGGAAGCGCAGTTTATGGCATGGGCATCTCATCATTGTGGATATCTCAGATGATTTATGAAAGCATCAATTTGTCCGCTTATCAGACCTGTTAAGCGCTTTTATCTAGATATATAACTAGTTATGTCATAGAATTTTATAAATCAAACAAGGAGAGATATTCATGAAAAAAATCGTTATTCTTTTACTCGCGGTGACTTTAGCCGCTTGCAGTACCCCAGCCGCTCCAACCCAACAACCTGTGGCTGCACCCATTGAACCTTCTGCCACGCCTGTAGTTGTAGTGCAGACTGTGGTCGTTGAGGCAACTCAAGCGCCTACCGAAGTTCCGCCTCCTACTGCAGTGCCCCCGACGGCTGAGCCCGTGGTTGTAGTACAGACAGTCGTCGTTCAACCGACGCAAGCTGCTCCCACACAAGCACCCGCTCAAACTGTAGGAAATGCCCCGATTACTTTGGATGCTGCCTTGGGCAAGGGCGTGTTTACGAATATGACCATGTCGAGCAATGCGTTTACCCTGCGTTGCGCGCCGCGCGATATTACCTTCAATATCACCACGATGAATCAAGATATTGTCGGTGCGGTGTTCTATTATCGTGTGGTTGATAACAAGCGTTTGTACCCCAGTGAGTGGAAGTCTTTTGGCAAGATGGTCGCCAATGGAAACGGTAATTTCACACTCACATTCAAAGGCGAAGATATTGCTGCTGATTTACGATTGGATAATTCGTGGTTCGATTTCCAGTTCGTCGGTTTGGCAAAATCTGGCGATGTAGTGGATCGGACTGAGAAGATCCAGGAATTGGTGAAATACACGTTTGATTGCCCGTAAGCTTATGGAATAGTAATAATAGTAAAAAGGACAGGCGCAAGCCTGTCCTTTTTTGTTTAATCCCGTTTTTGGATAAACCGTTTTGTGACACCTTCGCCCAGCAGAAGGGTTGCCATTTCGTGTCCAGCAGACATGGCGAGATCGAAGGCGGTTTTTCCATCCTCATTGGTGAGGAGTAGATCCGCACCGCCGTAAAGCAGAATGCGGATCATTTCTTCATCTCCGTTTTGGGCGGCGGCATGGAGCGGAGTATTTCCGCCCTGACTGCGGATGTTCGGATCGGCACGGTGCTCAAGGAGCATCTTGACGATCTTACGATGCCCGCCCGCCGCCGCGGATTGGATCGGGGCAGTGTTCAGCTCGTTGTGAGAATGGGCGTTGACCGGTGCGCCGGCTTTGACGAGATATTCAGCTGAATCGAGATGACCAAAAAAGCAGGCTAAACCCAAGGGCTGAAAACCATCTTCTGAATAACCACTGACCAGCAGCGGATTGCGTGCCAGAATGCGAATGATGTTGTTGATCTTGCCAACAGCGGCAGCTTCAAAGACGGTGATGGCAACCGTTTTATCGGCAAGGAAGGAAGCGATCTCCGGTTGACTGTGATAGGCGGCGACCATGATTGGGGTGAGACCAGCTTCTTTGGCATGAATCAGAATCGGGTCCAGAGCGAGGCGGCGTTCCACCTCGTCCCTGTCACCTTGTTTGATCGCGTCGAAAAATTCCTTGCTCATGGTAATGGATGTAAAGCGAGATATCATCTCGCCAGATTATCTCCTAGGAAAATAAGGGTTCGAACTGCTTGGCAAATTGTATCATTTCTTCACGCTCGGCAGCATTCACGGGCGTAAAGTTTTCGCAGGCTTGTAAGACCATCGGCAGGATGCGCGTATCGCCCGCTGTGCAAAGCCCGGTGACTTCATACGAAAGACCAAAGTTAACCGCGCGTTGGATCTCGTCCATTTGATCAAAGGGCTCATACCAGGTGTTGGCAGTGTGCGGTCTTTCGCCCCAAGGCGCCTTGGTGATGGTCTTGATGATCATGGTGCCGACGTCTTTGGCTTTGCAGACTGCAATTAATTCTTCGGCGTTCTTTCTAAATTCCGGGATTGCCATCTGGACGAAATTCAGCGGGAACAGGACTGAATCAAACTCGAACCGCCTCAACGCTTCGAGATAGATCTGCGGAGCATTCACCCCGTGGCCTGTGATGCCGATATATTTAATTAATCCACGCTGACGGGCTTCTACAAAGGCTTCGAGTGCGCCGCCTTGCATGGTGATGGCATCCAACTCTTCCATCGTCGTGATGGCGTGACATTGATACAGGTCGAAAGTTTCAGTTTGCAGGAGTTTCAATGAACGCTGCATTTCATCCCATGCGCCCTGTTTGGTGCGCTCCATGGTTTTACAACCGAGAAAGAAGTTGTCACGTATCCGCGGCATCCACGGACCGACGCGCTGTTCGGCTTGTCCGTAGGATGGGGCGATATCAATGTGGTTGATACCTGCTTCAATGACTTGTTCCATGACCGTATCGGCATCGGCTTGCGATATCTCCCAAAATGCCGCCGCGCCAAAGATGGCGATCGTGCTCATGTGACCCGTGCGACCAAAACGACGTGTTTGCATGTTTGCCTCCATTAATCTTCGTCAGGTTTTTGTTTCCCGAACACTCTTTCAACCGCTCTTTCGATTTCTTTGTCGGTATGCTTCTCGCATGCCACCAGCGGACGAGCCGAATCCTCTACTGCCTTTCCGCCTGCGCTCATGACTTTACTGCCTACATACTTCCCAGTTGGATCATAAACCACATAGAGTTGATATAGCTTCCCACATACGATACACCCGTGCATTTCACCCATGGCTTTGTTTTCTGTCATTTTATTCTCCGATGATCTTTACCAATACTCGTTTGCGTCTTCGTCCATCGAATTCGCCGTAGAAGATCTGCTCCCACGGTCCAAAATCCAATCTGCCTTCTGTGATCGCGACCATAACTTCACGCCCCATGATCTGACGTTTCATGTGCGCGTCAGCATTGTCTTCGCCGGTGTCATTATGTCGATATTGACTGACGGGTTCGTGTGGTGCGAGTTTCTCGAGCCATTTGTCGTAATCGTTGTGCAATCCCGACTCATCATCGTTGATGAAGACAGAAGCGGTTATATGCATGGCGTTGACCAGAACCAAACCTTCCCTGATTCCGCTTTCGCGGATGGCAATTTCCACTTCAGGGGTGATGTTGATAAATCCACGGCGGGCGGGGAGGTTGAACCAGAGTTCTTTACGGTGGGATTTCATGAGTTGAGAGCCTCAATGTACATGATTGTATTATATTTCATCTTATCTAAAAACATCCTTTATTGGTTGCGAAAATAACCTCCTCAAATATTTCACATGACATGAAATCAAGGTTCGATCATCCTGATCCAGGCAAGTAACGAGCGTCTACCACTTCCCAGCAGCTTGCTTTATCGCGTAGTTGAATGACTATGCTATACTTGGCTTGGGAAGGAGAAACCATGATTGACCCTGTTCAACTGCCAATACTTCTAAAAGCCATAGATTTTGTTTTCGATGAGGGCCGGAAAATTCTGGAAGAACGTCGCGAACGAAGAAAGCAGAGTGATGGTCCCTCGAAAAAGGAAGACCTGGAACCGGTAAAGGAGGTTGTGCCCTCGAAGCCTGAAAAGGAAAAAGAGACTAAACAGGAACTCCTTGTCACCAAGGTGGATGAGATCTTATGGCAAGACCACGAAGAAGAGGTCAAACACCTGCTTCGATTATTGGAGACTTATTCCCGTAATTACCAGCTTGCCAAGGAGCAGTATGCCAAATGGGGCAGCGCGCTCGTGCCTCCCATTATTGTCAATAACATGACCGAGGCTGAAAACTCCATGATCACGAGCATGGAAAAACTTCAAAATATTTTGTCAAAGGTTTATAAGAAAAACATCCGTCCTATCGAATAGAATCCAGGGTGCAATATGGACAAGGAAGAACTCGCTCATCTGGAAAGGATGATCGATTTACATAAAAAGAATCTCTACGTTCTTGAAGAGATGCTGGCAAAATATGGGGTCGATCAGCCACTCCATCTGATCAACAGTATCACGATGGAAAGAGAAGCAATAGCTAGGTATGGCAAACAGATCGAGGGCCTCAACGGCACTTCTAAGGAAATCAAAAAAAACAACCTGCTGACAAACCTGCCAAGGCGACCTTATTTTGTGGGTCGGGAGAATGAATTAAGCGCCGTTCTGCAATCGCTACAGCCGAATAGCAGAACTTTTATCATTGGCATTGAAGGGATTGGGGGGGTGGGAAAATCGGCGCTTGCGATAGAGCTAAGTCACCGTTGTATTGAAGCGGAGCTCTTTGAATCTGTCATTTGGATTTCTGCCAAGGAATCCATCCTGACCTTGCATGGGATCGAACCCATTATCCCAGAAGCCAAAACTTTATCTGATATTCTTATCACCATCGGTACAAGCTTGGGGAATCCTACTATTGGAAATCTGTCGATTCAAGACCAGATCAAGAGAGCCTATGTTCTCCTGGCAAGGCATACTACCCTGCTCATCCTTGATAACTTTGAATCTTTGTCAAAGAATGAGCAATTGGAGGTCCTGGATTTTTTACGAAAATCGCCCATCACACTTAAAATTATTATTACCTCAAGGGAGCGGGTCGCTGAGGGACAGATTATCCGATTACAGGGCTTATCTTTTGTGGAAAGCAATGCTTTATTGGCATGGGATGCCCAGCAAAAAAATATCCAGCTTACAACAGACCAAAACAAATATCTGGTTGACCTGACCGGCGGATTGCCGCTGGCGCTCTTGTGGGTGCACGGACAAATCGCTGTTCTCGGTTATTCAGTAACGCAGGTTTTGGATAAACTGAGTCTGGATGCCAACATACCCGTACTGCAATACTGTTTCAATCACAGTTGGAATTTGTTGCGATATAGCAACGAGAAGAAGTTGCTCTTTATTCTAGCGTTACAGCCCGAGGCGGTCTCAAGAGACGCTTTAAAAGAAATTTCGGAAATCGAGGATGACGATAATTTTGAAATTGCGGTCAGTGACCTTTTACAGCTAACGCTCATCGAACATGAACCTGATCGGGATTATTTTAGCATCCTGCCGTTGACGCGCCGATATATCCGTACACAATTTGCGAGCGACCGAAAATTCATCAAACAGGCTGAATTGAGATCGGCTCAATATTACGTAACACTTGTGTCGCAAAAAAGTAGTTTCAAGGAATGGCGGGGATATGATGAACTGTTGATGGATCGGAATAACATCCTTAATGTAGCTCAATGGTGTCATAAATCCATCCAAAAGAGGCCGCGCTCTGCTGCCCTTACAAAGCAGACCAGGAACATCGCTGAAATTTTAGTGCAGATCGGCATCCAATTTGGCAGTGTACTCTGGCAGCGTGCGTATTGGTACGACCGCCTAACCCTGGCGCATGCTGCTCTAAGCGCAGCCAATTTATTATCAGACTGGAAGTCGGTCAGTACATTTGACCGAAACATATCCTGGATTTATTTTTATCAGGGCGATTATCTGCGAGCATTGAATTGGGCTGGGGAGGCGCTGTCAGCTACCACAAAGACCGAAGATGAGCTGCTGATCGCCGCAGCCAAAAGATCCCTGGGAGCTGTGGAATTACGCCTAGGTAATTTTGACCATTCTGAACAGTTATTATTGGATGTGCTTATCACAAGCTCGAAATTTGCCACCGATGACTATGGAGTCTATAGTAAAGGCTTCGCAGAATATGGCTTGGGTGAACTTGAATATGAGCGGGGAAATATCGAAAACGCCAGGGTGTGGTACCAAGAGGCTTTGGATACCTGGCGCGACCCTGTCCGTAAAGACCCTGTCCGGCATATTAGCTATGCATTGAACGGATTGGGCTTTGTATCGTTAAAAGAAGAAAAATACGCCGAGGCTGTTCGTTTTTTTTCGGAGGGTATTCGATCTGCCGAAGAGTTCGGAAGAGTTGATGAACTTGCGAAGGGGCAATTTGGACTGGCTTCCACTTTTCTGGAAACACGCTCGGATCTGGAAACTGCTCTGACACTGGTCAATGAGTCAATTGAAAGCTTTCAGCAGCAGGGCATGCAGTACGAAATTCAAAAATGTCAGACGCTTCTCGAGAGGATCCTGGTTTCCCGATCTCAGAAGCCAGCGCCCAATTTATAAAATGGATAATGAGCAAAAGATCTTCCTGCAAGCATTTAAGGAATTAGAGAACCTGTTTCAAGCCGTGCCGATCACAACAGCTCAATTTCAGGGGCTGAAAGGTTTTCTTTCAGGCATTCAAAAGAACGCCAAAAACCTGGCATTGTACGACGCGATCACGCATGCGCTAAACTCACGCGCAGGCAAGTGGCTGGTGCCTGATGAGCAGATCATCGGACGGGCAAAGATCGACATTTATGACTTGCGGCAGGCAAACAAAGTATACGGCGCTTTGGTTGTCGATTCGGAATTGCACAAACTGGCGTTCCAACTGATGTCTATTTTCACGCTTGATCAGGGGGATTTTGTTCGCAGATCCCCGGGCAGTGATGAATTTAGAATATTTTCCACTTCGAAAACATCCCATGCTATTAAGCGTTTGTTGTTAAAGTTATATGATGACCAGGAACAGGACTCTCTATTGACCTGGGATTTCGGCACCGGTCTTACAGAAACCGAGGCTGAGAATGAGCTTCAAAAGCAGCGGAAGACCTTCAGACCGGTCGTAGTCAGACAAACCATTTTGGAGAGTCACTCAGAGATTCCAAGGCGTATCGAAGACAATAACAGTTACCAAAGCTGGCATGAGTTTGATATGCCCTATCAAAAACTTATGGATAAAATCTATGCATTGGAATTGCCCAAGACCTTGGAACAACAGGCGATTGAGCAGGTCCAAATCACTAAAAATATTGTGGAAAGCATAGTCACCCGTGATGCATTGACGAACATGCTGAATGGGCTGGGTGCCCACTGGTATCTCGCGAAGACCGTGATTAAAAGCATGGCGTTGACAGACATGCTTAATATGCATGAAGGCAATACCCGTTACGGAAGTGCCGCCATTGACCAGGACCTCAAACGGTTTTCAAATGTGCTTGCAAAATATTTCCCGAAAAGTGAAGGTTTTTTATTGTTTCGTTCTGAGCGCGCTGGTGATGAATTCAAGATCGCCTCAACCAGGCTTGACATTGCCGAATTGGAAGACAGGC
>JBDTWO010000221.1:0-7228 GCA_040006635.1 Chloroflexota bacterium
CGCGCAGCATGTTGGCGAGTACTTTCATCGCCACATTCAAGCCTTTATTGCAAGCCGGGAAATCACCGACCACGTAGCCGCTCAACGCGTACACATTCGGTTCGTTGATCGTGACCCAATAGGTAACATATTCCTTCAACGCGTCCACAACCTTGCGGACGTACTTTTCAAACAACGGCACTACTTCAGCCTGTTCCCAGCCGCAACGGTCATATAACCATAACGGGTCGGTGAAGTGATGCAGTGTCACCATCGGAGTCATGCCGCGTTCACGCAGTCCGCGCAGCATGGCACGATAGCGTTCGAGCGCATCTTCATCCCAAGTATCGGGCGTGGGCTGAATGCGGCTCCACTCTACGGAAAAGCGATGCGCGTTCTGTCCGCCTTCGGCGGCGCGGTCAAAGTCTTCCTTCCAGCGCCCGCCCCACCAATCGGCAGCCAGACCAGATTTCCCGTTGGTGTGACCGTCCTGTTCCCACCTCCACCAATTGTTGTTCGTGTTGTTGCCTTCCACCTGATGTGACGCCGTCGCCGTGCCCCACAAAAATCCGCGTGGGAAATGATAGGATGCTTGAATCGCCATAGTCTTCTAGTCCTCTAGTCTCTAGTTATCTAGTCGCTTGTCTTGCCAGATACGCCAGATACAACGCCACCGAACCCGCCACCGCGGCATTCAATGATTCGACTTGGCCCTGCATTGGAAGTTTTAGGATGATGTCGCATTTCGCGCGCGTGAGCTGACGGATGCCTTCGCCCTCGCTTCCGACGACGAGTGCAGTTGCTCCTGTAAAATGACGCTGAGTCTTTGCCCCGACCGTTTCCCCATCTTGGTCCAAGCCGACAACCCAAACATTTTCGGCCTTGAGAGCTTCGATCGTCTGCGCGAGATTTGTCCGCGCGATCAGCATATGCTCGCTCGCGCCCGATGACGCATTCACCACGGACGGAGTCACCTCCACCGTATGCGCCAGCGGAATGACCACGCCATGTACGCCAAGCGCCTCTGCCGTGCGGATGAGCGTACCGAAGTTCTGCGGATCGTTCAACGAATCAAGCAACAACACGAACGGCGGCTCATTCTTCTTGCGCGCGTTTTCCAGAATGTCGAGCAAGTCCACATACGGATACCCGCTCACCTCCGCGATGATGCCCTGATTGTTTTCGTGAACCTTGTCCAACCGGGCGCGCGGCGCTTTGACCACTTGGATCTTGCGTTGCGCGGCAATCGCTAGAATTTCAGTGAGCCTGCTTTTCACTTGCACCCCTTCGGCAAGTTCGATTCTGAACACGTCCCTGCGCTTGGCGCGCAGGGTTTCGTAGACAGCGTTACGGGAGTAGATGAATTCTTTCATAGAAGAGACATTATACCGACAATGCAATCGATTTGTCCTTCAAACCGCTTGTCATGAATCGAATATGTCTGTATACTGAAAAGCACAAAAGCCAATTCGACCTGCCCAGCGAGGGACACCATGACCGCTTCCATAGTTTTCATTAGTTACAGTCAGGACTCAGACGAACACAAAGACCGAGTTTTGCAATTAGCCGACCGATTGCGAGACGATGGCATAGATGCAAATATTGACCAATATCAGGTCGCGCCGAAAGAGGGCTGGGTTTTGTGGATGGAAAAAGAAATCCGCGATTCACAGTTTGTTCTTATGGTTAGTACAGAGACATATTTAAAACGTGTGATGAAAGAAGATTCGGGCAAGGGTCTTGGAGTGATGTGGGAATCATCGATAATTTATCAATACTTGTACAACGCAGGGGCGGTAAATGAGAAGTTTATTCCAATTGTCTTCGGACGTGAAAACACGAAACACATTCCCATCCCGCTTCAGGCAACAAATTATTATGATGTCAACACTAAAGAAGGCTATGAGGCTTTATATCGTCGAATAACAGACCAGCCTTATACAACAAAACCAAATCTTGGGACAGTGAAAAAACTCGCACCACGAGAACGAAAGAACATAACTTCAAAAGTCGAAGTTTCTCTCGCCAAACTTCCCTCCACATCCCCTGATCTTTTTGGGCGTGAGAAGGAACTAAAAGCACTCGATGATGCGTGGAATAACCAAGATATCAATGTCTTATCCCTCGTCGCGTGGGGTGGAGTGGGTAAGAGCGCCCTAATCAACAAATGGCTTTTACAAATGGCGAAAGATAATTACCGCGGTGCAGAGCGTGTATACGGCTGGTCGTTTTATTCGCAAGGTGCGGCAGAAGGGCGGCAAGTCTCAGCCGACCAATTCATCGCCGCGGCATTGACGTGGTTTGGTGACCCTGATTCAACCGCAGGTTCACCGTGGGATAAAGGCGAACGATTAGCAGAACTCATTAAACAACAACGAGCATTGCTCATTCTCGATGGACTCGAACCACTACAAAACCCGCCGCCAGTTGAGACAGGAAAAATCAAAGACCCGGGATTGACATCGCTGTTACGCGAGTTGGCGCGACAAAATCCTGGACTCGTCGTCATCAGTACGCGACTGACAGTGGATGATTTGAAAGATTTCATCGGAAGCACAGCATTGGAGATTGACCTTGAGGCTCTTTCTAAAGAAGCAGGTGCAGAGTATCTCAAATATCTTGGTGTGGATGGTACAGAAGATGAACGAAAAGAAGCCACAAAAGATTTCGGCGGACATGCCCTCGCGCTCACCCTGCTGGGACGCTATCTTAAGGTGGTGCATGGCGGCGACATTCGCAAGCGGAAAGAAATCCCGCATGTGATGGATGAACAAAAACAGGGCAAGCATGCACGGCGTGTGATGGAATCATATGAAGTTTTTCTAAAAGACAAACCAGAATTAGATATTTTGCGTTTGATGGGTTTATTTGACCGTCCTGCGGAAAAAGATGCACTGGATGTGCTGAGAAAAGAATCAGTCATTGAGGGATTGACGGACGAGTTGCAAAAAGTAAAAGATGTCGAATGGCGATATGCAATAAATAACTTGCGCGACTTGCGCCTGCTTGCTGAGCCAGATTCGGTCGACCCTGATAAACTGGATTGCCACCCGCTTTTGCGCGAACACTTTGGTGAGCAATTGAAACAAACGAACTCTGCGGCGTGGCGTGAAGGTAACCGCCGCTTGTACGAATACTACAAATCTACTGCAAAAGAATTTCCTGAGACGCTTCAAGAAATGGCTCCGCTCTTTGCTGCGATATTGCACGGCTGTCAAGCGGGGAAACCTCAAGAGACATTAGATAAAGTATATTATCGGCGGATTCAACGCGGTTGGAAAATAAATTTCTGTTTTGCTCAACTTGGTGCTGTTGGTGCTGACCTTGCCGCACTCTCTGCTTTTTTTGACCCGCCTTGGGACATGCTCGTTTCAGGGCTTAAGGAAATTGACCAAGGTATTATTCTCAATAACGTGGGTGTCTGTCTTGGTGTACTGGGGCGGATGGGAGAGGCTGTAGTGCCATCCAAAATAAGTCTTGATATGTCGATTGCGATTGAGGATTGGAAAAATGCCGCTCGTAGTGCGATCAATCTTAGTGACATTTATGTGCTAATTGGCGAATTAGATCAAGCGCTAATCTGGGCACAAAAGTCGGTAGAAATGGCTGACCGCAGTAAAGACACAAATCATAGAAGAGGAGCAAGAGTCCATTTGGGAGATACACTACACCAAGCAGGGCATTTCGCAGAGTCCGAAGTAGCTTTCTATGATGCGTTAGAAATACAAAAACGAAATAATCCAAACGCATCCTTTTTCGTTTCTAATGAGGAGTTTGATTATCATGATTTTTTACTAAGTCAACGCAAATATCAAAAAGTGCAACAACGCGCAGAACAGATAATGGAACTAGTAAATCAAAACTTAACTTTGCTTGATGTTGCGCGCAATAATCTTTCTCTTGGTCGCGCACACATGTTTCAATTAAAACGTAATCCCAATTACCATATTAAGCATTCAATTAATTTCCTTAACCGCGGAGTGGATGGCTTGCGACAGGCGGGGCAGCATAATCAATTAACCCGCGGCTTGCTTGCGCGCGCAGAGTTTTATCGCTTTACAGGCACGCTCGATAAAGCGCAAAAGGATTTGGATGAAGCCTTCACCATCGCCACGCGCGGCGGGATGGGTTTGTATCTGGCCGAGTGCCATTTGGAGCACGCGCGCTTGTATTTTGCAAAGGGCGAGAAAGCCAAAGCCCGAGAGCATTGGCAAATTGCGAAGGATAGTATTGAGAAAATGGGCTATCACAGGCGGGATAAAGAAGTGCAAGAGTTGGAAGAACAACTGCAATAACAAATGTCGTTGCGAGGGCGAAGCCCGAAGCAATCCCACAAGGGGATGGTATCTCATCTAACCACCCAACAGGAGATTGCTTCGACCCCTACGGGGTCTCGCAACGACATGCCTTTAATTACACTCTATGATTATCGATCTTATCCAACGTCGCGCCACTGTCTAATTTGTTTTTCCGAATGCTATAAAGCCTGGCGGGGGTGACGGTTAAGTTGGTTTCGGGCGCGACTCTCGTAACATTTTATATTAATATCTGTCTTGTAATCATCGTGTAGAACCGTTAAAATCAACTTAATGGCATTTGTTCTCATGGAAAATAGGACTTACGGAGCTCATGATGACAATGAAACCGGGAATTAAGCTTTCACCACCTTCAACTACGTCTATTCACAAAGTGATTTCAAAAGTTGCCTACATGTTATGATTAAATCTAGCAACGGCAAATTACCCTCATCCAATACAGCGCTGAATAATATTTCGGACGCCTTCCAGCAGGATCATGACCTGAAGAGAATCCAGGGAAGATATTCTCCATGGTCTATTCTGTTGATCACGATCGTCGGGATCGCATTGGCGGAAGTTGTTGCCATGATCGTGGTCTATGGCTTTAGGCAATTGCCTTATTACCAGCAAGTGCTGATTGATGCCACCATCATGACGGTGATCATTTTCCCGATCCTGTATTTTCTGTCCTTCAGACCCATCCTTCAGCATATCCAACAAAGATACCAGGTTGAGCAGGTCCTGAAAGCGCGTTTGCGCATCATCCAATATGCCACCACGCATAGCTTGGATGAAATCCTGCAATTTACCCTGGATGAGTTGGAAACCTTGACGGGGAGCGCGGCAGGTTACTTCCATTTTATTGAGAACGATCAAAAGACGATCATACTCCAGACGTGGTCTACCAATACGCTGCAAAATGTGTGCCGGATGAATGGGGTTGAAAGACATTATGCCGTAGATGACGCCGGGGTCTGGGCTGATTGTATTCGCCTGCGAAAAGTGGTGGTGCATAATGATTATACATCCCTGCCAGATCGAAAAGGATTGCCCGAGGGTCATGCTCCCATTGTCCGTGAAATGGCAGTGCCGATCATGCGGGACGAAAAGATCGTGGCGGTTCTCGGTGTCGGGAACAAGCCGGGGGCTTACACAACTGGTGACATTGAACTTGTTTCCACCCTGGCAGATTTTACGTGGGATATTGTCAAACATAAGCGGGCCGATGATGCTCTGCGCGAAAGCGAAGAAAAATTCCGCACCCTGGTGGATTGGACGTATGACTGGGAGTTGTGGCTGGCTCCCGAAGGAAAGATCATTTACACGTCACCTTCGTGTGAGCGTATCACTGGCTACGCTCCAGATGAGTTCGTGACCAACCCCGACCTGTTGGTACAGCTTGTTCACCCCGAAGATCAAATTGATTACGAAGGGCACCATCAGCTGGTTCATGACGAGGCGGCTGACATCATGACTGTGGAATACCGTCTCATTACGCGCGATGGAAGTGAACGTTGGATCGAGCATGTTTGCCGGCCCCTCTTTGGGGCTGAGAATCGCTACCTCGGACGCCGTATCAGCAACCGCGATATCACTGAACGGAAGCAAGTCGAAAAGGAGATCGAGGAGCGTAATCAGAAAGAGAAAATGCTTATGCAAACGATCCATACCATGCAGATCGATATCGCTCGTGACTTGCATGATACGATCGGGCAAAATGTTGGTTTCCTGCGCATGCGGCTTGATTATTTGTCTGAGAAGAGTCCGCAAACGCAGACCGAGATGAATGCGGAAATCAAGAACATGTCCAAGGTGGCAAATGAATCGTATGACCTGATCCGCGGCACCCTCGCCTTGTTGCATTCGGAGAATTCGGCCGACCTGCTGAGTTTGTTTAGGCGCTATGCCAACCAAGTCTCAGAGCGTTCAACCTTTGAGATCGACTTTACAAGTTATGGCGAACCCAAGCCGTTATCAGCGAATCAAATGCGTCAGTTATTCTATATCTTCCGGGAAGCGCTAAGTAATATTGAAAAATATGCCGATGCCAGTCAGGCAAGTGTGGAGATCACCTGGGACGAAGACAAGCTGGTCTTTGTAATCTATGATAATGGTCAAGGTTTTGACCCGGCTCGGGCATTGGATGGGTCGCATTATGGCTTAAAATTTATGCAGGAGCGAGCCAGTCAACTAAACGGAGCGCTGCGCGTCTATTCGGCGGCTGGCTCTGGTACAAATATCGTGGTCCACGCCCCATACGAAAAGGGGCTACCTATCCTATTTGAGAATAAAGACCAACTTGTCGGTGAATCCAAATGATGAAACTAGTTATTGTTGATGACCATGTCCTCTTCCGCGAGGGTTTGGCTGCCATTATCCGGGCTGAAAAAGATATTCAGATCGTAGGGATGGCAGGCTCGGTTAAGGAGGCTGTTGATCTGATTATTCAGACGAAACCGGACGTTGTCATGATGGATTTTACATTGCCAGACGGGACCGGTGCAGATGCAACCAGTTTGATCCTAGCCAAATACCCCGAATGTAAAATTGTTTTTCTGACGATGTCTGAAGAGGATGAAGATCTGTTCGCCGCCATTCGCAGTGGAGCAAAAGGGTACCTATTAAAAAATATGCAGCCTTCCAAGCTGATCACGGCATTAAGATCCGTTCAGAGTGGTGAAAGCGCCCTCTCACGCACTATGACGCTTAGATTGATGACAGAACTGTCACGCACCAAGAAGCCTGTGAATTCGGGAGAGCCCACACTTACGATCAGGGAATTAGACGTGTTGCGCGCGGTTGCCACGGGAATGTCCAACCAGGAAATTGCAAAATATCTTTATATTTCTGAAAACACCGTCAAATATCACGTTCATTCGATCCTCGATAAGCTCAACATCTCGGATCGCAGGGCGGCCGCCGACTATGCCCGGGAACACGGTCTGATCAAA
>JBDTWO010000222.1:0-7199 GCA_040006635.1 Chloroflexota bacterium
CTGTTCAGCTCCACCCGCATCTTCCGATAGCGGCATCGAGGGACAGGTCTTTATTGGTCCGAACTGTCCCGTTGTGCAGGTTGGGCAGGAATGCCCTGATCAACCATATCAAGCCACTTTGACAGTGAACAACTCCAATGGGCGAAAGATCGTTCAAATCCAAACCGATGTCGAAGGTCGCTTCAAGATCCCGCTTGATCCGGGCAAATATATCCTGCATCCTGAGTCACCGAATGTAATGCCCTCTGCCGGTGAACAGACTTTTACGGTTGAAGCCGGCAAGTTCACACAGGTCACTGTCAATTACGATAGCGGCATCCGTTAATGCAATTCTTACTGCTCCTTGCTATAATACCAACCATAGTCGTGGATGTCGTTGGGCAAAACGCAAAGTCAGTTTATTGTTATAAACGCTGCCCTTGCCTTCAATTCTTAGGCACGCTATAATGCCCCACGCTATTTCAAAAGCAAGGAGTACGAAATGCCAGTTTATACCTATCGGTGCGAATCATGCGGTGTGCAATTTGAGCGTCATCAATCTTTTAACGATGCCCCCTTGAAGACCTGCCCTGAGTGCCGAAAAAAATCATTGAGAAAAGTGATCACCCCCACCAAGATCATCTTCAAAGGTTCGGGGTTTTATGCAACCGACCATAAATCTCCATCGGGAGAAGCTTCGCATAAAAGCAAAAAAGAATCGGATCATGAACACCACGATCATGACCACAGTCATGATACTGAAAGCAAACCCGAAAAGACCGAAAAACCTGAGAAGAAAACCGAAAGCAAATCAGCCAGCGCAAAAAAAAGCAGCGCCAAAAGCGAAGAATAATAAAAAGAGAAGGCAGTTGCCTTCTCTTTTTATTATTGATGATCCAAGATCAACAAGCCGTCTGGGGTAGAAAAGCACCCAAGATACTATCGGTGGAAATCCCATAAGCAACCGCATTCCAAAACCGCATGCTGGCGGGCTGATCCTTGACCTTCTGCCAATAGCCAGAGAAAACGAAGAAGGTCGCGACCAGTGCAACTCCAAGACGTATAAGAATATTTATCCACGAACCAAAACACCAGGGGGCATTGTTCTTGACCACAGCCACTGCCACGCTATAGATCCAACGCAGAAGCACGCCGACCAACACGCCAATGAACACTTGCGTCTTGGCTTTGGTATCTTCCTGTTGGGTTGCCAGTTTGAAGCGAATTGCATCATTGAAGATAAATGAGTTCATTTCGGCTTCTCCTAATAGGTCCACGGACCGACGAGCGCATCGATCGAGACGCCGTAGACCAGCGAATTCACAAAGCGCATGCCCGCGGATTGGTCTTTCACTTTTTGCCAATACCCTGAAAAAACAAAGATGGTTGCGATCAGGGCGATCACAATGCGGGCAATGATCACCGCGACATTCCACTGGGCATGGTTCTTTAGAATGTCCACCACGATCCAGCGCAGGATCACACCAACAAAGACGCCCAAGAATACCTGAACCTTGGCACCCGTGTCATCCTGTTGGGTCGCCAGCTTGAAGCGAATCGCATCATTGAAAATAAAGGACTGCATACAGAGGCTCCTTTCCCTGCATAAAGAGTTGGAACGATGAAAATATTATACTGCTTTATGATTTGCGTTGAGCAACAATGTACCGAACAAAAAAGACGGCGAGTACATCGCCGTCTTTTTTTTATTTAGGATGCTGGGGGCACATCCACCGGAGTTGCCTCTGGCTTTTTGCGCAGGGTAAAGAAACCCACGCCAACCGGGATCAGAATAAAGATCAACGAAAGGCAAAGGAGCACAAATCCAACCGAGGGCGAAAGGCTGGAATTATTGAACGTCCCATTCCCCGTTGCAGTCAGCGCGCCAAACAAACAAAGAAATAATCCGGGACAACCACAAAGTACTACGGCGGCAATAGTGGCGATCATGCCTGTGTTCTTATTGTTCATATTTTCTCTCCATTGAAATGATTTTGAGGCAGTATACAGTCAAACAAGAACGGGATGCAAGCTTATCTTGCATCCCGTTGGTACTGTGATTACTAACTTCTCAACTTCGCGCTGAATTCATGTTCCAGCCGTTTGACGATCTTGGTGCGGATCGCCGCGGCGTCGGCGTCGGTCAATGTCTTTTCGGCTTGATAGGTAAGGCTATAAGCCAGGGACTTTTTCCCAACTCCGATCTTTTCATCGCGATAGACATCGAACAAGCGGACGGAAGTCACGGTCTTGCCGCCCGTCTGCCTGATCATTGCTTCGACAGCCGCTGCGGCGACTGCATCATTCACAATGATGGCAATGTCCTCGTACACCGGCGGAAATTCAGAGACGGGCGTGATGCCATAGGTCGGGTTCACGCGGCGTAGAATCTCCAGGTCAAATTCAGCCACGAGGATGGGTCCATCGCCAAGCGAATTATATTTCTCTTTGACCAGCGGATGCAATTCGCCGAAAACGCCCACGACCTTTCCATCGACTTTGACATCGGCGGCTTTCCCCGGGTGTAGATAGGGAGCAGAGTCGACTTCAGCGTAGGTAATGTTAGTAAGGCGGAGTCCGCTCAACAGGAGTTCGAGGCGGCCCTTCAAGTCATAGAAGTCCAATTTGGGAGAGGCTTTCACATCCCAGGCAGTCGCTTCGCGAAGTCCGGTCATCGCGACGGCAAATCTACGCCACTCATTGGGGAGATCATTTTTCACAGGCTCAAAGACGGAGCCAATTTCAAAGAGCGAAAGCGTTTCGCCAAGGCGGATATTCTTCTCAAGCGCATCGAGCACCGAGGCGACCAGGTTGCGGCGCAGAACACTTTTCTCAGGCGCGATCGGATTCGCAACACGGACGTAATCATCGTATTTCACAACGCGTGATTCTTTTTCGGCAGAGGTCATGCGATAGGTGACGACCTCCTGCAAACCAAGCGCGACAAGCAGATCGCGCAGATGTTCTTCCCATTCGTGAATGGGATTGCCAGCCTGCGGCGGAAGCGCATCGGCGATCGTGGTGGTCGGGATGTTATCGTAGCCATAACTGCGCGCAACTTCTTCAAGCACATCGGCAAGGCCGACAACGCCTTCGTCAATATCCATACGATGCGCAGGAGCGGCAACTCGTAAATGAGTATTGGTGATTTCACATTTGAATTCAAGACGCGTGAGAAGTTCGGAAATTTGCTCGAGCGTGAGATCGATGCCGAGCAGTCTTTTGACATCCTGCGACGTGACATCCACAACAGAATCTTTTAGCTTGAGCGGATACTCGTCCACAAGACCGGGCGCAGCTACACCACCGCCCCACTCTGCCATATATTGAAGTCCGCGTTTGACGCCTTGTTCGGCAAGTGCGGGATGCACACCACGCGAAAAACGAAAGGAAGCTTCAGAGGGAAGATTATGCTGCTTGGCAGTGCGGCGGATGTTGATGAAATTCCAGGCTGCGCCTTCGAGTAGAACATTTTTGGTTTTATCGGTGACTTCAGATTCAGAACCGCCCATCACACCTGCGAGGGAGAGTGAACCTTTTTCATCACAGACGAGCACATTCATGGAAGTGAGCGTGCGTTCGGCACCATCCAACGTAGTGAGCTTCTCGCCATCTTTGGCTGCACGAGTGATGATCTTGATTTTTTTGTTGTCAGCACGTTCTTTCAACACATCATAATCAAAGGCGTGCAACGGCTCACCAAGTTCGATCATGGCATAGTTGGTCGCATCCACGATGCTATTGATGGGACGCTGACCCGCGAGTCTCAGCCTGCGCTGAATCTGATAGGGACTCGGCTTGATCTCAACGTTACGAATTAATCCAGCCACAAAGCGTGGATTGAGTTCGGAGTTCGTGATCTCAATTTCGACCAACTCATTGACCGAGTCGCCGGAGGTTACAAATTGGATATTCGGCTGTTTGAGTTCGCGACCGGTCAACGCGGCGAGTTCACGCGCGATGCCGATGACATTCGCGTTGCGCGCCATGTTCGGCAAAATGGAAATATCCAATACGGCGTCGCCCATGTAATCGACCAGCGGCATACCAACCGGCGCATCGTCCGCAAGGATGATAATGCCATCATGTTCTTCAGAAATGCCAAGCTCCTTTTCAGAAGCAACCATCGAATACGAATCCACGCCGCGGATTTTGGCACGTTTGAGAGTAGTTAACACGAGTCCATCGGCATGACCATCGTATAACGTCGAGCCTTCTTTGGCATACGCGACCTTAATCGGCTTGGGCAACTTGCCTGTGCCTTTCAAGTGAAAGATATTCGGCGCACCCGTAAGAACCACCTGCTCTTGTTGACCATCATAGAGGTCAAGCAGAGTCAACCGGTCCGCGTTGGGATGCGGCTTCACTTCACGGATTTCTGCCACAACGACTTTGTCTTTGTCCCAGCCGATGCCGTTGGTTTTGAATTCATGCTTCTCGCCATCTTTGTAGGTCGGCATGGGCAAGCCCGCATAAAGGATCTCGTCCACTTCCATGCCAGCGAGGGTGAGCTTGCGGGCTATATCTTCGACGGACAAACCATCGAGGTTAATGAAGTTTTTTAGCCATGAGAGAGGTATTTTCATATTTCACTTCCTTATTTGAACCGCTAAGCACGCAAAGAGCGCAAAGTTTTTTCTTAGCGTTCTTCGCGTGCTTAGCGGTAAATGTTTTTAGAATTGCTCCAAGAATCTCACGTCGTTACCCCAGAAGTAACGGATGTCGCTGATCTTGTTGCGTAGCATCAACTGGCGTTCGGGTCCCATGCCCCAGGCGAAACCGGAGTAGATCTTCGGGTCGTAGCCGCCGTTCTGCAATACATTCGGATGCACCATGCCACAACCAAGAATTTCAAGCCAGCCTGAATTCTTGCAGACCTGGCAACCCTTGCCGCCACAGACAAAACATTCCACGTCCACTTCAGCGGAGGGTTCAGTAAATGGAAAGTACGAAGCGCGGAAACGCAGGCGCGCGCCCTCGCCGAACATGCGCCGCACGAAGTCTGCAATGGTACCTTTCAAGTCCGCGAAGGTGATATTCTTGCCGACAGCGAGACCCTCCACTTGATTGAATTGGATCTCGGAACGCGCGGTGATCTGCTCATAGCGATAACACATGCCAGGCAATGCAATGCGGATCGGCGGCGGGTTCTGCGGGTTCGATGCCACCGCTTCACGCATCGCGCGGATCTGTCCCGGTGACGTGTGCGTGCGCATCAGGATCGGATTCTCTTCACGTCCTTCGGCTTCGATATAAAACGAATCCTGCATCTCGCGTGCGGGATGATGCGGCGCGAAGTTGAGCATTTGGAAATTCATCTCATCGGTTTCGACTTCACGCGAGGTGTAGACTTGAAAGCCCATCTCAGCGAGAATGTCCAACACGCGGCGCAGTTGTTGTGTGGATGGATGCAAACGCCCGATGTGTTTGGTGCGACCGGGCAAGGTCACATCCAATTTTTCTTCTTCGAGGGATTTCGCCAACGCCGCATTTTTCACCGCCTCAGCCCGTTCAGCCAAAGCAGACTCAAGCGCCACCTTGACACGGTTCGCCGCCACCCCGACAACCGGTTTCTCTTCCTTCGAGAGTTTCCCAAACTCCGCAAAGACCATCATCAGCGGCGAACTGCGCCCCACATTGGCGATACGCCAAGCGTCCAACGCAGACTGGTCCGTGATAGATTGCAAAGACTCCAGCGCTGTTTTCTCGATCTCTTTTAATTTATCTAACATACGTGCCTCCAAATATTTTGTACCACGAGATTTATCTCGCATCCACAAAGCGACATAAATGTCGCGGTACGTTTATAAATACAAACAAAAACCTCCCGTCCACAAATGGGACGGGAGGAAGATTCCCGTGGTACCACCCAAGTTTCCCGCGTTGATCATTTTTGGAGCGCGGGACGCTTTGTGCTGACTAACATCAGCCTCTCGTATAACGTCGAGATTACGGTTCAGACTACTAGAATGCTCATTCACCTGAACGGCTCAAGAGGGAACTTCAACTGCTTTCGGTCGAGTGCAACTTTCAGCGAATTCGTTGCACATCTCTGACGGCTTCCACCAGTTTACTTTCCTCTATCGGTGCCTTTATTTGACTCGCCTGTTGACATTATTATCCGCAAAAACGGGACAATGTCAAGGCTTGGGAAAAGCCTGGAAACTGAAGCAGGCACCGGCTTTGAAAGAAGCGTCAGTTCAATACTTCGATATTCGGCTGCAGCGGGATGCGGTCGATCAAATCCAGAAAGTCCGCATCGGTCACATCCGATTGAGGTTTGTCCATCAAGGCGAGTAGAGTTGCTTCCATCACGTTCGTGCCGAAACTGCGACCTTCGAGCCGCGGTGTGACCGTAACCAAGATATGCAAGTTGCGCTTCTTTAATTCTTCGACATTCTTGGCAGTGGTTGTGTTGGTAACAACAATTTTTCCAGTGAGATCATCCGGCATGTATTGGCGAATTTGGATAAAGTCTCCGCCCAGCACCTGCGCCTGCTGATAATACTTATCCCATTTTTGTTGAGGCGGCTTATCCTGCTCGGCACCGAGGGCATAGAACCAGGTGAAAGGAAGTTTGGTGATAATAGGCAACAACGTCGCAGCGAGAACGCGCACCGTGGAAAGTTTCTTCACTGGGAACGGCAAGCCCAACGTGAACATGAGATCGCCAATAGTCAAATCGAGACCAGCATCCACCATCGCTTCGCCCATGCCGTAGCGATCAACCGCCGTGGTGAGAAGGGCGGGCATACCTTTGAGGGTCTTGTGCTCTTTTTCGTTCAGATGTTTTTCGAGGGCTTGAAAAGCACGGCGCTCCAATAAACCTTTCACGCCATTGCCGTCCCCCACTTTGCTGATTTTGATCGCCCGCCGAATGCGACTCACATCTTTGAAATAATAGCGTTTCTGCCCAACACGCAGAAAAAACTCAACACCACCAACGCCGAAGGCATCCACTTTGCCATCCATATCAACGTAACGCTGCACAGCTTTTTCGAAATCGCCGTCAGTACCCTGGCGGGAGAGTTCACATTCCTGATCAAGAAATACATGTTGTGTAGTATGATCGCGCGAGGATGATCCCACGCTGATGGAAAGAATTTTTTTCACTGATCGCCTCCGCAAATTAAGTTGGCGTGCTATTTTTCAAAACACATATATATAACGTCTGATGTGAAATAGAGTTGACGAAAAAGGGGAATGCCCTCAAGATACGG
>JBDTWO010000223.1:0-7128 GCA_040006635.1 Chloroflexota bacterium
GCCCGCTCCAACATCTCGGGCGTCATATCTACGCCGATCACGTGTCCGGTTTCACCGACCTTTTTCGCCGCGAAGAAACAGTCGATGCCCGCGCCGGAGCCGAGGTCAAGGACGGTCTGTCCCGGTTGCAATGACGCGAGTGTGATCGGGTCGCCGCACCCGTAGCTGACAGCGGACTCACCCTGGGGCAGGGTAGCAAGCAGGTCTACAGGGTAGAGGCTGCTGTCGGTGGAGCAGCAGTCTGAAGGTCCGCAACACGAGGCGTTGTTCTTAATCCGCTCGGCATAATGCTCGCGTACAACTTCATGGATGGGGGTGTTTGTGGTCATGGTTTGTCTCCTTTATATAGATACTTGTCTATGTGTTTTGGTAAAAAATTACGGGATGCCGCCTAGGATGGAATCCCGTAATTAACTTTGGATTGATTTCTGAACACTGAGCGTGGTCTTCGATTCGGGCGCGAACTTGAGCATGATCTGCCCGCAACAGACCGCGACATTTTCCTGGTTGAGAGTATAAAAAGTTTGCTTGCCTTCTTCGCGCATGTTGACAAGACCGGCATCGCGCAAGATGGCGAGGTGATGCGAAATGGTGGGTTGCGAAAAGCCGATCTTTTCGACGATCTCATTCACCGAGAGTTCGTTACAGCAACACGCGCTCATGATCTTCTGGCGGGTGTCATCGGCAATAGCTTTGGCAAAAAGAACAGGGTTGAATTTCATATAGATAACCTTCGATGTGTCTATTATATAGATGTTTGTCTATTTGTCAAGTTAATAAAGATCTCCGAGTTCTCAAAGAACTCGGAGATCTGGTGTATTGATACTTACTTGCTTGTAAGCACACCCAAACGATCAATATATTCTTCCAATACAGCAAAGGCATCTTCGATGGGTTGGATACTGGTCATATCCACGCCTGCAGTTTTGTACACTTCCATCGGTGGCATGGACGAGCCTGCTCTAAGGAAGTTAATGTGATCTTGCGCGGCGTTCGGCGTGCCGCTGAGAATCCGTTTGGCGATGGCGTTGGCGGCAGAAATGCCAATTGCATATTGGAACGAGTAGTAATCGATATACAAATGCGTGGTGAAAGTCGCCCAGGTAATGCCGACGCGTTCACGGTCCAGATTCATTTCGCCGCCGAAGCCTTCACTGAAGAGGTCAGCCATCAGCTCGATCATCGAATCGGCAGTGAGCGCTTGTCCCTTTTCGATACGTTGATGGGTTTCGAGTTCGAAGCGGGCGAGTGTTGGCATGATGAAGAAGTAGCGGTGGAAGTTGTCCATGGCTTCTTCGAGCAAGGCGATCTGAAAATATTTATTGGGATTGGTATTGAGTAGATGCGCGCGCGTCATGGCTTGGTTGAAGTTCGAAGCGGTCTCCGCAATAATGGACGGGTACAAATAGTAGAACATCGGCTGGACGCGGCTGGCGTAATACGCGTGCATGGAATGTCCCAACTCATGCGAGAGCGTGCTCATACTACCGATATCATCCGTGTAGCTCATCAGGATGAAGGGATGCGTATCCTTTGGGACGCGCGTAGAGAACGCACCCTGACGTTTACCCGCATTCGGTGACCAATCGACCCAGCGATCTTGTAGACAGCCTTTGCGCATCACGTTGACATATTCCTCGCCCATCGGCGCGAGACCTTCGCAGATCCAATCCACGGCTTTCTCGAAGGGGACCTTATGCATTTTGGTGGTGAGCGGTGCCCAAACATCATACGGATTCAAAGTCTTCACGCCCAATGCCTTACGGCGGATACGCCAATATTTGTGCCAGAGCGGCAGATTCTTTTTGAAGATGTCGAGCAGGTTGTGGAACATCTCCACCGGGACGTTACCATTGAAGAGCGTGGACTCAAGTGATGAGTTGAAGTTCCGCACTTTCATGTTGAACACATTCTGTTTGATGGAAGTGGTGAGGTTGTTCGCCAGCGTGTTCTTGTATTCAAGATATTGATCATTGTAATTTTCCCAGGCGGTTTGGCGCGCCTTGCGGTCGGACCCGTTGAGGATGGCATCGAAGGTGCTTTGGGTTAGGTCCACTTTTTGGTTTTTACTGTTCCGCGCAGGCTTGAATTTGAAATCGGCATTTGCCAGCATCGTAGCAGTGTTGCTGGTATTGCTGAACGGATCGCGCAACATGCCCAGCAGTTCCTCCACCTCCGCAGTGCGGACGTGCGTCTGCTTGCGGAAGAGATCGTTGAAGTAATGCTCGTATAACCGCATGCGCGGGTTATCTTTGATCCACTGCCGTAACTTGGTTTCACCGATGGTCAATAGTTCAGGATCGATGAATGAAGTCGCCGCGCCGACTTGTGCCAGTGCACTCATGGCTTTGCTGTTCAGCGCTGCGCCCACTTGATCCGCAGTGTTGACCGCGCTGGACATGCTGGCGTACACCCGCACTTTTGTGGCGCGTTCAGAAAGCGCCTCGATCGCGCTCATGGCTTCCATGAATGTATAGGGACTCTCGCCGAGATGTCCCTGATATTTCTTGATCGCAGGCAAACTTTCCAGAATGCTTTTGACTTCTGCATCAAATGCGGCGGGAGAATCGAAGACACTTTCAGAATTCCAGGTTTGATTCTTTTTTACTTTGGAGCGAGGCAGGGGAGTGGTCATGATGTTTTTTCCTTGTTTACCAGCGGGCTTGATGTTCTTCGGCAAAACCGATCAGATTGCGAATTTCCAAAACGTTGCCGTCATCGAGCAGCACGCGTCCGTTATAACGCCCGAACATCTGATGGACTTCGCTGAAGATGATGCCCAAATTGGTTTGGGCGGTGCGGTCTTTGAAGGGTGTGAAGGTCAGATCGAGGCGCACATCATCATCGCTGAAACGCCAGGGTTGCATATAATCGCCGGACTTGTAATTGAAGGCTACAGCGCCAAGTTTGTGGATGCGTCCGTTCACGATAATGGCATTCTCAGTAGCTTTGCTTAGATCGCCAAACCCTTGACCCAAATTCAAGCCAATGCTCCGCCCATCGCGCAGAAATCCTGAAGCGCTTGCCCAATTCCAAAAACTTTTATATTCCCACACGCCGCGTCCCCAATCGAGCGAACCGACGCAGGTATCGGGCAACAGGTCTTCGCGCACATCGCCATATTGAATGTAGCCCTGTGCGGGCAGGCAGTTGATCTTGGTGTTATCGTAGAAGCGTTTTTCGCCGATGGGAATGATGATGTTCATAGACTCGTGCTCAGGCAGCGCGTGCAAAGAAATGTCAGCCTGGATTCCGCGTCCGTTGTTGAAGCCAGCCCAATGGACGTTGAGGCGGCGCTTGTCCCCATCCGCTTGAAAATTTAATGAGACTTTGTCGTTTGCAAAGGAAGCTTCGCCCGCTTCAGGATTACGCTCGAGCTTGATCCCGCTTCCGAATGGAATGACCAGCCCCTCTTCATGCAGTTCGCCGGTCTTGAAGTCGAGCGTGTACACAAAGATATTCCCGGCATATCCAAGATCAGCGATGGTGGCGGAGAAGAATCGATTTGGCGTGAAGACCGCGTAATAATCCCAACGTTTGATGCGGAAGCGCTGAAACGGACGCAAGGTGTAGAAGCGCGCATTCTCCAGATTGCAATCTAATAGAGGTTTGCGAGACCAGCCGACTTGCGCCAATTTCCCGTTTGCATCCAATAGGGGACCCGTTTGAGTGAGCTCGGTTTGCATGTGTATCTGCCTTTCCAATGGATTATCCGCCTAGATGATTATAACCCCGCTTGAGATTTGCAATCTCTTCCCCAAATCCACTTGCCCGAAATTTTTCTTTGTGCACTACGTCATTAGCAGCATTACTTGAAACCCAAATTCTTCGCGATGATATTATCAATGACGCGTTTGGGCAATAGGGATTGGATCATTTGACTGATGGGATTACCCGGCACAACCGCATAACGGACACGCGGCTTGGCAGCCGTGAGTGCCTGCCAGACCACCTCGCCGACCTTTTCAGGCGGGTAACCCTTTCTGCCGACCTTGACCATGTATTTTTTAAACATATCGCCAGACTTGCCATATTCCGTTGCCATGTAAGGAGAGACGTCCTCCTGCTCAGCCTTATCCCAAATGGGAGTTGCCACCGCGCCCGGACCAACAATGATGACATCGATGCCGTACAACATTAATTCGATCCGCAGCGATTCTGACAGTCCTTCTAGCGCGTGTTTCGAAGCGACGTATGCGCCCACGAATGGCGAACCTCTTTTTCCGCTGGCTGAACTGATGTTGATGATCCTGCCAGGCTTGCCCTGCAGGGAGCGATCGGCGCCCAATAGTGGAAGAAATGCCTGTGTGACAATTAGCTGCCCGATCACGTTGACTTCCATTTGATGGCGAAATTGATCGATGGGTAGGTGCATCAACGGCGCAGGGACAGCGATGCCGGCGTTGTTTACGAGTCCAAAAAGAGTTTCCCCGTTGAGTTGATCACGAACACGCCTTGCAGCGGCATGGACGTTTTTTTCGTCGGTTACATCGAAGGTCAACGGAAGGAACGCCTCGCCGAATTCAGCTTTGAGCCGTTCTGCATCCTGTATTCTTCGTACGCTTCCGAAAACCCGGAAGCCGTTTTGGATCAATACTTTTGTGATGCCCCAACCAATACCGGTTGAAACACCCGTGACAACCACACTTTTCATCATAGCCTCCTACCAGATTTTCGGCTGGCTATTTTGCTTTTGGCAGATCAGCCCACAAAAAAGCCAGCAGGATGAATTCTGCGGTCTTGGCATAATAACCAATGGCGGCTGTGGTTGCGAGTTGGAAAGTCTTGTCGCCAAAGATCAACCACAAAAAGATCGTGAATGCGATGTACCCAGCCAGCGACCAAAAGACGGTAAGATGCTTTTTTTGAAAATAGGGTATCGGGAGGAAATACGCGCCCAGCAAGGCGATGGTCCCGAAGCCGTTCAGGACGATCCAATCAAGGTGCCCAAAGTCTGGATAGAGTGAAATGTGCAGGTAAGCCGTGATGAGACCGCTGATGATAATTCCGTAGTGCCGTGGTGAGAGTTTCATAAGTTCACCTCCTGGAGGGTTGAGGGATAGACGAAGCTTGTTCCGCATTACTTACCAGCGCACGGATCGCTGCGCGCCATGAACTGAGCGCATGAGTGTGTTTTGCTTGCTGCTGTTTCTCGATTGCCGATATATATAATCCTTCAGCAAAGTAGATAATGGAATCGTGACGATCAATCAACCCCAACCCAAGGACGCTGGCGCCTAAAACATTGAATAGGGAGATGAGAACGGAAAGCTGAAACAGAAACCACATGGATTCTTGACTTGTGCCTGCGCTTTGTTGAAAACTCTGTTTTAGATTCGGATTTCCATTAACAAGATCATTTGCCCACTGCCACCAACTTCTCGCTTTCATCCCATAACCGCTTGGCTATATTTTGATCATATGACTCGTCGGAAGAGCGCGTGTCCTTCAAATCGTAGTTGAAATATTTTCCAGTTACTCCCTGCACTTCAGGCGCGGATGCCAGAAAGATCGAACACTTTGAGCCTTCTTCGACTGAGATGCGCCCGGACATGAACGCCATGCCCAAGCGTACCCACCAGCCATTGTTCACTGCAAAATTACTCGCTACGAACCCCGGGTGCAGACAATTAGCAGTGACATTCGTGCCCTGCAAACGCCGGGACAGTTCATAGGTAAACAAGACATTCATTAATTTGGACATGCTATACGCCCGCATGGGGGCATACCCGTGCTGAAGTTGTAGATCATCAAAATCCACATGACCTCGATAATGGGCGCGGGACGATACATTGACAATGCGCCCAGCTGGTGCCGCCTTGAGCATATCCAACAGCAGCTCGGTCAACAGAAAATAATTGAGATGATTCAGCGCCAGGGACATTTCATAACCGTCCACGCTCAGCTTGCGGGCGAAGAAGATCGCGCCGGCGTTGTTGAGCAGCACATCGAGTGCTTGATATTTATCCTTGAATTCTTGTGCCAGCTGGCGGACCTCCCGCATGGACGAAAGGTCAGCCAGCAGATACGTTACCGATGGATTTCCGGTTTGTGATTTTACGAGTTCTGCCGCCTGAGATGTGCGTCCTTCATCTCTTCCCACCATCACAACCTTTGCCCCCAACTTTGCCAAACCGATGGCGCTGTGCAAGCCAATGCCCGCGCTTGCGCCTGTGATCAAGACTGTTTTGTTATTCATATTGATTCCTTCTGGGATGATTCTACTGTAAAAACCCCTCTCCCGTCTCCCCGAGCGGGGAGAAGCTATTGCTTCTCAAATCAAATTTTGTTTTGAAATTGGGCTATAAAAAGATGACGGTTTTTATTTGCTGTCATCTTTTTTCTTCTGTTAGGCTGTTGTTACTTGCCGCAGGTCGGCAATCACGGGCAGAGAGAACATTTCCCTTCGCAGCAGGCGGCTGGTAAAGAACAGCACCTCGAAATTCTCGATCTTGCCTGTTTTCGGGTTGAGGCGGACAATGATCTCATCCTCCAACTCTTCGGATTCCTGTTCAGCATAAGGCGTGACGGTATTGATATACAGGATATCTGCCTCACGGTCATATTGGAAAGTTAACTTTTCTGCCATTCTAGCTCTCCAACATGGCAATAATCGCTTCTCGGATCTTATTTAGTTTTTCAGGCTTTAGAGTTCCCTCAATGGAAATGATCAAGCCTTCGTTCGCAGTGAACAATTTGGATGGACGCGCATAACTTTGAAGCCGCAGCATCCCCGATTCAAAATCAGTCTGTGCAATGACAATTGCTTGCGCATCCCCATATGGATTGCTTGTGATCTGGCAAAGAATCCAATCGCTTTTGTTGGCGCGTGCCAACACCACCGCTGGGCGGACTTTGCTTTCGGAAAGATCAGAAAATGGAAATGGTAAAACTACGATGTCGCCCGCTTTAGGTATGACCATGCTTTATCCTCCTCTGGTTTCAACCAATCTTCGGCAAGTGCGGCTTCGCTAAGCAACGCCGTTTCAGCGACAGTACGCGCAGGTTCATCGAGAACAACGAGCAAAGCACGCCGCGCGCCCGCGCCTTGATGCGGAATAGGCTGGAGAATTTTCACATTTCCCTCTTCGTCAATGACTGCTTCAACTGTAAACATGGTTTCTCCTT
>JBDTWO010000224.1:0-7047 GCA_040006635.1 Chloroflexota bacterium
CACTACGCGGTAGCCTTCCGCTTTCAAAGCCTTAACCGCCTGCGTGCCAGAATAATCAAACTCCGCAGCCTGACCAATGACAATGGCGCCGGACCCGGGCACAAGAATTGTATGAATATCTGTACGCTTCATTTTATTTTCCCTCTATCATTTTGAAAAATTCACTGAAGATATCATGCGCATCATGCGGACCCGGCGCTGCCTCCGGATGGAACTGCACACTGAAGACCGGTTTATTCTTCATCCGTAAACCTTCAAGCGAGTCGTCATTCAAACTTTTATAAATGATCTCCACTTCATCTTTATTCAAATCCCCTTCGGTGACGCAGTAATTATGATTCTGTGCAGTGATGAGAACTTCTCCGCTTGGCAAATGCTGCACTGGATGATTCCCGCCGTGATGCCCAAACTTGAGGCGGTGCGTATCCGCGCCTAACGCGCGACCAATGAGTTGATGACCAAGACAAATTCCAAAGATCGGCACGCCGCTTTCGATCAACCCACTCACAGCTTTAACGGCATACGGCAAACCCGCCGGGTCGCCGGGACCGTTCGACAAGAACACCCCATCAGGTTTCAGCGCCAACACCTCTTCAGCAGTCGCATCCGCAGGAACAACGGTCACGTTTGCGCCATAAGAAGACAAATGGCGAAGAATATTTTCTTTGATTCCAAAATCATAAGCCACAACTGATAACTGCTTACTGTTTACTGATGACTGCTTTCCCACCCACTTGCTTCCAGAGTCGTCATTCCAGTGATAACTCTCCTCACACGTCACTTCCTTCACCATATCCCGCCCGTCGAGTCCTTCCCACTCCCTTGCCATCTTCAATAATTCATCTGCCGACGTGCCTTTCGTAGAGAGCGCTGCCTTCTGCGTGCCACCATCGCGGAGCTTGCGAGTCAACCAACGTGTGTCCACGCCGCTGATGCCCGGCACCCCGTGCTGCACGAGCCATTCAGATAAAGAAAGTGCCGAACGCCAATTCGACACTACCGGACTTAACGAACGAATCACCGCCGCCGAAACCTGCGGCTTGGCAGACTCGTCATCTTCCAAATTGATACCCACATTCCCAATGTGCGAAACCGTGAACAACACACCCTGTCCGCGATACGAAGGGTCAGTCATAATTTCCTGATAGCCCGTCATGCTGGTATTGAAAACCAACTCGAACACGGCATCCGTCTCCGCGCCAAAGGCTTGACCTTCGATCACGGTTCCATCTTCCAAAACAAGCGTTGCAAGTCTCATAAAAATTCGGCTCCCACGAAGTGTCGCAAATATTTAAGCGGCAAATTCCGCCGATTATACTTCTGTTCAGACAAATTCACTGGACGACCGTGCCGTTACCCGCGAGCGCATTCGAGATCGGATTCTGTATCCGCCCGTCCGCAATGATGACGCGACTCACGCCGCCCTTCAACGCTTCCTCTGCGCCCAGCACTTTTTTCTTCATGCGACCCTGTGCCGCTTCACTCGCCGCCGCAAGCTGACTCTGCGGCAGTTGCCGAATCAGCGTTGACTCATCTGGGAAATTCTTCATCAACCCAGGGACAGCCGTCAGCAACAGCAGAGTCTCCGCTTTCAGAGCAGAAGCAACCATCGCTGCGGCGCGATCCGCATCCACATTTAATGCTTCCCCTTTTTCACTGACAGCCACCGGCGCAATGACCGGCAAATATCCAGTGTTAAGCAACATCATCAGCAATTCACTATTCACATTCTCGATTTTCCCTGTGTAATCGTCGCGGATAATTTTCCGTTTGCCGTTCTCGATGCTTTGAATCGAATCCTTGCGCGTGGCTTGTAGCAGCTTGCCATCGAGTCCACACAATCCAAACGCATTGACTCCCAACATCTGCAATTGCTCCGTCAGCAAAGAATTGACTTTGCCATTCACAGCCATCAAAAAGATTTCCAGCGTCTTTCTATCTGTATACCGCGACGTATACCCCGAAGGCGACGTAATCATCTTCGGCGGCGTACCGAGTCCTTCACCCAACGCGTTCGCCTCCGCCGACCCGCCATGCACAAAGACGAGTTTCTTTCCCTGCTTCAATAACTCAGCGGCATCTTTACAGATTGCAGAAAAATCCACGCCCTCCGTGCCGCCAAGTTTTACAACTATAATATCCATAACATCTCCAATGCAGAATAAAGAATGCAGAAGTCAGAATATTCTTCATTCTGACTTCTGCATTCTAAATTGGATGAAGCCCCGCAAACTCCAACCCCAACGTTTCATCCCAGCCCATCATCAAATTGAGACATTGCATCGCGGACCCAGACGCACCCTTCATCAAATTATCAATCGCACACATGGACACAATATGACCATTGCTCTCGTCCAATTCAAAGCCGAGGTCAGCATAGTTCGAACCCGCTAAAATCTTCGGTTCAGGGACGCGGTAAATCCCACGCTGTTCCTTGACCACACGTATAAAGGGGTTTTCACTCGCAACAGCGCGGTACGCTTTCCACAAATCTTTCGTGGCAATACCGGGCTTAACTTTTGCATGCGCCGTCGCCAACACACCGCGCACCAAATCCACAGCGGTCATGGTCAGAGAAATATCTTTGACGCCCATTTCCTGAATCACTTCTGCTGTGTGCCGATGACCAAATGCAGAGAATGTCCGAATGACATTCGCGCGTTCGGCATGGAGCGAACCAGAATTCCCCTCCGCGCCACCTTCTGATGAACCAACTTTGATTTCGATAATCACAGGAGAAGATAAATCAATCAAATCCGCTTTGACTAACGGCAGCAACGCAAGATTACTCGCCGTGGCATTACATCCCACCCCGCTGACATAATTCGCACTCGAAATCTCAGCGCGATGAAGTTCTGGCAAGCCATAAACGAATTTACTCAACCACTCAGGTGCGGCATGTTTCTCACCGTACCATTGTTCATAGAACGCCGCATCGCGCAGGCGAAAATCCGCCGCCAGATCAATGATCTTCGGCGCAAGTTTGGCATACTCTTCGATGTTATGCTGCGCTTGTCCATGCGGCTGAGCAAGAAACAAAATATCTACAGCTTCCAGCGCGGCGGGATCGCTAAACTTCAGCTGAGTCCGCTTTCGGAGATTCGGGTGGACTTGATACACGTACTCACCCAAATGCGAGCGCGATGTCACCTGCTTCACTTCCACGTTCGGATGCCCCAACAACAAGCGCAATAACTCCCCGCCCCCATATCCCGAGCCGCCGATGATAGAAACACTAGTCATAAATTCTCCAAACCCATTCAGAATTATTCTGCATTTTGCATTTTGCCTTCTGCAATTCGCATTACGTACTCCACAATTTCACCCGCAATATCGATTCCACTAACGGGTTGCATTGTATGGAATTCCATCGTGTGATTAATTTCATTGACGACCAAGCCCTTTTCAGGATGCTCGACCAGATCCACCGCCAGTACACCGCCGCCCACAGCTTTTGCCGCACGCAGACATAACTCTTCGATCTCAGGCGTGATGGGACACAACTCGCCTTCACCGCCGCGCGCCGTGTTCGTGATCCAATGCTCCGACATACGATACATCGCCGTCAACACTTTGTTGCCAATCACGATCGCACGAATATCACGCCCGGGCTTCTTGATATATTCCTGAATATAAAAAACGGAATGTTGCACCGACCCCAGCGTGGACTTATGTTCCAGCACCGCTTCCGCCGCATCGCGGTCATTGATCTTCGCAAGCAAGCGTCCCCACGACCCGACCACCGGCTTCAACACCACCGGATACCCAAACGCTTCGATGGCTTCCAACGCGGCTTCCGGTGTGAACGCGGTCATGTTGTGCGGTTGCGGGACTCCATCACGCGCGAGCACCGCACTCGTCATCAACTTGTCGCCGCAAATCTCGGCAACCGACGCGGTATTCACCGTTGGCACGCCGAACGCATTCAACAATCGCAACGCATACAAACCGCTGTTGTAACTGATACTGCGCTCCAACACCGCATCATATTCCCGCCACGGTTTCGGGTCATTCAAATCGAAATGGATCGCGCGGTCGTCAAGCCGGTCATAATCAATGCCGCGCTTTTCCATCGCGCCGAAGATCCATTTTTCTTCGACACGCACGCGGGAATAAAGGACACCGATCTTTAATCGTCGTTGCATAATGTTCTTCGTAGGGACACAGCGCCGCTGTGTCCCTACTCTCCCCAATCTTCCTGTTCCATGGGCGCGAGTTGCACTGCCGCAGGCTCAAGCGAGGTAATCTCCAAGTCAACACCACAATCCGAACACACGATGATCTCACCGACTTCGGTTCCAGCTTCCAACGTAATTTCCGCAGCACACTCAGGACAAGCAATTGTAGACATGATCTATTCTCCTTTGATTTTTTGAATTTGATTTTTTACCGATTGACGACTCGTGCCACCAATCGCATTTCTCTTCTCGATGGACTTTAACGGATCGAACACTTGATACACATCCGCTTCAAACGGACCGATCGCCTGATACGCTTCGAGCGGCATTTTCTCCAACAAAACTATTTTCTCCCCCGCTGCACGGACAACTTTCCCTGCCATTGCATGTGCCTCACGAAAAGGCACACCTTTGCCAACCAGATAATCTGCCAGGTCAGTCGCCATCATCGTCGAGTCGATCGCGTTGCGCATGCGTTCTGATTTCACAGTGATCGTCCGCAACGCGCCAGCGATGACAGGTAATATCGCCAGTAATGTATCTGTTGCCTGAAAGACTGGTGCTTTATCTTCCTGCAAATCTTTATCGTACGTGGATGGCAAACCTTTGAGCGTGGCGAGTAACCCCGTAAGCAAGCCAAGCAATGTGCCAGCTTTGCCACGTGTCAATTCAAAGACATCTGGATTCTTTTTCTGCGGCATCAAGCTTGAACCGGTTGAGAAAGCATCAGCCAATTCGAAGAACCCAAACTCGGCACTCGTATATAAAACGATCTGCTCGGCGAGTTTGCTCAAGTGAATACCAATCATCGTCGTGCAGAATAAATATTCAGCGGCGAAGTCTCGATCGGAGACAGCATCCATACTATTTTGTGAAACATCTGCAAAACCCAAAGACTCTGCCAATGCGATTCGGTCAATATCAAACGGCACACCCGCCAATGCACCTGAACCTAATGGCAAAACGGAAACTCGTTTCGTTAAGTCTTGTAAACGTTCAACATCACGCTGCAAAGACCAGTAATGACTCAACCACCAGTGCGCCAGCAAAATCGGTTGCGCGCGTTGCAAGTGGGTGTAACCGGGCATGAGAATGGGATCCGCCCCTCTCCCTGAGAGAGAGGGGTTGGGGTGAGGGAGTGCCTTTTCCGCTTGCTCAACCAATGCAGACTGCAAATTTTTCAACGCAGAGCTTAAAGTGGGAATTGTTCCTAACATCCACAAACGAAAATCAGTAGCCACTTGATCATTGCGGCTTCGCCCAGTATGAAGTCTACCTGCCATATCGCCGATCAACTCCGTGAGGCGGCGTTCAACTGCGGTGTGGATATCTTCATCGGAGGGCGCGAAGGAAAATCGTCCCGAAGAAAATTCTTCTCGGACGGTGGCAAGCCCGAGTGAGATCGAGGCGTGCTCTTTATCCGAAAGAATGTTTGCTTTATGAATCGCCGCTGCCCACGCGATGGAACCATCCACATCCTGAATTGCCATACGTTGATCCACTGGCAAAGATGTGTTGAGGTCGAAAGCAAGCTGGTCGGGTTGTTGGGCGAAGCGTCCGCCCCAGAGCGTTGTCATGTTAATCTCGCTTGAATTTCGAATAATCGGGCTTTGGCATATCGAGACCCGAGATCGGCAAACCGTTCAGCGCGCGGACCTTGAGGCTGAGACCAAAGAGGCGGATGAAGCCCTCAGCATGACTCTGATCGTACACATCTTCCTCGCCAAAGGTTGCGAAATCCTCGCGATACAAACTGAACGGCGACTTGCGACCTGCAACAATGATGTTGCCCTTGTAAAGTTTGAGGCGCACCATGCCCGTGACGGGTCCCTGTGTGGCATTGACGAACGCATCGAGGGCTTCGCGCAAAGGCGTGAACCAAAGACCGTTGTAAGTCACCTCGGCATATTTCACAGCAATCATTTCTTTGAAGTGCAAGGTTTCGCGATCAAGCACTAGCGACTCGAGTTCACGATGGGCATAGAGAAGAATCGTGCCGCCGGGAGTTTCATATACACCATGCGACTTCATACCGACGAGGCGATTCTCAACGAGGTCAACCCGTCCGATGCCGTGCGCACCGCCAATGGCATTGAGTGTTTCGACGATCTTGGCAGGCGAAAGTTTTTCGCCGTTGACTGCGATCGGGTTGCCGGTCTCAAATTCGATCTCAACATACGCACCTTCTTCAGGCGCATTCTCCGGTGAAGTGGAAATTTGGAACATTACTTCTTCGGGTTCGTTCCACGGATCTTCAAGCAGACCACCTTCATGAGACATATGCCAAAGATTTGAATCGCGGCTATAAATGGATTTGACGGTCGCGGTCACAGGCACATTATGCTTGGCGGCGTACGCGATGGCATCCTCGCGTGAGCGGATATCCCATTCGCGCCACGGCGCGATGATCTTGAGGCGCGGGTCGAGCGCCATGACGGTCAGTTCAAAGCGGACTTGATCATTACCTTTGCCGGTCGCGCCGTGTGCAATGGCATCGGCGCTGGTTTCGTGGGCAACATCCACGAGATGCTTGGCAATCAACGGACGGGCAATCGATGTGCCCAATAAATACTTGTGTTCATACACCGCCCCCATCTTGAGCATTGGATAAAGATAATCGGATGCAAACTCTTCTTTCATATCATGGATGATGAATTGACTCGCGCCGCTCTTAATCGCTTTTTGCTCCAACCCTGCCAGGTCTTCGTCACCCTGACCCAGGTCAGCACAAAAGCAAACCACTTCACAGCCGTAGTTTTCCTTCAGCCACGGCACGATCACGGACGTGTCCAACCCGCCTGAATAGGCGAGGACAACTTTCTTCACTTGCGGTTTCGGTTTCGGACTCATTCATTACTCCTTGTTTTTT
>JBDTWO010000225.1:0-7015 GCA_040006635.1 Chloroflexota bacterium
GGCAGCCAACTCTGGAACATCTTGAACGACTTCTCGCCCGCGTACACTTCCATCCAGTGGATCTGGCGTGTGCCGCCGTAGGCTTTTTCCACCGCTGCATCCAGCACGCGCACAGAAGCGCGCCAGATATCACGCCCGGTCCCATCACCTTCCACATACGGAATGATCGGGTTATTAGGAACGTTCAACTTGCCATTTTCGATCGAGATCTTTGCCCCGCCTGCGGGAACTGTTACGTTTTGATATGCCATCTTGTTTCTCCTTGCGAAATTTATGAGCGGGATTATATCACCCGCGACTTTTTCATCTTAGTGACGAATATCCTAAGATTTATCCATGTTTCCGCTTCGCACTCAACCGCAATCTGATTCTGTTCCCTAAAATCATGTCTACACCTTGACACTATCCCAAATCGGCGTAAAATTCGGCGCAATGTGCAGGAATATCCACCACGAACAATTTTTCCGCCACCACTTCTTTGGAATGATTGTTTCTGCTTTTGAAAATTAGAGAGTCGCTTTTAGCGGCTCTCTTTTTTTATACCCATCTAACGGAGGAGAATGCTCATGTCTACAGCAAGTAAACCCCAGGTCTTCGGCTATCTACCCGATGACAACCCGCCCATCGGGGCGATGCTCTCGCTTGGTTTCCAGCAATTCCTGACGATGTTCCCTGCCACAGTTCTCGTCGCCATCCTCACCAAGTTCGATGTTGGCATCACATTGCTAGCTTCAGGACTTGGCACGATTGTCGCTTTGCTGGTCTCGAAGCGCAAAATCCCGATGTATTACGGTTCGTCCTTCTCATACATCGCAGTCATCATCACAGTGATGAGCAAATTCGCGCCCGCCTGTTTCAATGACCCGGCGCAAGTGTACTGTCCCGATGGCGTGCGGATCGTACAGGTCGGCATCATCCTGACCGCCGTGTTCGAGATCCTGGTTGGTATGCTCATCATGCGTATCGGCAAAGCCGCCCTTGACCGTGTTCTGCCTCCCATCATCACTGGCTCGATGGCAATGGTCATCGGTGTGGCGTTGGCGGGTGCTGCGCTCGGCAACGCGGGTAACTGGGCTGCACCCGAAATCGCCGCCAAAACATGGGCAGTTGCCTTCATCACCTTGATCGCCACCATCCTCTTCTCGGTCTATCTGCAAGGTAAAGGCTTGCTCGGCATGTTACCGATCTTGCTCGGCGCAGTCTTTGGCTATCTGGTCGCCATCCCGTTTGGGTTGGTACATTTCGAAAACGTCGCCAACGCTGCCTGGCTCGAACTCCCCAAGTTCACCTTCCCCGCCTTCAACAACCCCGAAGCCTGGGGCATGGCACTCAGCATTGCGCTCATCTTCATCGCCACCGTCCCCGAATCGACAGCGCACCTCTACCAAATGAGCCTCTACATTGACGAGCTCGCCGGTGAACTCGGACGCAAGCCCTACAACATCAAGGAACTCATCGGTCTCAATCTGGTTGCCGATGGTTCAGACGATATCATCGTCGGGTTGCTCGGCGGCTGCGCAGGTACGAACTACGGTGAGAACAACTCGCTCATGGCGATCACGCGCAACTACTCCACCGCCGTCCTCATGACCGCGGGCACGATGGCGATCGTGCTCGGCTTCTTCGGCAAACTCGTGGCGCTGGTCAACACCATGCCAGCGGCAGTCGTTGGCGGCTTGAGCATCTACCTCTTCGGTGTGATCGGTATGCAAGGTGTTGCCCTCATCCAATCCGAGAAGGTCAACCTCTTCGACCCGAAGCAACTCGCAGTGGGCGCGATCATTCTCGTGCTTGGTATCGGCGGTAACCTTGCTCTGCCGAACGGCGTGTTCCCGTTCAACATACCGTTCCTTTTCCCCAACGGCATTCCCGCCATCGTCCTCGCCGCCATCGTCGGCATCTTCGTCAACACGATCTTCCTGATCTTCAAAGCCCCCGCAGTCCGCGGCGACTAACCATCTGACTTTCTTACGTTGTACAATGGGGATTGAGAACGGACGCCGCTCTCAATCCCCATCATCTTGCCCGCATCTTTTCTGACCGCAAGCCTGTTGCCGTTATCTCAACCTTTACCAACCTGATACTTGACACTGGAACACCTGACACATGATTAGACTCCCCGGCTTAATTGACCCCCACGTCCACGTCCGCGAACCCGGACAAACCCACAAAGAAGATTGGGACACTGCCACACAGTCCGCGCTCGCTGGCGGTGTGACCACCATTCTCGGAATGCCCAATACAAAACCGCCGATATTTGACTCAGCGACTCTCGATCTCGCACTCGATGCCGCCAAAACAAAAGCCCGCTGTGACTATGGACAATACGTTGGCGCGGGACCTGATAACGCAAACATCGCATCAACACTCGCACCCAAAGCCGCCGGTTTGAAGATGTACCTCGACTCAACCTTCGGCGAACTTCGCCTCGATGACATGACCTTGTGGGTACCGCATTTTCAAAACTTCCCCAAAGAATATCCGGTCGTTCTGCATTCCGAATCCCGTACCATGGCAGCTGGGATCTTATTCGCCGCCATTTACGATCGTCCCGTTCACATCGCGCACATTTCACTAAAAGAAGAAGTCTTATTAATCAAAGCCGCAAAAGAAAAGGGAATTAAAGTTACCTGTGAAGTCTGCCCTCATCATTTGTTCCTATCCAAAGATGATATTCCAACCATCTCACATGGACATCCTGGACGCGGCGAAGTCCGTCCGCGTTTGGCGACGAAAGAAGATGTCGAAGCCCTCTGGCAAAACATGGACGTGATCGATTGTTTCGCCACAGACCATGCTCCACACACACTCGAAGAAAAAGATTCCGATAATCCTCCGCCCGGATTCCCCGGCTTGGAAACATTGCTTCCTCTCCTGCTCACCGCTGTCGACCTTCGACGTTTGACGTTAGACGATCTGATTCAGAAAAGTGTTATCAACCCAAGAAAGATCTTCAACCTCCCCGAACAACCCGAAACATGGATCGAAGTGGACGAAGACGTAACCTACGAAATCAAAGCCGAGAATCAATTCACCCGCTGCGGCTGGACTCCGTTTGAGGGGTGGAAGGTCAAAGGCAAGGTGAGGAAAGTTGTCTTGCGCGGTAAAGTCGCTTTTGAAGATGACAAGATTTTGGTTGAACAAGGCTATGGAAAGAACGTAAGAGAAAAATGAAAGGCAATCTCAGTTTCATCCTCCAGGCATTACTCGCGGCGGTCTTCTTCGGCGCGAGCGCTCCGATTGCAAAACTCCTGCTGGGAGACGTGCCGCCGATTCTGATGGCAGCATTTTTGTATCTGGGAAGTGGGACCGGGATCGCACTCGTCAAACTTGTGCAGCGTGTTTCAGCGAAGCAAACCGAAGCTGGAATCAAATCTCCCGATGTGAAGTGGCTGGCAGGCGCGATTGTTTCAGGCGGCATTCTCGCGCCGATCATCTTAATGATTAGCTTGAAAAATACGCCCGCATCTACCGCATCGTTGTTATTGAACTTCGAAGGCGTAGGGACAACGCTCATCGCGTTATTCTTCTTCCACGAATCGATTAGCCGCCGCGCACTCGGAGCGATCCTCGCCATCACCATCGCCAGCGTGTTTCTCTCCACCAATTTCCAAAGCGGATTTGGTTTCTCCCTCGGCGCGTTGGGTGTCATCTCTGCCTGCGTACTCTGGGGCGTGGACAATAACTTCACGCGCAATATTTCTGCCAAGGACCCATTGACCATCGTCGCATGGAAGGGACTCGTCTCGGGCACGTTCTCGCTTCTGCTCGCGCTTGGACTTGGTCAACAAATCCCAGCCTTGACTTCCATCTTGAGCATTCTCCTGCTCGGCTTCATCAGCTACGGACTGAGCACGATGCTCTTCATCTACTCCATGCGCGGACTGGGTGCGGCGCGTACCAGCGCGTTATATGGGACGGCTCCGCTGGCGGGTGTGTTGTTATCCATTGTTATCTTCAAAGACCCGCTTACGTTATTATTTGGTGTCGCCGCGATCATGATGGTCGCAGGTGCGTTGTTATTGGCAAACGAAGAACACGCGCATTTTCACATCCACATGCCGGTGGTGCATGAACATAGACATAAACATGACGACGAATTCCACGCGCATGGCAAGGATGAGGAAGTACACTCACACGAACATGAGCATCCACAAACCAAGCACGAACACGGACACATGCCCGATATCCATCATCGGCATGATGACTAGGAGTTAGTATGCCAACAGAAAAAGAAGCTCTAGACTACCTTGGCGAATTTCTAATGAAGAATTACAGAGACCGAGCACTATCAACACTTGAGAAAGCTTTCAAAGGAGATTGGGAATCAAAATCTCTCCAAGATTTTCAAGATAATCTCCAAAGCCTTTCAAGTGAACAACAAGAAAAACTTTTTGATGGTTTCGAACATATTATCTCCGGCGCGTTACATGACCTTTTGTTCAATTTACAGGAAGAGAATCATTTCAAGAATCGAATCAAGCTTTTAGTGGATGGCTATAATGTTGTGAAAATCAGTGACGGTATTCATGGTGAGCAACACGGCAAAGATGGCTGGATAGAGAAATTCAGCGAATACAAGGAAAAACAATAAAGGCAAATCATGAAAATCAATGCAATTCAAACAGGGACAGTTCAGATCAAGAAAAATCAAGTGGTTGGCAAAGGTGCTGGAGCATTCCGTTTGGTCAATGTCTTATTTGGCAGGGATTGGGTGAAGCCGCCGGTGCCGATCTATGCGTGGGTCATTGAACACGAAGAAGGCATCATTGTCGTGGATACGGGCGAAACGGCGCGGACTTCAGAGGCTGGTTATTTTCCACGCTGGCAGCCTTACTATCAATTGGCTGTCCGATTTCAGGTAAAGCCTGAGGATGAGATCGGCGCTCAACTCAAACAAATGGGCATCAAATCAAAAGATGTGACCAAAGTCATTATGACTCACATGCACACCGATCATGCTGGGAGATTACATGACTTTCCTGATAGCAGTATTCATGTGAATATGCCTGAATACAAACGCACGCGCGGTTTTCGCGGACAAGTCGATGGTTACCTGTCACATCGCTTCCCGAAGTGGTTCTCTCCGCAACCAATCGAGTTTGATGGCGGCGCGTTTGGTTCTTTTGACAAATCATGGAATATCACAGCAAAGGGTGACGTGAAAGTTGTCCCAACTCAGGGGCATACTCCCGCGCATGTTTCCGTGATTGTTACGTTGGAAGATGTCCACTATTTTCTGGCTGGCGACACGAGCTACTCAGAAGAAAATTTGCTCCGAAAAATTCCTGATGGTGTCAGCCCTGACCCAAATCAGGCGGTGGAGACGATGCAGAATATTTTGAGTTTTGCCAAGCAACGCCCAATTGTATATTTGCCTAGTCACGACCCAAACTCGGAGTTGCGTTTGAAGAATAGCCAGATTCTCTCTGTTGGTTGATGAAGATAAGTAAAAGTAAATGAATAAAAATAAAATATTCTGCGTTTTTCTTGTATTAACAACTACCTTAATTACAGCTTGTGGAGCTGTTACTCCTATTCCATCTACAATTCCTGTTGAAACACAAGCGGCTTATCCTACAGTTGTTTTCCCGAACATCGTGCCTTCTCAAACATTGCCAGCAGGACAATACGGTGCAATAAAATTTTCTCTTGAAGCCACAAGAAACGGAAAGACTTATGAAATCCTACTAGCTTATGAAATTAGAGATCAAGGTGCTCAAACACCTTTCTTCCCTCAAAACGGAATCAAGACGAACGTGAGTGATGCAAATGTACAATGGATTGGTGATATTGATGGGGATGGAGAACTTGAGTATATTGTCGAACTTGTTTACTGTGGGGCGTACTGTTCTAATGAAGTGCAAATTATTCACTATGACTCATCGATAGATAACTATCGCGTTCTCGATAGTTTCAGTGGTTATGGTGCTGAAAAATATGTAGATATTGACGGAGATGGTAACCCTGAAATTATCTCTCAAGATTATGATTATCAATTCAAGGTGGGCGGAGCAACAGCAACTAGATGGCTTGCTCCAATAAAAATTTATAAATACGAAATTCAAAAAAGAAAATTTGAAGTTGTTACCAAAAAATATCCAGACTGGGTGGCAAAGGATGCCAAGAATTTCCTTGAAGAGGCTAAGTCCGAGAGCTACGTTGCTAACTTTCTGGATTTAGCTGCCTATTTATATGATATGTATGTTCTTGGGAAGCAAGATGAAGGTACAAAAGTATTTAATAGTGTCTGTTCACAATATATAAGTCCAACGATGAAGATTCCTAACTTCACATGTGAGAAGTACTTTCTACAGGTAAAGGAAACTCTCTCGGAAATGAAAATTGGAAGTAAGTAACTATTTATCGAAACAGAATCAGCCTCACCCGTGGAAAGAGTCCGCGCGGGGAAAGGTTGAGGCGTAGAGCAATGTGATTTAACGGGATTCGTTGTCAGTGTGCAACCAGAGTCCCGATATTCAAAAATAGTCTTCTTGTCCTCTTGTCGGCTAGTCCGCTAGTCGCAAGGAGAAGACCAGAAGACGAGTAGACTAGAAGACTAACCAACAAGGAGACTAACGTATGCCAACTTCATCCACCAACCCACACCTGCCGTTCGGCGAAAATAAAAACGCCGAGTGGTATGGCAAGGACATTATTTCCGTCAAGCAGTTCGGGCGCAGCGACCTGGAGTACGTGTTCGGCGTGGCGCACGAAATGCGCGGCATGGTCGAGCGCGTGGGGACGTTCGATCTGCTCAAAGGGAAAATCCTTGCCAACCTTTTTTATGAACCGTCCACGCGTACGTCGTCGTCGTTCACGGCGGCGATGGAACGCCTCGGCGGCTCGGTCATCCCGATCAGTGAAGTGAAATATTCGTCGGTGTCGAAGGGCGAAAGCCTGCCCGATACCATCCGCACGCTCGAATGTTATGCCGATGTGATCGTATTGCGCCATCCCGAAACGGGTTCGGCGGCGATCGCGGCGAAGGCGGCGAAGAAGCCCGTCATCAACG
>JBDTWO010000226.1:0-6937 GCA_040006635.1 Chloroflexota bacterium
ATCGCAAGAAGCCTCTGAAACTATGACCAATTATTATTTCGGATAAAGTCTAATGAACCCAGAGGAGAAAAAAATGAAAAAGTTCAGCCTGCCAATTTTATTTGCGCTTCTATTGTCTTCCTGCAACGGCTGGATCATCCAACCCCTGCCGGGACCGACGCCCTTTCTGCCTTCGACGCCAACACCATCAATCTTTACACCGACCCCGGTTGTGATCGGAGTGGCATCCGCGACGCTCGCTGTTGCGACGCCCACCAATGCGGTTATCGCAACCAATACAAACGTGCCCATATCAATAGACACCGAGACTCCAGTTCCCGCGCCAACGCTGACCAGCTCTCCATCCGGTCCTGCGATCACGATCAAGGTATTGGGATGCAACACAAGCATTGACGTTCTTCACGGCATGGGCGAGGTGACGAATGCCTTTGTCACTTTGACAAACACTGGCGGCGTGGACTTGTTGAATCTAAAAGCGACGCTCTTTGCGCTGGACGAGGGTCGCGTACATCCCGATAAGACCGTTGAGCTGGCTTCGCTTCCTGTTGGCTATCAGGTGACTGTGAAATTAACCGTGGACAGTACTTACAAACAAGAGTCCCCGATCCAGGTGGAAGTGGCTACCGATCAGGGTACATTCCCGCGCGAGGGACAGTCTGCCTGCACAGACATTGGAGTTTTCGCTCCAAATCCAGACAGATTAAATACCCCGGTTCCAATACAATAAAACAAAAAAGGAGAGGCACAACGCCTCTCCTTTTTTCTTAGTGCATGGACTCTTGCTTCTCTTCAGTATCATCTTTGAGATACTTCTCGGGATCTTTCTCGAACGAACGTTTGCAGCCCGGCGCACAGAAGTAAAACGTCTTGCCGTTGTAATCAGACTTCCATTCCGCGGTTGCGGGGTCCACTTCCATTTTACAGACAGGATCAATTTCCATTTTTCACCTCCGAGTGAGATTGGTAACTAAAGTATAATCCTTATTATGGCTAACGAAAACTTAAACACACTCAGGCAAAAGGTCGCCATTTTGATCGACGGCGATAACGCGCAATCATCGCTGCTCCCGCAGATGTTGGTGGAAGCCGGTCGCCACGGACAAGTCACCGTCCGCCGCATCTACGGCGATTGGACAACGAACAGCATGAATTCATGGAAAGAGACGTTGAACTATCACGCCTTCCAACCGATCCAGCAGTTCCGTTATACGATCGGGAAGAACGCCACCGACAGCGCGATGATCATTGATGCCATGGACTTGTTGCACTCCGGCGTCGTGGATGGATTCTGTCTCGTCTCATCCGACAGCGATTACACGCGCCTTGCGACCCGTATTCGCGAGACGGGTATCTTCGTGATGGGCATCGGCGAGAAGAAGACGCCGAAGCCGTTCGTCAATGCCTGCGATGTGTTTGTGTACACTGAGAACCTGGTTGTGGAAAAGAAAGCGACACAGCAGAAACAAACGCAAGCCAAAAAGACCAGTGGAAAAACCAAAGAAGAAAAAGAAGACCTCGACCCGATGCCGCTTCTGAGCCAGGCATTTGAAATGGCAGTGGGACAAGACGGCTGGGCACAACTGGCTGGGATGGGCAACGCCCTCTATCAACTCGACCCCAGTTTTGACCCCCGCACCTACGGACATAAACAACTCTCACGCTTGATCAAAAACCTGAATCAATTCGAGATGCGCTCACAGGAGATCGCCGGTGCGCCGGTTATTTTTGTAAAGATGAAAGAATAAGTATCGCCGCATCAATCCTTAATTCGTTGGGCAGCCAAAACTTTATCCATAAATCAAAGATGTCATGAATGACACAGAATATTGCCAGAACCTCAAAAGGTTTGATCGAATATCGTTTTGAAGGCAGTGGTCCAACTGTCCTTGTTTTGAATGGCGGACATTGCAGCCGAGATACACGTCTTTCTCACGAGAGATTGACCGAGCATAGTTTCTCCGTTCTGACTCCATCCCGTCCAGGTTACGATAGCACTCCGTCTGAGGTGGGCAAAAGCGCACAAATAGCAGCTGACGCTCTCGCTGCTTTACTTGATACGTTGCAAATATCAACAGTAGATATAATAGGTATTTCGGCAGCAGGTCCAACGGCCTTGGCATTCGTGCAGCAGCACCCGCGTCGCGTACGCAAACTTATTTTGGAGTCTGCAGTTGCAACCGATTGGGACGAGGGAATAAAAAGGGTCTCACGTATTGGTTTTGGAGGCGCTGCAAAAACAACTTGGGCGATCATGCACATGCTGTTGAAATTATTCCCAACTGTAATCATAAAAGCCCTGTTGCACGATTTGACAGTTCTTGATGCCAACATGGTCATTAAAAGGATGAGCCAAGACGACCTATCCTTTGTCAAACGTATGATCCAGACTTCTCAAGCAAGCACAGGTTTTCTAAACGATATTGAACACAAGGTGGATAATCTGGCTACAATTACCAAGCCAGTACTAGTGATGTATTCACCCCATGATAAAACTGTGTCGCCCAATAATGCTCGGCGAGTTGCTAGTGAAATTGCGACTTGTGAACTTTATGAAGTGCCATCCGATACGCACCTGATTTGGATTGGTGATTCCGCAATGGATGTATGGCAGAAACGATTATCATTTCTTATGTCATAATATCGGTTAACATAAGTAGTCCGCACTATACTAACTAAAATTTTCACCGTTCACAAAAAAGGGCACCCTCATCAATGAACATTGCCATCATCGCCCTTGGCAGCCGCGGAGACGTTCAGTCTCACTACTTCACCAACTCCTGATACAACTCCAAAATTTGTTTCGCGATCTTCGCCCACGCATAAACTTGCACTGTAGAGGTAAAGTATGCTTACAACTGAAGCCAATAAAGCAATCGTTCGTCAATGGTTTGATCTGTGGAATCAACACTCACTCGACGCTTTGAGTGATATGGTTTCATCGAACTACATCCACCACACCAGCCGGGGTGCGGACATTAATTTTGCAAGCTTCAAGCTGGGGTTTGAGATGGTCTTGCAAACATTTCCCGATATACAGTACAACATCGTTCACATGATCGCTGAGGATGAAATGGTCGCCGCCTATCTCACTGCGGAAGGAACACAACAGGGCAAGTTCGTCGGTCTCAAACCAACTAACAAGACAGCCAAATTTACAGGTGTATATCACTGTCGCATTCAAGACGGCAGAATTGTCGAGGACTGGGATATTTTCGACCTCCTCTCGGCGCTTCTGCAAGTGGGTGCAGTCATACAACCAGGTTAATGCAATTGCGTAAGCTTCATTTACTCCCGCAATTTGCTTCACGATCTTCTCCAACACATAATCCAAGTATCGGAACAGGGACTTCATAATTAAATGAACATTGCCATCATCGCCCTCGGCAGCCGCGGAGACGTTCAGCCTTATATCGCATTAGGTCAGGGCTTGAAACAAGCTGGTCATGCTGTGCGGTTGGTCACGCATCAGAACTTCGAAACTCTCGTCACATCACACGGGCTGGAATTTTGGAACATGCGCGGCAACGTGCAGGATGTGGTCGAAAGCCCGGAGATGCGTGAGCTTTTAGAGAAAGGCAATTTCATCGCCATCACGATGCGCACCGCCAAAGAAGCCGAACGCGCCGCCGTGCAATGGGCAGAGGATGGTCTCGCCGCCAGTCAGGGCATGGACTTGTTGATCGCAGGCATCGGCAGTTCATTCATCAGTCTCGCGCTCGCCGAAAAATTAAATCTCCCCGTGCTTCAAACCTATCTCGTCCCATTTACGCCCACGAAAAATTTTCCCAGCGCGCTCCTGCCGCAGTCCCTCAAATTGGGCGGCGCGTTCAACCGCTTGTCACATCAACTGACGAGGCAAATGATGTGGCAGGGCTCGCGCTCATCGGACACGCTGTCACGCCGACAAGTTCTTGGATTACCTCCCGCTTCCTTCCTCGGTCCGTTTGATTCTGTTCATCTGAAAAATTTACCTACGCTGTATGCTTTCAGTCCCTCCGTCATCCCACCGCCAACCGATTGGAGCGCCGCGGATCACGTCACCGGCTTTTGGTTTTTAGACTCAGCCGACGATTGGACTCCGCCCGCAGACCTGCTCGATTTTCTGCAAGCCGGTCCCGCCCCCATCTATATCGGGTTTGGAAGTATGACCACGCGCAAACCAGAAGAGACGACGGACCTTGTCGTCCAGGCATTGAAGGAAACAAATCAACGCGCCATTCTACTTTCAGGCTGGGGCGGCTTACAGAAACAGCATCTCCCTGACTCCGTCTTCATGAGCGACTCGATCCCACATGCCTGGCTCTTCTCACACGTTAGCGCTGTTGTCCATCACGGTGGCGCCGGGACAACTGCCGCCGGGCTCAGAGCAGGAGTCCCTTCGATCGTGATTCCATTCTTTGCCGATCAACCCTATTGGGGAGGGCGTGTCGCAGATTTGGGCGTCGGTCCTGCCCCCATTCCACGCAAAGAATTAACCGCCACACAACTCGCGCAGGCAATCCAAGTCGCTGTGACCGATCGGTCCATGCGTCAGCGTGCGGCTGAGTTAGGCAAAAAGATTCAAGCCGAAGACGGTATCGCACGCGCGGTCGAAGTCATTCAACAAATTAACAAACGAGGCTGAAATGCGCAGTGAACAGGCAATGCTTAACTTGATCCTGGATTTTGCAGAGAACGATGAGAATATCCGCGCGGTTGTGATGAACGGCTCGCGGGCAAATCCCAATACACCGAAAGATCTATTTCAAGATTTCGATATCGTCTGTCTCGTCAACGATATGACGCCGTATATGAGAAACGAAGATATCCCAGCCTACTTCGGCGAGATCCTGATCCTACAAGAACCGGAGAACATGCAAGACCCGCCTGCTGAGAACAACGGACATTACACTTACCTGATGCAATTCAAAGACGGCAACCGAATCGACCTGAGCTTCTATCCAGTCGAACAGCTCAAATCCGTATTAGATGACAGTCTCACAATTGTTCTGCTCGATAAAGACGACATTCTTGATGAAGTCCCGCCAGCAAGCGATCAAGCTTACCTACCCAAAGCACCGACCGAGAAACTCTTCCAGGATTGTTGCAACGAATTCTGGTGGGTCAGTCCCTATGTGGCAAAAGCACTGTGGCGCGGCGAACTCACCAACGCCAAATATTTTCAGGATACCGCGATCAGGGAACAATTAATGAAAATGCTAACCTGGTATTTTGGGATCAAAACCGATTTCAAAAAATCGCCGGGAAAATCAGGGAAATATATCAAAGGCAATGTTGAACCAGAGATCTGGTTAGACCTTGAAAAAACATACTCCGATTCGAATTTCGAAAACATCTGGGAATCTCTGTTCATCATGGGACATCTTTTTCGCCACATGGCAAAAATCGTGGCTGAAAACTTCGGGTTTCAATATCCACAAGAGGATGATAACAATGTGAGTGGCTATTTACGGAAGATCAAGAATTTGCCTAAAGACGCAAAAGAAATATAAATGCTTGAGCCTTGTGAGAACTCGCCTCTACAGCACATGTCGCTCTGAGGGAACGGGTGTTGCGACCGAAGAGTCTCTCGCACTAAGGAAGAGACTCTTCGCTGAGCTCAGAGTGACATAAGTCTTTTAATTAATCAACTCATCATACACAGCCACGATCTGCTTCGCGATCTTCTCCCACGCATAGTCCTGCGCATACGCCGCCGCATTGGCGCTCATCGTGGCGTGTAAATCGGCGTCATTCAACAGCCAAGTCAACTTTTCGCACAACGTATCCGGCTCTTCAGCGGGGATCGTAAAGCCGGTCTCACCATCGCGCACCAAATACGCCAGCCCACCCACCTCCGATGCGATCACAGGCGTGCCGCATGCCATCGCTTCGAGCGCCACCATGCCGAACGATTCGTAATGCGATGGCATCACCAGCACTTCCGCGGCGGAATAGTAATAGGGCAATTTATCCTGATCGCGCTTGCCCAAAAACACCACTGATTGATCCAGCCCCAACACTTCACACAACATTTGCAAACGTGCCATCTCCACTGTCATCTGCTCCGGGCTGGCAGACGGGTCGCCACCAATGATCGCGAGATGCACTGGTCGCGAAGTGTCCTTCAAATCCAAACACGCCATCGCCTGGATCAACGTATCCACGCCTTTGAGCGGCTCAATGCGCCCCACAAACAAGATCATGCGATGTTCTGGTTTGAGCCCAATATAGGTCTTCGCCTCATCGGATGGGATCGGGTAAAAGTGACCTACATCCACGCCCGGCGGGATGACGACCATCTTATTCGGATCCGCTTTATAGAGGAAACGTAACTGCGTCAGCTCAGCCAAAGTGGCGACGGTGATCCGGTCAACCCGACCGAGGACCTGCCTCTCACCATCGAGCCGATACGACCCTTCACGTTCTGCCTCGGTCCGCGCAATGCGGTTCTTCATCTCGCCCAAGGTGTGGAACATGTGTACGATCGGCGTACCAGCCCAAAGGTCAGAGAGAGCCGCGGCGGCGATCCCAGACATCCAATAATGGCTGTGGATGATGTCGTACTTGATATTCTTTTCCAGCGCGAATTGATTGACACCGTCCACAAATTCCGGAATGTAGTTCGCCATCGCCTGCTTGGATACAGGATGCTCCGGTCCAGCAGGCACATGCACAACGCGGTTGCCATAACCGAGTTCATGTAGCACATGCGGCACATGGTCATCCTGGGAGCGCGTGAACACATCCACATGGATGCCCATGTGCCCCAACTGACGCGTCAACTCGCGGACGTAGACATTCATCCCGCCCGTATCCTTGCCGCCCAGCGTCGCCAGCGGACAAGTGTGATAAGAAAGCATCGCAATTCGTAACATAGGATTTTCCACCGTGGTTCAGACAACGTGTAAACTAAAAAACTTGCGAGAAAGATTGTAATCCTTTATAATCCCCGCCG
>JBDTWO010000227.1:0-6748 GCA_040006635.1 Chloroflexota bacterium
GCGGCACGAGCCGTCCGCCCACGTAGCCGGTGGCGCCAGTAACGAGAATGAGTTTAGATTGCAGCATTGAGAAAATTGTATCCTACCCATCAATTCCATGCTATGATAAAAGGCATCTATGCAGGCGGCTAATCCTCCTACATCCTTACGCGAGCAATTAACCACACAGCCTCCGCTGATGTGGATTTCGCTTGTCTTTCTGACGGGGATCGTTGTGGGGAGCCTGGTGTCTTTATCCATTTGGATTTGGCTGGGACTTGCTGGACTCTTTCTCATTCTTGCGATTGCCGCCCGCCTCTTTCGCCTTTCATCTTTTTCCTTTTTCCTTCAGCCTTTCGCCTTCATCCTTTTCCTCGCGCTTGCCCTCGGCGCGGCACGCTATCAAAAAACGATTCCCAAATTCGACGCCTTTCACATCGCTTTTTACAACGATCGCGATTATGACCTATTGATCACCGGTACGCTCATCGAGCCGCCTGATTATCGTGACACCTACACCAACCTGCGTATGAAAGTCACTGCCGTGGATACAGGCGATAGCGAATTGCCCATCGAAAATAGTTTGATCCTCGCGCGCGTGCCAAACAACCAAATCTATAACTATGGCGACAATTTGCGTTTGCGCGGCAAATTGAAGACCCCGCCATCCAACGAAGACTTCTCTTATCAAGACTATCTTGCTGCGCAGAATATTTTCTCTTACATATCCAACGGCGAAGTGACTGTTCTGCCAGGCAACAGCGGTAATCCGATTATTGCGATGTTATATAAATTCAAGCAGAAATCGCTCGATAATATTTATCGCATGTTCCCCGACCCAGAGTCTTCGCTGCTCGCGGGCATTTTGCTGGGCGTGCCTGCGGGTCTGACGAACGAATTACAGCAAGCGTTTAAGAATACTGGCACAGCGCACATCATTGCCATATCGGGTTTCAACATCAGTATTATCGCGGGCATCTTCTTTATGCTCTTCAGTAAAATGTTTGGGGATCGGCGCGGGGCGTTCTTTGCCATTCTCGGCATTGCTTTATATACATTCATTGTTGGCGCGACTCCCGCAGTGGTACGCGCGGCATTGATGGGCACCCTCGCACTCTTTGCAAAACAAGTCGGGCGGCGTCAGGTTGGGCTTAATACATTACTCGTTGTTGCTGGGTTGATGTGTATTTGGAATCCGCTGTATGTTTGGGATGTGGGCTTTCAGCTTTCGTTCTTCGCGACGCTCGGTCTCATTTTATATGCCACGCCGTTCTCAGAATTTGCCAACACGATCATCGTCAAATATTTCCCAACTTCCGCGGCAGAAAAATTTGCCGAACTCTTTTCAGAATTTGTGCTCCTCACGCTGGCGGCGCAATTGACTACAATTCCCATCATGGCATATCACTTCCAACGCATCTCACTCGTTTCGTTTATCGCCAATCCGTTCATTCTGCCGCCGCAACCGGCGGTGATGGTCCTGGGCGGGCTGGCGGTGTTGTTGAGTCACGCCTGGTTTGCGGCGGGTCAGGTCGCAGCTTGGATCACGTATCCCTTTGTTTTGTACACCATCCGCATGGTGGAGTTGTTTGACCGTGTACCGCATGGGACGCTGTTTCTTGGCAATCTGTCCATCTGGTTCGTGGTCCTGTTTTACGCGGCGCTTCTTTCTGTGACTTTAGGTTGGTCCCGTTTCAAAGAGTGGATGCGGACTCTCGGACAGCGCGCAGGCTCGGTGGGAGTCGGAAGCGTGCTCGTCATCCTGCTCATTGGTCTAGCGTTGGTGTGGCGTGCGGCGGCTTCACTTCCAGATCGTCGTTTGCATCTCACGTTTTTGAATGTAGGCTCGGCGGATGCAGTCCTCATCCAAACCACAGAGGGGAAGTATGTGCTGGTCAATGGCGGAGAGAGTGTTACAAAATTATCAGATGAATTAGGCAGACGTCTGCCGGTGTTCAATCGCAAATTGGATTGGCTCGTGGTCGCTGGAACCGATGAGAATCAAGTAGCCGCGTTGCCGCGTTTGCTGGATCGTTACTCGCCTGATCAAGTGCTGTGGAGCGGTAATGCGCAGGCTTCGTTTTCGTCGTTGGTGTTGAAAGAATATCTGACCACGAACAAGGTGCCGGTGACGAATGCAAAAGTGGGCGATGTGTTGGATCTGGGTGATGGCGGCACGCTGAAGGTGCTGACTGTGGGTCCGCGCGGCGCGGTGTTATTGATCGAATATAAAAACTTCCGCGCGTTGCTGCCGGTAGGCATGAGTCTCGATGCACTGGATGCGTTGCGCAATGGCGCCGAGGTGGGACCGGTAAGTGTGTTGTCGCTGGCGGATTCCGGGTATGCCCCGTCGAACCCGCCTGAATGGATAACGAACCTAAACCCCGAGTTGGTTGTTTTAAGTGTAGATGCCGCCGACCCGAATGGCATGCCCGATGGTGAAGTACTGGATGCTGTAAAGGATTATTCGTTGTTGCGCACCGACGAGAGCGGCTGGATCGAAGTCGCAACCGACGGGATGCAGATGTGGGTGAACGCGGAAAAAAAATAGGGCTGAGACAACTTCGCCCCTACTTGTATTTTGTAGTTAAAAATTGTATAGTAGTAACACCAAAGGAGTTATTATGAGCGAACTATCCATCACTGCATCGCTAGTTCAGGGGGATGTATCGGCAGCCATTTTGCATCTGAACGGTCAACTGGACGGCAGCACTGAACCTCAGTTGCTTGCCCACGCCCGCCAGATCCGTGAAGATGGGGGTCAACATCTGTTGCTGGACCTCTCGAATGTGAGCATGCTTTCCAGTGCGGGCTTGCGTGCGATCCAGGCGATCTTCAAGTTGTTCACGCCGCCCAGTGATGTAGAGTTAATGCACCAGCATGGTGGTGAGCCTTATAAATCACCCTATCTAAAACTGGTTTGTCCCAACCCGCAGATCTATTACGTCCTGAATATCACCGGGTTCATGCAAAATATACTTGTCTACAACAACATGGACGATGCCGTCAAGTCGTTTTCAGGTTAGCGTACTCAACGCGGTCACGAACGTCTCGACCATCTTTTCAATATTGATCTCGTCCTTCACGATCCGATAGGATTCTGTCCCCATCCTTCGCAGACGCGCTACATCCGATAGCGCGTTTTTTATTGTTGAGATCAACGCGTCAAAATCACGCGTAGCGGGCGGGATCTGCCAGCCATTTTCTTTTCTGACCAGATCATCCTGCGTGCCGTCCCCCTGCGCGACGATGACTGGCAGCCCATAACTCATCGCCTCCTGGACGGCGAGTCCGCCGGTTCCGGGCAGGACGAAGAGGTCTGCTTCATCAAAATAAGGCTTTAGCTCCGCTCCATGCTTTGCCCCGATAAATTCCGCGCTCGGATAGATTTCCTTGGCGAGCGATTCGAGCGTCTCGCGTTCAGGTCCATCACCGACGATGACCAGCCTTACGTTTTTTATTTCTGCACACGCGCGGAATAATGAATCGAGACGTTTACGGGCTTGTAGGCGACCAACAAATAAAATCACTGGTTGAACGTTGAAAGTCAAAGGTCGAGATGGAAGAGGTGATGATGGCGGCATTGCGACGGAGTTATATGCGACGAAGATTTTCTCGCGAGGGAAACCAAGCGCGGTGTACTCATCCGCGCCACGTTGACTGTAGGTGAGCAGCGCGTCAAATTGGCTGATGAATGAAGACCTTCTCTGTTTGCGGAATCCGCTAATGGGCGGCGATCCAAGTCCCCAACCGATGACAGGTTTATTGTGTTGATGCATCCATTTCACAGCGGAGGATGTGGAGAGATAACGCGGATTGGCTTCGACGATCAACGCATCGGGATTCCAATCTTTGAGCCAGTCCATTAATCCGCGTTGATAACACAAGTAAAATGCGCCGTCAAATAAATGAATATTCTCCCCTAATTTGTAATTCGCAATTTTTAATTCCTTCGCAATCGCAATTCCCTCAATTGGACGTGGCAAACCGGTAAACAGACTCATCCCACCGTCACAGGCGGAGGCGAGCAAGTCAAAGAACGGCGCGCGATAATTCGGTAGCACACGTTGTTGTACAGCGAGTTTGCCGGGGAAACGGGTCATGCAGGAATGTGCGGAGCCTGCCACGCGGGTGACTTGTGCACGTGGACAACTTTCCATGCGCCATTTTGTTTCACCATTACACGGCTCTCATTGTGCGACGCCACTTTTACACCTTCGGGCGAGGCAGTACTGATCAGAAGTGTATAACTCGCGATGGCAGTCTCGCCGTAGTTTTGAATATGCAAATTGGACAGGTCATAGCGCGTCGTAGATTTCGCTTTGCCTTCCGCGCCAAAGGTTGTCCCTTGTTTTTCGTTGGCACCCATCATAAATTCGTGGAAGGGCAGTCCGTCGATGCGGTGCGGGGTAATCCACCACTCGTAGAGCGTCAGGTCTTCACCGGTTGTCTCGTAATAGGTTTTGGTATCGTTCTCTTGTATGGACTGCAAATGCTTTTTCAAGAATGCGATGATTTCATCGTTGGACATATGTGCCTCCTAGCCGAGTAATACTTTGAGATATTCATCTACCATCTTGTCCAAACCTAATATTGTCTCTGCCTGATTACGCGCGGCTGTTCGGAAGTGATCATTATTTTCCAAAACTTCTTCTGCCGCATTTGCAAGACCTTGAATGTTTGGTTTTTCTAACTTCCATTGATTGGCGCCATACGGAGCGAGCTTGCCCGCATCTCCCTGTACGATTTCGGAGAGCGAACCGGTGTCAAAGCCAATGACGGGCAGTCCGCATGCCAAAGATTCGATCACCGAATTGGGGCAAGGCGGATTTACTTCTGCGGAAAATAAAGCATGTGACGAGCGCATCATCCATGGGATCTGTTCGCGTGGAATGGTATTCATGAATTTGAGGCGAAATGCGGTTTGACGTTCCAATTTGTTTTGGGTCTGTTTGTCAACCCGACCGACGATCATCAACTCGATCTTGTGTTTATGTGAAAGAAGAGTAGCAAGCTCGATGGCACTATATAACCCCGAGTTCAACGCCCCAGACATACTCCCCTCCACGATCAGAATGCGATAATGACCGGAAGGACGTTCATGTAAACCTTGCGGTGTATATTGATCCAAGTCAACGCCATTTAGAATCACGGATGATGGGACGCGCGCTGGCTTATACCAATCTTCCCACCAGCTTTTTATAAATTGACTTTGATAAATCACTTTATCTGCCAAACGTCTGCGAATAAATGAAAGGTTGGCATTGCCATAAATGGCGCGCACGGTGTAACGCAGTCCCGCCCAACGCACGCGATGGACCCAGTTGACGCCGTCGAGGCGTTGCACGATCCGCTGTCCGCGCCGATGCGCTTTCCATAACGGAAGCAGGTTCTTCGTCCCAGCGAGAACGAGAACGGCATCCGAGGGCTGGGTGATATCGTTGGTCACTTCTACGCCGCTGGCGCGCAGTCCGTTTTCGAATTTGAGTCGAAAGGATGCAACACCAGCAAGTCCTTCCACACGCGGTACAATACAAATGCGAGGCATACGAGTATTATAGTCTCTCACATCCCGTCATTGCGAGGAGGGTGTTTTTCCCGACGAAGCAATTTCGCATGCGCGGTTGGAGATTGCTTCACGCCTTCGGCGTTCGCAATGACGATGTCCAAATTCTGTGGTTAAATTAGCACAGGAGTCTATTATGACCAAGCCTGATCCCGATTTTGTCGCTTTTCTAAAATCATATCCAGCGTATCCAACCACGCACATTATTGATGATCTGCGCGCCACGGAATATGCACGCCTCGATGCGGGCGGGCATATCTATCTCGATTACACCGGCGGCGGCTTGTATGCTGAGTCGCAGTTGCGCCGCCATAACAAACTTTTGGCAGAACACGTCTTTGGCAATCCGCATTCGAGCAATCCCACTTCACAGGCGGCAACTCGCCTTGTTGAACATACCCGCGAATATATTTTGAAATTCTTCAATGCCGACCCCGATGAATATCTGGCGATCTTCACTGCGAATGCCAGCGGCGCGTTGAAGTTGATTGGCGAGTCGTATCCGTTTTCAAATGGGCGTTATCTTTTGACGTTCGACAATCACAACTCGGTCAATGGGATTCGGGAATTCGCGCACGTGCGTGGCGCGGATGTGACTTACATCCCGGTCGCATTACCAGACATGCGTGTGGACGCTTCGCAACTCAGCCGCGAACTGGCTCAGCCTTCGAAAAGCGGACACAACCTTTTTGCTTATCCCGCTCAATCGAACTTTTCATCTGTTAAACATCCGCTTGCATGGATCGAGGAAGCGCATCAATATGGCTGGGATGTGTTGCTGGATGTGGCGGCATATGTCCCAACCAGTCAGCTGGATTTGAGTAAGGTCAAGCCTGATTTTGTGCCAGTCTCATTTTATAAAATGTTCGGTTATCCAACCGGGCTGGGCACCTTGATCGCACGCAAAGAGGCGTTGGCGAAATTACATCGTCCATGGTTTGCGGGCGGGACGATCACAGTCGCATCGGTGCAGGGCGATAAATACTACATGGCTGAGGGCGCCTCCGCATTCGAAGATGGGACGATCGATTACCTGAACATCCCTGCGATTGAAATAGGACTCAAGCACATCGAGTCGATCGGCTATGATGTGATCCATGAACGCGTCCATGCGTTGACCGGCTGGTTGCTGAGTAATTTGACTCAACTGAAACACAGTAACGGGGTGCCGTTGGTTCGGGTCTATGGACCAACCTCAGGCGA